>CAYZQS010000026.1:0-10101 GCA_964480735.1 uncultured Rhodobacterales bacterium
CGGCAGTTGTTTTTGCTGCACAATGAAACCATTCTGGAAACCTATGACATCGATCTGGGTTTCGCACCCGTTGGTGACAAAAAAATAGAGGGTGATGGCAAAACCCCAGAGGGGCGCTACACCATCGACCGGCGCAATCCAAACAGCACCTACCACCTCAGCCTTGGTATTTCCTATCCCGACGAAAACGACATCGCAGAGGCCAAAGCACTTGGCGAAGAACCGGGTGGTGAAATCTTTATCCACGGCGGCCCCACCCTGTTTCGTGACCGCAACCGCAAAGATTGGACCTGGGGGTGCATTTCAGTCACCAACCGTGAAATGGAAACGATTTACGCGATGGTTCAGGAAGAAACCATTATTGATATTCTGCCCTGATCACGAATAATCGGCCAAATCGGGGTGTGGCATTCCGGTCATTCATCGTCTCAAATTCCGAAACAATTCGCCATAAAAACAACACATTTGGGCGAATTTGGAAATTTACTGGTGAAACTGCGACACAGTTGCGGATTAATTCCCTTGTCAAATCAAATTATCTGTTCCCCAATATTGGCAATCGGCTACGTCATGTTTTATCCGGGCCACTTCCCGGATCAAATTGGCTGAATGGGAAAATCTGGGGTTTTGCAGATGTTGTCTGTGAAGAATTCAATCGTTCTGACCTGCATTCTGATCGGTGCGACCGCCTGTCTGAATGTCGCAGAGTATTCAGGCCCGGACGTCACCAGAATCGTAATTCGAAAATCAGAACGACAGTTGACGCTGATGAGCAGTTGGCGGCCGATAAAAACCTATGAAGTCGATCTTGGCTTTAACCCGGTCGGACACAAAATTTCACAAGGCGACGGCCGGACGCCAGAGGGGCGTTACAGGATCGACCGGCACAACCCGCAAAGCAAATATTACCTGAGTTTGGGAATTTCTTACCCCAACGCCAAGGATATTGAGGCAGCCAAAGCGCTGGGTCAGGATCCGGGCGGCGACATCTACATTCATGGCGGCGCGATCAAATACCGTTATATCGCGCGCAAAGATTGGACCTATGGTTGTATTTCAGTCACCAACCGCGAAATCGAGGAAATCTATGCGATGGTCAGCAAAGGCACCATTGTAGATATCCTACCCTGAAGTCTGACCTGCCTGACTGTTTGACGACCCGATGATCAGCGTCCACCAGATTTTTCCGCTCACCTCCTGATACCAACTGATGCCGATATGGGTTGCATCCGGATCAAGGATTGCGCTTCTGGTGTTGGGGTCAAGCATCCAGGCAGACAACGTCTCGGAATCGCTTTCAAAGGTTTCCGAGATATTTTCGCCCAGCATCCGTCCGGCGTATCCCGCACGCTCCACACGGTCAATCGGCGACGAGCCGTCAGAGCCAAAATGCCAAGGTCTGTTCTGGACCGACATGTCAAGTGAATGGGTCGCAGCGGCAGCCGTAAGTTCCGCGGATAATTCGACCAGTTGAACGCCCTTGGCATTTCGGAATGCGTTGATTGTATCAAGCGTGCGAAACTGAATTTTTGACTGTTGCGCGACGCCTATGCGAAACACTTTCGGCGCCGGCTTGCCGTCGGCGGCCAATTTGGTTTCGGGCTCACAGGCTGACAGCAGCATCAGTGAAACCAGCATTCCTGAAAATAGGCGTATCATAAAGGGGTGGCTTTCGCGGTTTTCTATCCGGTACAGCACTAGCCTGTTCTGTGGCCGCATTCAAACAGTTGCCCCGCAGGTGTTCTTAAATAACGTCAGTTTGAATTGTAACTGCGGCTTTCGTGCCATAACTTGGGCATGGTCATTTGCAGGGAGTCGTTTTCATGTCGTCTGAAATCAAGAAATTTATGAGCCGTAGAAAATTTAACCTATCGTTGGCCGCGGGTGCTGCCTCGTTTTCTTCTGTTTCGCCGCTGTTGGCGCAATCCACTGACGAACTGATTATCGAGGAAGATGTCAGTTCCTCTGTACGTCATAATATATCCAGTTTTACGTCAAAATCCTGGGAACCTTATTTTTCGAATCGCAAAAACGGCGTGATTCTTGTCGATACCAAGTCAAGAGCTTTGCACTATTGGTCTGAAGATGGTGAAATAAATAAACTTTATCCCACCAGCGTGCCGATTTCAAAAGAGCTGACCCGACTGGGCAGAACAAAAGTTGTACGTAAGAAAATCGGACCAGAATGGCGGCCCACACCCAATATGCTGAAGCGAAACCCTGAATGGCCGTCTTATGTTGGCCCAGGCGAGGACAATCCCCTTGGAACGCACGCATTGTATCTATCTTGGAAATTTTATCGCATCCACGGCACCAACGACACGCGAAAAATTGGCCGTCAATCGTCCAATGGTTGCATTGGGCTGTATAACGAGCATATTGCGGAATTGTTTGAGTTGGCGAAAGTTGGCACACAAGTGTTGCTAATTTAGCGACATTAAGGCAAAGCACGCCACGTGTTGAAATATCCAGCATTGCTATCGGCCATGTTTGCTGATTAAAAATACGAACGAGGTACAGTCTTGGGGTCTGTTGCTGGGTTTACTACCTTTGCCCAAAGTGCAGCAGACAGAAAATTTGGAGGATACTATGAAATCAATCGCACTTGCTGCCGCAATTTCACTTGCTGCGTCAACAGCATTCGCCGGTTCTTATGCCGAGCCGGTGATGGAAGAAGAAGTTCTGGTCGAAGAAGCGTCTTCGTCCTCAGCCGGCGGCGTTGTTGTCGGTCTGGTAGTTTTGCTGGTTCTTTGGGCTGCTGCTCAAAACCGGTAAGATCGCTACAAATTACAAAAAAGGCAGCGGTAACCGCTGTCTTTTTTTTGCGCATCAGTCTTTTCTTGCAAGCAGAGCCTTCAGGCCCTCACGGTACGTGGGGTATTTCAGTTTGACATTTAGGTCAGACAGATACCGCGAATTCGATACCCGCTTTGATTCCGCGTAAAAACTTCTTGCCATTGGGCTAAGATCGGCGGCCTCAAAAGCAACGCTTTCCGGCACCGGCAAGTTTAACAACTTCGCGGCCATTTCAATCACATCCTCCGGCGGTGCCGCTTCGTTGTCACACAGGTTATACACCGCGCCCGGATTTGGCTTTGCGATGGAGGCTGCCAATGCCCGCACGATATCTTCAACGTGAATGCGGCTGAAGACCTGGTTTTCTTTGATGATTCGCCGTGCCGACCCGCTTTGGACTTTGGCAAATGGGCCGCGACCGGGGCCGTATATTCCGGCCAGACGAAAAATATGCAGGGGCAGCTGTTGTTTTTCACCAAGCTTTTGCCAGCTTTGCTCTGCCTTAACACGCAGTTTGCCGCGCTTGGTCGTCGGCGACAGTTTGGTATCTTCGTCAACCCAACCACCCTTGTGGTCGCCATAAACAGCGGTTGTTGACAAATAACCCAGCCAGGCCAGATCGGGCGCCGCGGTCAATTCTTGCGAAAAATCCAGCAACACAGGATCGCCGCTTTGGCCCGGTGCGGTGCAAACCAAAACATTTGAAACCTGAGTCAACGCATGTTGTACGGCATCGGCCGTCCACGGCACCGGCACAACGCCTGTCCTGCGTAACGCTTCGGTGGTTTTGGTCGCGCTGTCACCACTGCGAACGGTGCCATATACCTTCCATCCCAACGGCAACAGCTTTTTGCTCAGGAAATTAGCGGTATATCCGTGCCCAAACACCAACAGAGCTTTACCCATTACCCCTCCTCCAACTGCGCGATGGCCCAACGCGCCGCGTCTCTGACTATTTGGTCGTCATCTTCCAGCAAGGCACCGGCGGACGCGCTCAACCGTTGATCTTTCGAATTCCCTATCGCGTAAAGCACATTTCGAACAAATCGGTTGCGGCCTATTCGCTTAATCGCATTGCGCGAAAACATCGCCCTGAATGCCGCGTCATCCAGCGTTGAAAGCTCTGCCAGCTTGGGCGCCGTTAACTCCGGCCTCGTGTCATACGCCATGTCCCGGGCGGCGCTGGCAAACTTGTTCCACGGGCAGACCGCAAGACAATCGTCACATCCAAAAATGCGGTTGCCCAGATACGGGCGCAGCGCTTCATCAACAGGGCCATCGTGCTCTATAGTCAGATAAGAAATACAGCGCCTCGCATCCAGTTGATAGGGCCGCGGAAACGCATCTGTCGGACAAATATCCAAACAATTCCGGCAAGAACCGCAGTGGTCAGACTGCGCGCCATCAACAACCAGATCCAATGTGGTGAATATACACCCCAGAAAAAACCAACTGCCCAATTCGCGGCTTACAAGATTTGTGTGCTTGCCCTGCCATCCCAGACCCGCCGCCTGTGCCAGTGGTTTTTCCATAACCGGGGCCGTATCCACAAACACTTTGATCTCAGCCTCGTTTGACTGCGCAATCAGCCAACGCCCCAGCCGTTTCAGTCGTTTCTTGACCGTATCGTGATAGTCGCGACTTTGCGCATAGACCGAAATCGCACCCTTGCCCGGCTTTTGCAATATCTCCAATGGATCGTGATCCGGCGCATAATTTTCGGCAAGCATGATAATCGACCGCGCCTCTGGCCAAAGCGACGCGGGGTCACCCCGCCAAACCATCCGGTCCGCCATCCATGCCATCTGGCCGTGCCGGCCCAGTTCAACATAATCCCGCAGGCGCTTGCCCGCTTGTGGGATGTCATCCGGCCTGCAAATTCCCACCGCACTGAAACCTTCGGCCAGGGCCCGGTCCTTCAGTGCCGCGGTCAACGCCTTCAAAAATCAAGGTCCGCGTAATGAGGTGGCTGAGGAAATCCGGGGATGTGATCGGCCAGCAGCGGCCTGAACGCCGGACGCGATTTGATTTTGGCGTACCACTCTTTAACCGCAAGGCTGCGGTTCCAGTCCACATCGCGAATATAGTCCAGACACGATAAATGCGCCGCCGCCGCAAAATCCGCAATGCTAAGCGCATCCCCGGCCAGCCAGCGGCGCTTGTCCAAAAGCTCTGCCATGTAATCCAAATGAAACTTGATATTGCGCGCGCCGTTTTTAACGTTCTTGCTGTCGGGATAGCCGGATTGGGTGATCTTTTTGTTCACCCGTTCATACAGCAAATTCGCCGTCACCTCGTGGTGAAACTTGTCGTCAAACCAAAGGCTTAACCTGCGCACTTCGGCCCTTTCGCCGGGCGAATTTGGCATCAGCGGCGGCTGCGGATGAACCTCTTCAAGGTATTCGCAAATGGCGGTCGATTCAGACAGGACCAATCCTTCAAGCCGCAATACCGGCACCATTCCAGCCGGATTCATCAGCAAAAAATCACTGCGGCCTTCCCAGTAACGCTCCTCGACCAGCTCAACCTCAATCTTTTTCTCTGCCAGAACCAGACGGATTTTTCGGCAAAACGGCGATAGCGGAGCGTGGTAAAGTTTGTGCATTATGGCCCGGGAAAATGTATTTCTAGTCCACCCATTTTGCCCTTTGGGGGGCGTTAATTCAACACCTGAAAACACCAGTCGCGCCCGTCAACGGCGATGGTTTGCGCACCGGACATAATCGATTTTGTGCGCTGGCGGCCCTTGGCCGTTGGCCGTGACGCACTGCGGTTTTTGGGGTTGGGCAACACCGCCGCCAGTCGGGCAGCCTGCAGCAGGGACAAATCAGCGGCCTGAACACCAAAATAATGCGGCCCGGCGCTGGCCACCCCAAATACCCGGTCGTCAAATTCGGCGATATTCATGTAAACTTCGACAATGCGCCGCTTGGTCCACAGCAGTTCGATCATCAGCGTAAACTCCGCCTCCAGCCCCTTGCGTAACCAACTTCGGTCCGGCCACAAGAACACATTTTTCGCAACCTGCTGCGAAATCGTCGACGCCCCGCGCAATTGCGTCGATTTTCCGGCGACAACAGAATGAATAGCTTCCAGATCAAACCCCCAATGGGTGCAGAAATTCGCGTCCTCGGCCGCCACCAGCGCGCGCGCCACATGCGGCGATACATCTTCGATCCGCACCCAGCTGTTTTTCAGAATACCGCCACGCACGCGCTCGCTGAGCATATAATAATTGAACGGCGGGTTAATGATTGCGAACATCAGAACCACGACCGCCTGAACCGCGACAAGTGTCAAAAGTATCAGCAGCGCCCGCCGGGAAATCCGTTTCAGCAGTCCGGGATTCTTCTGTTTGGCCGTCCTGACCGGCGTTTTCTTGGTTTTCTTCGCAGGCTTTTTTGGATTTGTCTTTTTCTTAACCAATCGTTCCGCAGCCGAAACCCCTCCTAATGAGAGCAGGCCCAGACCCGCACAGCACAGTTATATCCACCGTCCAGACAATAATCCATCGATATACCTTCTGCCTCGTTTCTGGTTGACGCCCAGCCAAATCCCCAAATACCGCCGTCATCTGCTGAAATCGCACCACAGGTGTTGTAAAAAGTCCGGATAACATCGCAGTTCCACTGACAACCTTTTTGGGCGGAATCAACCGCGGCCTGTTCTGAGCCGTGCGAATGAGACCAGCCCCAGGCCCCGCCCGGCCCAATGGCAACCGCACCCCAGCATCTGCTGTATCCGCAATCGCTGGCCAGTGCCGAAGTGCTGCCCAAAATCAGGAAAACAAACGCGGCCGTCAAACAGTTCAGCTTATTCATAACATCCTCCTGTCACCGAATGTCTTAAGCTTCCGTGATCAACGGGTTGAAATCAAGCCGTCAGCGGCGTTTTCGCGGCATCTTTCAAAGGTGAGGGCAGATGGGCGACCATTTCTTTGGGGCAAACCTGCAGAAATTTGCCGTTCTCCTGATCCCAATTCTGCAATATTTCGGCGGCCCGGGCGCTGCGCGTTTCCGCCAGATGTTCCTGAATCAGCGACATAAGTTCGGCCCGCCAATAATCTGTTTGAACCGGGCCAACGATTAGCGATTCCATGTTTATATAGTCGCTGGCAGCGTTATCAGGATCATAAAGATACACCATGCCGCCCGTCATGCCTGCGCCGAAATTGGCGCCGATTGATCCAAGGATAACGGCAACACCGCCGGTCATATACTCGCAACCGTTAGAGCCACAGCCCTCTACAACAACATTCGCACCAGAATTACGCACCGCAAAGCGTTCGCCCGCACGACCGTTCGCAAACAGCTTTCCGGCAGTCGCGCCGTAAAGCACCGTGTTTCCGATTATCGTGTTGTCAGCCGGAACCAACGGTGACGAAAGACTTGGCCGAAGAACAATCGTTCCACCGGACAGGCCCTTGCCCACATAATCATTGGCATCACCCGCAACCTCTAATTTCAAGCCCGGTGCCGCAAAAGCGCCCAGCGACTGCCCGGCTGATCCTGTCAGTTTGATCGTCAGATGATCCGGCTGTAAATTGTTGCGCATGCCAAATCTTTTGACAATATGGCTGGACGCGCGGGTGCCGATGGTGCGGTGGGTGTTTCGCACCGCATAGGAAAGCTGCATTTTCTCGCCGTCTTTAAAAAACGGTTCTGCGTCCTTGATGATTTCAGCGTCCAGCGAATCCGGGACCGATTGGCGGGTTTTGCTGCGGTCGTACTGAATATCGTGACCTTCATCGACGGTAATCAACATCGGATTTAGATCCAGATCGTCCAGATGGGCCGATCCCCGCGACACTTGCGCCAACAGGTCCGCACGACCAATGACCTCTGACAATGAGCGTGCGCCGATGGACGCCAGAACCTCGCGCACTTCTTGTGCATAAAACGTGATCAGATTGACCACCTTATCCGCAGACCCGGTAAATTTCTTGCGCAACTCCTCGTCCTGCACACACACGCCAACCGGGCAGGTGTTGGACTGACACTGCCGCACCATGATACAGCCCATCGCTATAAGCGCTGCCGTGCCAATGCCATACTCCTCTGCTCCCATCATCGCCGCGATAACAATGTCACGCCCTGTACGCAGACCACCATCGGTTCGCAGGGTCACCCGCTCTCGCAGGTTGTTCATGGCAAGTACCTGATGTGCCTCGGTTAAACCCATTTCCCAAGGCAGGCCTGCGTATTTGATCGAGGTTGCAGGTGATGCGCCGGTGCCACCGTTGTGGCCGGAAATCAATATGACGTCAGCCTTTGCTTTGGCCACCCCGGCGGCGATGGTGCCAACGCCGGAACTGGCCACCAGTTTCACACAAACCTTCGCCGTTGGGTTGATCTGCTTCAGATCGTAAATCAGCTGTGCCAAATCCTCGATCGAATAAATATCGTGATGCGGCGGCGGTGAAATCAGCGTCACCCCTTTGGTTGAATTTCGCAGACGCGCGATCAGTTCCGTCACCTTGATGCCCGGCAACTGCCCGCCCTCGCCCGGCTTGGCGCCCTGGGCAACCTTGATTTCAAGCTCCTCGCATTGGTTCAGATACTCTGCCGTCACGCCAAACCGGCCCGAAGCCACCTGTTTGATCTTCGCCGACGGGTTGTCGCCATTGGGTTCGGGCACAAAATGCGCCGGATCCTCGCCGCCCTCACCGGAATCCGATTTTGCGCCGATCCGGTTCATGGCCACATTCAACGTTTTATGCGCCTCAGGCGACAGCGCGCCAAGGCTCATGCCCGGCGTTACAAAGCGTTTGCGGATTGACGTTATGCTTTCCACTTCTTCCAGCGGGATCGGATCAGCGATCGGCTGAAAATCAAGCAGGTCACGCAGGTGAATGGGCGGATTTGATCTGACTTTGGCCGAAAACTGCCGCCAGATATCAAACGACGCCTGTTTGCAGGCGGCCTGCAACAAATGCATTGCCTGTGCCTGCCACGCATGGTTTTCGCCACTGCGCCGGGATTTGTAAAACCCGCCAATCGGCAGGATATCCACACCACCCAGCCAGCCTTTTGCGTGAATTTTCGTCACTTTGCGCTGTATACCGGTCACACCGATGCCGGAAATCCGGCTGGGCATACCCGGAAAATATTCCGCAACCATTGAACGGGACAAGCCCACCGCCTCAAAATTCAAGCCACCGCGGTAAGACGAAATGACCGAAATGCCCATCTTCGCCATAATCTTCAACAATCCCTGTTCGATCGCCTCGTGGTACCGCTCCAGATTTTCGCCTAAGCTGCCGTCAAGCAGGCCGCGTGACACCCGATCCGCAATCGAATCCTCTGCCAGATAAGCGTTAACAGTGGTCGCACCACAGCCAATCAGCACGGCAAAATAATGCGGATCAACGCATTCTGCAGACCGCAGGTTCATAGAGCAAAAAGTTCGCAAACCTTTGCGCGTCAACCAGGATTGCACCGCCGATGTCGCCAGTATCATCGGCATCGCAACTTTTTCCGCGCTTTGCATATGATCGGTTAAAATCAGGTGGTTGGCCCCCGCCCGAACCGCGTCTTCAGCCTCTGCGCGAATGGTATCAAGGGCGGTTTGCAAAGCGGTATTTCCGCCGTCCACAGGATAGGTGCAATCAATCTCGCTCACTGCATCGCCAAACTGTTTACGCATTTCGACAAATTTGGCGCTTGAAACAACCGGGCTGTTCAACAGCAGAATTTCCGTCTGGCTGTTGTCCTCGTCCAGCACGTTCTTCAGATTTCCAAATCGGGTTTTCAGGCTCATCACCCGATATTCGCGCAAACTGTCAATTGGCGGGTTGGTGACCTGCGAAAAATTCTGGCGAAAGAAATGGGACAGTGGGCGATACATTTCAGACAGCACCGCCGACGGCGTGTCATCGCCCATCGAGGCCAGCACTTCTTTGCCGTCCTCAGCCATCGGATGCAAAATGCTTTCAAGTTCTTCGATTGAATATCCCGCCGCAATCTGACGCTTGCGCAGTTCAGCGCCGGTAAACAACGTCTTTGACTGCACGTTATCGGTCAGGGCTTCCATATCAACAATAGAGCCAACCCAATCGCCAAACAGGCGCGACGCGGCCAATTCATTTTTCAGATCAACGTCGTGCACCAGCCGCCCTCCGGCCATATCAACCGCGATCATCTGCCCCGGGCCCAGCGCGCCTTTTTCAACCACGGTGGTTTCGTCAACCGACACCATGCCGCTTTCAGACCCCGCCATCAACAACCCGTCGCCGGTGACCACATACCGCATGGGGCGCAGCCCGCTGCGGTCCAGCCCGCCACACACCCAGCGGCCATCTGTCAT
>CAYZQS010000026.1:10201-30078 GCA_964480735.1 uncultured Rhodobacterales bacterium
TGGGGCGCAGCCCGCTGCGGTCCAGCCCGCCACACACCCAGCGGCCATCTGTCATCGCCAGCGCCGCCGGGCCGTCCCAGGGTTCCATCACCGAATTGCAATAGGTGTACATGTCCTGCCATGCGGGCGGCATTTCCACCACTTGGTTTGTCCAGCTTTCCGGCACCATCATGGTTTTCGCCATCGGCGCGGTGCGACCGGCGCGAACCATCACCTCGAACACCGAATCCAGCGCGGCAGAGTCTGAACTGCCCTGCGCCACAATCGGTTTGATATCTTCCGCATGATCGCCAAACGATGCAGACGCCATACGAATCTCGTGACTTTTCATCCAGTTCAGGTTGCCTTTTAATGTATTTATTTCACCGTTGTGGGCCAACATGCGAAACGGCTGGGCCAGCCACCACTGTGGGAATGTGTTGGTGGAATAGCGTTGGTGGTAAATGGCAAACGCGCTTTTGAACCGCGCGTCCATCAGATCGGGGTAAAAATCCGCAACCTGCTCGGCCAGCATCATACCTTTATAGATGATGGACCGGCAAGACAGCGAGCAAATGTACAGATCATTAACCTGTGCCGCGGCGGCGGCCTTTTCAATTCGGCGGCGGATCACGTACAGCTCGCGCTCAAAGGTTTCCTCGTCCACGCTTTTGGAATTTGAGATCAGAATTTGCTCGATCTCCGGCCGGGTGGCGTTGGCCTTTTCACCAAGGCAGGTCACATCCACCGGCACATGCCGCCAGCCGTAGATGTAATAGCCCATACGCAGAACTTCGCTTTCAACAATCGTCCGGCAGGTTTCCTGAGCACCAAAATCCGTGCGCGGCAAAAACACCTGCCCCACCGCCATCAGGTTCAGCGTGTCGGGAACATGCCCCGTCCGCAGAATTTGATCATGAAAAAATTCCGGCGGGATTTGCACGTGAATACCTGCGCCGTCGCCGGTTTTACCATCGGCATCCACAGCACCGCGGTGCCAGACCGCCTTGAGAGCTTCAATACTGTTTTCAACCACTTTTCGCGACGGCTTGCCGTCAATTGACACAACCAGACCAACGCCGCAGGATGAATGCTCGTCCTCTGGCCGGTACATACCGCTGCTGGCCATTTCCTGCCGCTTTGCCTGTTCGCGCTGCACCCATTTTGCGTCAAATGTCGTCATTCTGTTCATCCCTGTCCTGATTGCACAACGCGATACTTTCGCATGATCCATGTGCAAAGCATCGGCTGTTCATTCCGCAGCTATCGCGGCGTTCGCATCAATATTTTGCAATATTCTGGCCGCCGCATCCCGACCGTCGGCAATCGCCCAAACCACCAGCGAAGCGCCGCGCACAATGTCGCCAACCGCGTAAACATTTTTCATGGACGTCTCGAACGTGGTGAAGCTTGTTTTGACCGTGCCCCATCCGGTCACATCTAAATCCGGCGTGTCCCACATGGACGGCAGGTCCTCGGGCTCAAACCCCAGCGCTTTGATCACCAGGTCCGCAGGCTCTGTATAATCCGCGCCGTCGATTTCCTCCGGCGCCTGCCGACCTGTTGCGTCCGGCGCGCCCAGCCGCATGCGGGCAACTTTCACACCGGTCACATTGGTGTCGCCAACAAATCCCTTGGGTGCGGTCAGCCAGACAAATTCCACGCCTTCCTCTTCGGCGTTTTGGGTTTCCCGCATCGAGCCGGGCATGTTCGCGCGGTCCCGCCGGTACAGACATTTTACAGACTTGGCACCTTGCCGAACCGCCGTGCGCACGCAATCCATCGCGGTATCACCGCCACCGATCACGACAACCGATTTATCTTTTGCCTGAAGATCAACCGCGCTGTCAGGACGCTTGTCGCCAAAGTTCATGTGGTTTGATGCTGTCAAATAATCCAGCGCTTTGACGATGCCGCCCAAGCCGATACCCGGCGCACTTAGATCGCGGGATTTGTAAACGCCGGTGGCAATCAGAATTGCGTCATGCCGCTTTTGCAGATCAGAAAATTTTTCATCAACACCGACATCGCAGTTTAAAACAAAATTAACACCACTGTCTTCCAACAGATCGCAGCGTCGCATTACAACTTCTTTTTCAAGTTTGAAATTGGGTATCCCATAGGTCAGCAACCCGCCGGCGCGGTCGTTGCGGTCATAGACAGTCACCTGAACACCGGCCTTGCGCAGAACGTCAGCCGCCGCCAGACCACCGGGGCCGGCACCAATTATGCCAACAGATTCAGGGCGTTCTGTGTGTGGCTTAATCTTGGTTATCCACCCTTCCTGCCAAGCAGTATCGGATATGTATTTTTCAATTGCACCGATCGTAACCGTGCCGTGCCCCGATTGTTCAATCACGCAATTGCCTTCGCAAAGCCGGTCCTGCGGACAGATGCGTCCGCATATTTCAGGGAAGGTGTTGGTGGCTTGTGACAGCTCATAAGCTTCGGCCAACCGCCCCTCGGCGGTCAGCCGCAGCCAGTCGGGGATGTTATTGTGCAATGGACAATGGGTCTGGCAAAACGGCACCCCGCATTGGGAACATCGCGACGCCTGCTCTGCCGCTTTGGCCTTTGCAAACTCTGCATATATCTCACGGTAGTCACCACTTCGGGTGCCCGCTGCGCGTTTGGCCGGCATCGCGCGGTCCGTCGATACGAATTTCAACATTTTTTGTTCAGCCATTGGACGGTCGCTTGTCTTTCTGTGCGGTAAGTTACCTGCATAGATTAATCAGTTTCAGAAATAAAGTAAGCAATTATGACCTATGTGCAATAAAATTCGATTGTATATGGCCATCATTGGTAAATTTTGGCAATTTTAGGGCAGTAATTCTTCCCTATAATATGATTTCCATCGCAACCGCTCTGCCTTTACTGTGCGGTAAAGAATCAAACCGGCAGGCATATGGGCTTTTTTCACCTCTTTTTATTGTCAGTAATTCAAGGTGTTACAGAATTTCTGCCGGTCTCTTCCTCTGCACATCTGATCTTGCTGCCCAGCCTGACCGGCCTGCCGGATCAGGGTCAGGTAATCGACGTTGCTGTTCACGTTGGAACATTGGCGGCGGTCATGCTCTATTTCCGTACAGATGTTCTGTTGGCGGCATCGGGCCTGTGGCACCTTATAACCGGCAAAACCGACACCGCGGCCGCGCGGTTGGCGTTGTTGTTGGTGATCTCCACAATTCCGGTGGTTCTTTTTGGCCTGGCGCTAAAGCTTAGCGGATTGGACGACACCTTGCGTTCTGTAACGGTCATTGGCTGGGCGATGCTGATTTTCGGGCTGGTCTTGTACTGGACGGACCAGACAGGCGCCAAAACCAAACAGCAAAACGACTGGTCGATGCGCGATGCGATCATCATGGGTCTGTGGCAGGCGCTGGCGTTGATCCCCGGAACCTCCAGATCGGGTGCCGCAATTTCCGGCGCCCGGGCTTTGGGTTACAGCCGCGCGGACGGCACAAAAATCGCCATGCTGATGAGTATACCAACCATCATCGCCTCTGGTACACTCCTCAGTTTTGAGGTGGCGGCGACAGCGGATATTCAGGCCGCCAAAGACGGCGCATTGGTTGCTGCCATGTCCTTTCTGGCGGCGCTGATGGCGCTGTCGCTTATGATGCGTCTGCTGGCATCGGTAAGCTTTACGCCATATGTGATTTACCGGGTTTTTCTGGGGCTTGCGCTGCTAGCTTACGCCTATAGCTGAAGGTCACGCAGAAAGATTTTTGGTGGAATCCGTGATCGCAGTATATTGCCCCTTGTCCCGATGACAATAAAGATAGCTTTCAAGAACCGCCTCCATCGGAGTTGCCTCCACACCCAGATCGGCAAGACTACGGGCGCCCTCGGAAACCACATTGTCATGCCGCAGCAAACGCACCTGATCGCGGGTTAATATTCTATTGACCAGCAACCCGCCGGTCAGTTTGGACCCCATGTCCAAAAACCAGGCGTTGATCATAGCAACAGAAAAAGGAACGTCCATCATCAACCGCCGCCGCCGCACCACCTGCAGCATTCGCATCATCAACCCGCGAAAACTGTCCACCCTTGGGCCGCCCAATTCATATACACCCGGCTGTGCCCTGCCTGTCAAAGCCGCGACAGCAGCCTTTGCAACGTCATCCACAAAGACTGGCTGAAACTTCGTGTCCGCCCCCACCAGCGGCAAAACCCAGGTAAATTTCGCCATAAAAGCAAAACGGTTGAAAAAGTCGTCTTCGGCACCAAAAATAACCGAAGGGCGCAAAACAATTGCCGTGGGATATGCTTTCAGCACCGCCGCCTCGCCCTTGGCTTTGCTGCGGGCGTATTTGCTGTTGCATTCCAGCCCGGGGCTGATCGCGGACAGATGAACCAGATGCCGCACACCGACATTTGCCGCAAGCCGCGCTATCCGCTCTGCACCCTGCGCCTGCACGGCGTCAAACTTCTGCTTGCCGGTTTCCTGTAATATTCCCACGCAGTTTATCACCGCGTCGGCACCCTCGATGGCCGCACGGGTTGACGGCTCATCCCGAATGTTGGCCTGCACAGGTTCCACCTGCCCAACGGTGCCGTAGGTGCGCACATAATTCGCCTCGTTGGGGCGGCGCACGGCCACGCGAACACGCCAGCCCTGCCGTGCCATCCGCGAGGCGATATAACGCCCCACAAAGCCGGAACCGCCAAAAATAGTCACCAGATTCTGCGTCTGCGGCATGATGAAATCCCCGTCTTGACTGTATACATTTCAAATACGCCGACACCACCGCGGGAACAAGTCGGATTTCGCGCAATTTAAACCCGGTGGCGTTGACACGATGATAGCGCCGCTATACATCGCCTGCGAGATACGACACCGGCCCAGGTGGCGGAATTGGTAGACGCGCTAGCTTCAGGTGCTAGTATTCGCAAGGATGTGGAGGTTCGAGTCCTCTCCTGGGCACCAATATTTCCACAAGCACACCAGTAAGAACAGCAGGCAGAAACGATCACCGGCTTTGGTGGTGTGGTGTGCCGCAAATGGACTGTTTCATCGGCAATTGGGTTACCGCGCAGCCCCCTTGCTTTTCGAACGCGGCTAACCGTTCCGCGATTGCCGGCACGCCAGCCGCCATCAGCGGGGGAACCGGAGTTTCTGACGAAAGCCTGCCCAAATAAATTTTCGCCACGCGGGCTGTGTTATCAGTAGCGCGCACAGAAAAATCACCGCTGAAATCATGGTGGGAACGATGATGGTCATAAGATCAGACAGCTGCATCGCCACCGCCATCTGTCTGGTCAGCAACAGCGAAGCAGACCCGATCACGATTGGAACGATCAATCCGATCGATCCTCCGGCTGTTTCAAGCGCCCTGATCGCGCCAAATTTTTGCTGCAGTTGCATGGTGGTTATCAACACGAAAAGCGAGATCAGCACCTGGGTCCAAGCCACAGTATAAAGCCCGAACTGCGCGGCAAAATAGTTCAGCAGCAGGCTGACAACCAGATGAAGAATGCTTAATGGAATCAGCCTTTTAATCTGCCCCGCCAGAGACAGAATCGCCTCGGTTGCAACAACCGGCATGGCAATGGCACGGCTCAGCGCCAGAACGCCGATGATGGGAATAACCGGCAGCCATTCCTGACCTAAAATGATAGAAACAAGTTCAGGGCCGGTAATGACAATCCAGATAAATACCGGGGCCGAAACGATGACCAGCACTTTGAAAAACGGGTTGGCGCATTGTTGAAATCCGTCAAGCGTTCCGTTGTGATCGTCCCGCGCGTTGCGAAACAACCGCCATGACAGCACCTGCGTGGGTGTCGAGATAACTTCGCCAACCGCCCCAACCAGCCGGTCCGCCGCCCGAAAATAGCCTACCGCTGCCGGGCCCAAAAACCCGCCAATCAGAAAAGTCGCCAGATAAATGCGCAGGTTCAGCACCATGCGCCATGCAAACAACTGACCGCAGAAAGTGAACAGTTCGTGCAAATCCAGACCCGTTAGGCGCAGAGTCGGAGGCAGGCGGCTGGCAGAAAAACTGATGAACAGATGCACGGTCTGAAATGCCAACCGGCCAAAGGCCAGCGACAAAACCCCAAATCCGCCAAACAGTGTGATCAGCGCGACGAAAAGCCCGGCCAGTTCGCCGATGGATTCTGATGCGGCAGAGGCCTTCAGCCGGTCCTGCCAAATCAATATCCCCTTTTGCACGGACGAGATTGTCGCCAAAAATACCCAAAGCGAGAAAAACAAAACCAGATCAGAAAACACCTGCGGCACGCCAAAAAACGGCAGGCTTAGCCCAAACATTCCGCTTAAGACGGACAGACCAAAGCCAAACAGTATAGCAATCGTCAGAACCTGACGGGGCACGGCGGCGTCACCCGGCCATGCCATGATGTATTGTGCCCAGCCAAATTCAGCGACCCGCAGCAATAGAATTGCGGCAGCCGACACAAGCGCAAAAACACCAAATTCGGCAGGTCCCAGCAGCCGCGCCGCAACGATGAAAATGACAAGTTGGCTGATCTGGGCAATGACCCGTTCAACAACGGTCCAAAACCCGCCGGAAATTGCCTTTCCGTTCGGCTGTTTCCGCGGGTCGGAAATTGTTGATTTTTCACCAGTCACTGTTTTTCCAGTTGCCATGTCCTAAGACCGGTTTAGGTTAATCCGCCCTGAAACAGCGGATAATTGAAACAATACACGTTTCCGGCTACCGCTACTAATGATTTAGAAACAATAGCTTACATTTAAGACCTTAACATGGCTGATTTATGTCAGTATTGTGAACCTTGGTGTGATTCGGCGATGAAAGCGACTGGGAGGTCGTTTCGACGGCGGATTTTTATGGTATTGAAAGTTGACCCCGATGGGTACATCGGGCTGGAGAACGCACAGCGATTTGTCGATCTTCGGCACAGCGCTGACAGCACAACACGCATCCCGTTATCAAAAAATGTTTTTGATAAGACATTCGCGGTTTTTGCTCTTGTTTTCTTTGCCCCGTTCATTCTGATCATCGCCTTGTTGATCCTGCTGACTGACGGTCGGCCGATCTTTTTTCGGCACGAGCGTGTCGGGTTTCGCGGCAAGCGGTTTGGCTGTCTGAAATTCAGAACCATGTGCCGGGATTCAGAGCAGCGGCTTTTGCAACACCTTCAACATTCGCCCAAAGCCAAGGCAGAGTGGGAAAGCAGCCGCAAGCTGACACAAGACCCACGGATCACCCTGATCGGGCATTTCCTGCGCAAATCCTCGCTTGATGAACTGCCGCAACTTCTGAACATTCTGGCGGGCGAAATGTCGACAGTTGGTCCGCGGCCCATCGTAAAAGACGAGGCCCGCAACTACGGTCGGCACTACTCGAACTATAAATCGCTGAAGCCCGGCCTTACCGGTCTTTGGCAGGTCAGCGGCAGAAGCGGTGTGGGCTATAAAGAGCGTGTGCTGCTGGACGTGCATTACACGCGCAACAGGTCCTTCATCATGGATTTGAAGATCGTTGCCAAAACCATTGCCGTGGTTCTGACAGGCAAGGGTGCAATGTGATGGAATTCAAGTCAGCAATGCCACGGCCACGGCAATCCAAAACACCAGACAGAACCCAACAACGATGCGGCGCAAAACAGCACCGTCCGGCAGCGCCACAAAGTGTGCCAACACGCCAGCAATACTTTTTTCACTCTGTGCAGGCATCTTTTGCTCCGGTGTTTGGCCAAAAATTCGGGTTTGGCCACGGGCACCAGCATACATTTTAATCAGGTAGGGTCAAACAGGTGACGTACACCCTTCAGAAAATTGCGAAATCAGGACAGCTGGTGGTGGCAATCGCCACGTTGCGGCGGCGGGAAATCGTTGGTCCGACGGTGATGAAACTGGCAAATCAGAACAGATTGCCGGATTTGGTGATCGTCAGCGCGGTTTCCGCAAAAGACGTCGACACCAATCAATTCCACCAGCTTCCATTTCCGGTAAAGGTGATTTTTGGCGTCAAAGGCGCCTGCGTGCAACGCAACCGCGCGATGGAACTGGTGACTGACGACGACATTATTGTTTTTCTGGACGACGATTTCCTACTTGCCCCGGACTATCTGGCGCAGGTTGAAATTATTTTTGCCGAAAATCCCCGGTTTTCGCTGCTGACCGGCAATGTAATCGCCGATGGTGTTGGTCAGGAAGGCTACAGCCACCAGACCGGCGACAGGCTGTTAAAAACATTGGATACCGGCGAACGGCCGGAACATTATTTCGAGGTTTTCAGTGGCTATGGCTGCAATATGGCCACCAGGATGGGGCATACGTTGCCCAATAATATTTGGTTTGACGAAAACCTGCCCCTGTATGCGTGGCTTGAGGATCTGGATTTCTCAAGACAGCTGGCGAAATTTGGCAAAATCGTCAAGGCACCGCAACTTGTCGGCATTCACCTGGGAACGAAAGTTTCACGCAGCCCGGGCGAGATGCTGGGATACTCGCAGATTGCCAACCCGGCCTTTCTGGCCAGAAAAGGTTCGATGAAAACCGGGCGTGCCCAGCGCAGTATGATTCGGAATATGATCGCCAATATGATCGGATCACTGAAACCAGAGCCCTGGATAGACCGGCGCGGACGGCTGCGGGGCAATCTTTTGGGGTTAAAAGACCTGTTCCTGGGAAAATGCAGTCCGAACCGCATTCTGAAATTGCGTTAACTGCTCAAAATCCAAAAGATATTGCCCTTTAGGTACAGTCTTTGCGCCCGCGCGCTACCCTGAACCGAGTGTTAACTAATTCACACAATGACCGTTAATAAAACACTAATTACATTTACTAACATACAGTTATGTGCTAGTTACAGCATGCGTTGGCCCGACTGGGAAGGGCGTAACAACAGGGTCATGGGGCGACCGAACCGGAGGTCTGGCTTGTAAAAGCCGGCAGTGGTCGCAATTTTGAATTCCCGGCGCGAAAATCCGCTCATTTCCAAGTTTTTTGGCAATCTTGGCCGCAGCCAAGCCGTGCGTGGACCGTTTTTCGCACAGCGTTTTTGCGCGCCGCACTCCAATTCCAATCAAATGCGACAACCAGATTTTATGGGCGAAGATGCACCCGCCCAAAAGATAGGGAACTCTGCAGCTGTAAGATTTATCGCGCGATGCGCGAATCTTTTACTGTGCCAGAGGGTCCTGACAAGCGGCAGCCGTGGTAGAAATTTCACTTCATTACCGGATCACACCCATTTCTTGTAATGGCGAAAAACCACGGCTGCCGTCTTTTCAATTGCTGATAAAATAGCACGACTGTCAGTCTGGAACCCGCAGGTATTCTGCCAACCTGAGAATGATCAATCTAACTCGGACTCTAAGAATATCAGAGGTTCAGCCTGCGTCAGCCCGCAGGTTTTCCACGCCGTCTGAAATTCTTTCAAACCGGTCCAGTTTCACACCAAGGCTTTCCAGACTATTCGCGATCCCGCGCTTAAAAGCGGCTTCGTTGAACCCCTGCGCATGGCGGACCAGTGAAATCGGTGGCAACATGTCCAGACCTTCGACTTCAAACTCACGAACCGCCTGTTCCAAGCCTTTGACAGATTGATCCTGAAACAACAGGCCGGTTTTTCGGTCGACAACGGTGTCAAGCGCACCACCGCGACCATAGGCAATAACCGGTCGGCCAGACGCCATAACCTCTACCGGCACAATGCCAAAGTCTTCCTCGCCGGGAAAAACCAGCGCCTTGCATCTTGCCATATGCGATTTCAGCGTATCAAACGGAACTTTTCCCAAAAACGTCGTTTTATCGCCGGCAAAAGCTTTTAGCGATTGAACCGTTCTATCCGGTCCGCCGATGACGATCAGCGGCTTGTCCAGATTGCGAAAGGCCCGCACTGCAATATCCGGGCGCTTATAGGGCGCAAGCTCTCCCGCCCAAAGATAGAAATCACCACGGTCTGCCGGATGAACCGGCGAAAAATCCTGAACCGCAACCGGCGGGAACACCACATCCGAAGCGCGGCGCCAGTATTTATTGATGCGGCTGGCCACGTGGTTGGAGTTGGCGACAAATCCGTCAACCCGCGCCGCACTTGTCACGTCCCAACCACGCAATTTATGGGCAATGTGCGGCATCACCATTCGCGCGGCCCGCCCCATTTCCGACCGGTAAATATGATACTGGTCCCAAATATATCGCATGGGCGAATGGCAGTAACACAAATGCGGCACGTCCGGCGGAACGATAACGCCTTTTGCCGGTCCGGCTTCGCTGGAAATCACCAGATCGTATCCGGTAAGGTCAATCTCCTCCAGCGCGCGCGGCATAAACGGCAGATAGCGTTGATAAAACCGGTTGGCAAAGGGCAATCTGGCCACAGACGTTGTGTGAATATTGTGCCGTCTAAGGGCCGCGCTGGTATTTTCGGGTGAATAAACATGGGTAAAAATATCAGCCTGCGGAAACATCCGGCAAAGAGATTCAAGAACCTTCTCACCACCCCGCATCCCCACCAGCCAATAGTGGATGATGGCAACCCTTGGCGCATTTGAAACATTGTCAAACGGCATAGGCATACCCGTCAGTATAGTCCCATTGTTCAGCATCCGGATCCACCATCGTGAACACCAAACCAGAGGGGCGGACGCCAAATTCTGACAACGAGCCCAGCCCCTTCAAAACCGCCTTACCCGGCGTGCTGTCCCACCGCACCAGATAAATCGTTTTATCAACGGCCTTGGAAATCAGTATCGGTTCGGAAACCGACAAGACCGGTGGCGCGTCCAGCAATACCACATCGTAATATTTGGTCAGCGTGTTCACCATGCCGCGCAGCCAGCTGTCTGAAAATTCATCCACCACCGAAGGGTCCGGCGCGATCGGACCAAGCAGGTCAAAATCCAGCTTGTCATCTGAATAAATCGCATCGCCCAGCGGGCATCGGCCGTTGATATAATCAACCAGATCAAAATCCGCATCCCAGTTGAATATCGCGTTCATCGAGGCGCGTCTGAGGTCGCAATCAATCACAATCACCGACTTGTGGGCCTGCGCGAACATCTTGGCCAGCGCGATGGTTGTCGTCGTCTTCCCTTCGCCGGGTACAGAGGATGTGACCAGCAGGCTTTGCCCGTCTTTCGCAGGCAGTGCAGTTCTAAGTTGGCGCATTCGTTCCGCAAATATGCTACTGGCCGAAAGTTGCAGGTTTCGATAAGCCTCGCCGGGGGACGCCCAGTTTCCGGTGGGCACAGATGCAAACACCGGCAATCCTGTTTCGGCCTCCAACTGTGCTTCGGATCGGATGGTCGCCCCGGACAGCTCCAGGAAAAATACCGCGCCCAAACCAGCGACCAGCCCGCTCATCGCGCCCAGCGCAACCAGCAATTTCGGGCGTGGGAAAGACGGTGCTCCGGGGATGGTTGCCAGCTCCACCAGTTTCGCATCGGCCCTTTGAAACGTCTCCTGCGCCCGGGATTCCGCCAACCGCACCAGCAAAACATTGTAAGTGTCCCGCAACGCGGCGGCTTTGCTTTGCAGCTCTTTCGTTGCCAGTTCCCGGTTTTTTAGATATGCAACGCGCTGCTCCAGGTCGTTAAGGCTGGCCGCAAGGGATTTTTCGATGTTTTTTGCGGTGTCCGCCTCGCCCCTCGTGACGTCAAGGTAACGCGCTATTTCTTTGGCGATGTCCTCATCAAGCCGGCCTATTTCTTTGGCCAGACGGGCGCGGGCGCGGTTGGTGCCATCATAATATTCGGCCCAAACCGCATCATCATGCTGAAGTGCCAGCCGCCGGGCCTTCAGGTCTTCGACCAACGCTGTTGTCACAATAGCCTCTGCCGCCTGCACACCCTGCGTGGCCAGAATATTTTCCAGATGCTCATAGCGGGCCTTCGCCGTTGCAAAATCGGCGCGGGCCAGGGTCAGTCGCGAATTCAGATCAAGCAATTGTTGCTGGGTTGTTTGCGCGCTGGTTCCCTCGGTTGTCAGATTTTTGGTCCGGTTGTCCTGCACAGAGGTTTCCGCCAGCTCAACCCCGCGCCGCATTTCGATAACCTGCTTTTCGATGCTGGCCGTGGCCTGTTCTGCGGCGGTTTGGCGCTCGGATACCTGAAGCTCAATATATTTCTCGGAAATTGCTTCGGCCAGCAATTGCGAAAGGGCGGGATTATCTGTTTCAACAAAAACCCCGATAACCAGCGATTTGCCCTCGCGACGAACCGTCAGGGACTGCCGGATAGAATACACCAGCCGCTCAACCATTTGAACATGGGCGGCGTTTGCCAGCGTTGGGTCCGTTGACGGCGCAAAGCCAAGCCCTACCAGATTTTTGATGCGGTTGGATATGGACGGCGATTGCGTTGCCGGATCAAGCGACGCAAGCCGGTCAACGCCAACCTTCTCTATCACTGATTCAAGCAGGATATTGGACCGCAGTACGGATACTTCGCTGTTGACCACCTGTTCGGTGATATCCAGATCGCTAATAACCGCTTTGTCCGTCAGATAATAAACTTTGCGCCCGTCCAGCATTACCTTGGCACTGGACATATAAAGCGGTGTGATGCGCGACGCACCAAACCCTGCCAGCAGGGCACCAACGACAATCGACAGAACAATCAACCGGCGTCTGCGCCAGATGTTTCTGAAGACTGCGCGGATTTCAACGCGGTCGGCGTCATGATCCGGCGCACCATCGCGCGCGCCGTCGGCCAGACCGTTGCGGGGCATCTTACTTGTCAATCGCTCAACTCCCTTAAGGCGAATATCGCCTCAGTTCGTCAGCCCCACGCCGGACATCATCGCAGAAAATTCAAATAAGTCAAAATATTGCTGTAAAAACAGTTACTTGTTTCGGATTTTGGGCCAATGTCCGCGAACCTGAAAAGATTTAGTCAAATGACGCAACAATTGGCCATAATATTTGTCAATAATCAGGCGCGTGATTCTATTTCGCCGCCCCGTGACAACCCCGAGGCCAACCCGGCCAGCGCAAAGAAGAACACGCCCAGATCGGGGGTTGCCGCTGTCAGCATCGCCGACATCAGCATCGCCAGACAGGCGGACTTTAAGCCGTTGATACAGGCGTTTCTTCTAAGGTCTTGGGTGCCCGCGGGCAGTTTGAAAACCGCGGCCAGAAAGATGATATACAAACCGGTGCCAATCAGCCCAAACGAGCCAAGGTTGGCAATGATCCAGTTAGAGGCCCGCGCACTGCCAAGCCCGGCACCCATGCCCCATGTATCGCGAAAATTCTGCAGTCCATGAGTGTTCCAACTGGCCCGCTCTTGGGCTGAAAAACTTGCGGCCTTGTCAAACAATACCTGATCCAGAAACTGCGTGACCGGATCAAACAATTGATACCCGGCGAACAGCATTAAGATGGCAGACAAAACCACCAGTCCGGCACCAGTGCCCAACGCCATCGCTGTGCGGCTGACGTTGACCTGCAGTCCGCGCAGCATGGTGATCACGCCGCCGACAATCAGAAATACCCCAGCGGCCACAAACGTTCCCGATGACGTGGACAACACAAGCACCGCCGCACTCAGCAGCGTCAACAGCAATGCGGGTCGATCCCGCGTTGCGATCCAGTATTGCAGCCAAAACCCAAACAACCCCAACGAATAATAACCAAACGACGAAGCCTCCGGAAACCCACCGACCATGCGCACCAGCCCGCCCAGCCGGATACCCGCAAGCATTGAATAGTTGGCGGTTCTGACTGAATCCAACAGGTGCCCAAATCCTGCAAGCACGCTGGTCACGTCAACCACGCCAAGGGTCACATGAACAACCGTGGCGGCAAAGATGGCTGTTACAATATTTTTTGGCTCGGGTCGAAAGCGAAATGCGGCGTCAAAGGCAAGAAATACAATCACATTCAGCGAAAACCGGAACAACTGCGTCAGATTTCCGGTGGTCAGCTGCAGCGGCACCAAAGTCAGCCGCGACTGGTTTTCGTTGCGGGCAATGGCAAAAACTTCGGTTTGTCCGGCAAAAAGCTGTGGAAAGGCCAGCGCCGAAAAAATGGCAAACACGCCCAGCAGCGCAAGGCAGAACCCCGGTCGGCCCGGGCGCATACTGCCCGCGAAACGCGCAAAACCGTCCCGGCTTAGGACCACCGCGGCAAAAACCGCCAGCACACCAACGTCCATAACACCAACAGAGGCCCCGCCGACAACCGGCAGATTGAACGCCGCCGCCGCACCAAATGGCGTCAGCACCATAAACGCCCACAACCCGCGATGCGCGGGCCTGGCCAACAGCACCAGGACGGCCAAAAGGGCAAGCACAGTGGTTGGGACAAATTCCATGTGATTACAACGATCCGTTTCGCAGGGTTTGGCTGTAAAGCGCGGCCAATTGATCGGCCCACTGTTGTTCACTTTGCGCCAATTCACCCACGCCGGAAAATGCCCGAACGCTTATATCGCGAATCTTTGCGGCGTCCGCGTCGCGAACCCGGGTCAATGCCCGGGCAAACGCGGCCGGATTTTGTGCGTCACAGGCAAACCCCAGACCGTTTTCAACGATTTCAGCCGCAAGATAGGCGTTTTCAGACAAAACAACCGGCAAGCCGCTTAGGGATGCTTCTACCGCGACCAGTCCGAAAGGTTCGCGAAAGCGCGACGGCATGACCAGCGCCCGACAAGATTTAACCGCCGCACCAATTTGCCCGGCCTCCTGCCATCCGGTGAACGTCACCGACGGGTATTGTTCTACCAGTTCGCCGCGCAAAGACCCGTCACCCACCACAACCGCCTTGGCGCCAATCTGCTGTGTGGCAGATAAAAACTCCAGTATTCCCTTGTCCGGTTCCAGCCGCCCGACAAAAGCAAAGCGGTTGTTATCCTCGGCTTTGATCCGGCTTTTGGTATACCGTGTGGCCGGATTTCGAATGGTAACCAGCCTGTCAAAAGGATAGCCTGATTGCACCAGCCGGGCCTTCATATTCGGGTGGATAACCACAATGGCGGCCCAGGGTTTGTTTTGATCAAACAGCCTGCGCAACATCAACTGCCGACCGACCCGCCAGATTTTATGGGCATAGGAACGCTTGTCACAATTGGTTGCAAGGCAGGACATGCCAAGCGGCTTTCGGCTGCAATCAGTTGAAGTTTGAAAATCGAAAAACACCGCGTTGGGGCAGGCAAGAAACAGATCGTGGCAATGCACATGCGTTCGCGCGGTAACAGCGCGAAGGGGCGCAAATACGCTGGGCGAAAGCGTTTGGGCCCAGCCGTGCAGGTGATACAGGGTATCAGGCGTGTCCCGTTCAGCGATAAATCTGCGTAAAATCCTGGAAATGTTGGTGTTATAGATGCCCTGAACAGCCGATTTTACGGCAGACTGATCCAGCAGCCGCCGGCCTTTAGCTGCCAGAATCTCTATGCCCAGTTCAGCGATTTCCGGATTTTCGCCGTTGTCCCCGGTGACATAAATTACGCGGTGGCCGCGCTTGCGCATCAGCCGGGCAGACAGCAACGCCAGAGCGGTTGCGCCGCCCCGCGCCACAGACATATCGTCAATGATCACGATTTGTCGGATCGCAGGATCAGGTGCCATCGGCGTTCCTTGATAATATCAGATCGGGAAACGGCGCATCAATTTCCTGCCTTGTGGTGCTGTTAAGAATGGTGATCCGATAATCCGTAACGTCACCGTTTGCAGTCCCGTTTGGCCCAATGCTGAACTCAATCCGGTCGCCCGCCTTCATGCGGTGGCCCATGCGGACAAATCTGTAGGCCGCTTTGATGATCCGGGTCTCAACAATTTCTCCGTTCACCCAAACCGTCAGCTTGACGCCGTCCTCGCTGGACGATCGCGGTGCAAACAGCGCGGATACATCGACGGTCTGATTGATTTCAGAGCGGTAAAGATGGACAACCTCAACCGGCGCGCTTTCAGAACCAGCCGGACGCAGGGATTGCGCGGTCAACCGAACAAACCCGTCTCCCGGATCCGCCAAAGATGGTGTCCACATGGTGCCGGGACCGGTTTGGCCGGGGTGGGTCACCAACGGCACATCGCGGTTTTGCCGTCGGGCAAAGCGTGTGAAACCATCCGCGTTTGAATAACGCTGATCGTCACGCGGATAAGCGAACTGATGATAGCTGTCGGCCAGTATCGGCTGTTCAGACAGAACCACATCCCGACCCCAAACAATCGGTTGTTGTGAAAGAAACACCAGCGGCCGGCGCATGGAAAGCTGCGCCAAATTCGCGGGCAGTTTTCGCCCCTCTGCGGTAAAAACCGCAACGCCGTCAGACACCTTTATGTTGCGGGTTTCCCCCCACAGGACCAGCTTGTCCGGGCCGTAAAAGCAACCGTATGTGAACGGGTCCGCAGACGCATTTTGGACGTCTTCACCAACCAGTTGGTGTTGAATAAATCGATAAGCCTGCCCGACAGGCGTCAGGGTATGATCGTCACCCAGCAGCGGCGTCATTCCGTCCCCGCGGTCACTAAGCGGATACCAGACAATGCGGCTGACGCCGGAAAGCGCCAGTTGGCAATGACCCTTCAACAAACGCGCCGCCGCCGCCAGCGGATCCGGATCGCCAAACTCTGTAATTTCAATGGGGATCGTCGCGGCACCATTGATCCGGCGCACAACGTCAATCTGCCGGACCAATTGCTCGCTGTGTGTTGTATTTGGATGCAACGCCAGCGCGTCCATATAATTTGCACCGCCTGCTTCAAAAACATGCGTCAAAAATCCGACCGGGATACCAAGGGCCGCACCACCAATGATCCGAATTTCCGGGTTCTCGGCTTTGGCCCTTGTGTAAACTTCCTTTAGCAAAGCGTTAAAAAATCCTGCACGGGCTGCAATGTCCGCATCCTGAACCGGTCCACTGACAAAATCCTGACTGTTAAACTCGTTGCCGATTTCAAGCGACCGAACCGTCGGAAAATGAACGGCAAGACGCGACGCCATGCGGGCAAAAGCTGCCACAGCGCCTGGTGTGTGCGGGGTTTGGCCATTGTCATAATCCGGATGGGTGCCTGCGATGATCAGGCTTAGGGTCGCCCCATGTGCCAAAAGCCTGTCAGGATACGTGGTCATATTCTGGGTAAAGGCAAACTGACCGTCCAGATACTCGATCCGGCGCCAATAAATCTCGTCTCTGAAATTCAGGGCGGGCAAAAGTCTTGCGGCTGCCAGAATTTCCGGTTGCCAGCTTTGTCCGAACCGCGAGGCAACGCCAAGCTGCGGCCCTTTGAAAGTTTGCGCCGGTGCGTCCGATTGTGCTCCGAGGCACATCAAAAACACCGGGATCAACCATATCACCCCGGCCTCCCGGCGAATGGACCTTAGGCCTGCCACGGGGTTTCCACTGAAATTGAATCGGCCAGCACATCCAACGCATCGCGCGTTTCAGATACGACAGGCACGCCGTTTGCCTTGTTATCTTCCCAGATTGCCCACCGGGTTTCGCCGGGCAACAGAACCTGCCCCGCTTCGTCTGAGGATTTCAGCATTGTGATCAGCGTGTCAAACCGGTGAAAATATTCCTCGATTTGCATCCACCGCGTTATGTCGAGTGCCAAAAAGAAATGCCCGCTTTGGCTGACTCTGTCAAAATCCTTGTATAAAGAACCAACCTGCCCCGCCATTCCTGCACCGGTTAAAACCGCGCTGAACATTTCAACCATCAAGGCCAGCCCAAACCCCTTGGCGCCGGCAGCTGGCAATAGTGTGGCTGTTGCGGCCTTGTCCGGGTCAGTAACCGGCTGACCATCGCTGTCTATAACCAGACCCTCCGGCAGGGTGTCGCCGGTGGCCTGATGCTGGCGAATGGTTGATCCTGCCAGTCCCGCCGTAGACATATCCACCAGCAAAGACCGCCCGTCCCGACGCGGCGCGCCAAAGGCAAAGGGATTGGTGCCAAGAACAGGGCGAACACCCCCGGCAGCAGCAACTTTTGCGTAAGAATTGCTCATGGCCAGCCCCAGCATGTTCTGTTTCGCGGCCATTTGTACGAAATAGGCACCGGTGCCAAAAAAGTTGCTGTTTGACACGCCCACCATTCCGGTGCCGGTTGCCTGTGCCATTTCGATTGCCGACTGCATCGCCAGTTCGCCCACATACTGGCCAAAACCGTTGTCGCCGTCCAACCGCTTTGCGGTATCCGAAATCGCTATGAAGGACGGGGTGCATTTGCGGTTTATCAGGTCTTTTTGCACACGCCGCAGCAAGATCGGCAGGCGCTGAACCCCGTGGTTTGTGCGTCCGACCAAATCATTCCACAGCAGGTTCTTTGCCACGATTTGACCCTGCCGCGCATCGACACCCGATGCCGCCAAAAGCCGCGTTGCAAAATCCTGCAGGTCCGGCGCGGATACGCGAATGGGTGTGATTGGACTATCCTTTTTTCTGAATGGCGCGGCGGATTTCCTGACCAAGACGGATCAGCGTTGGCGCGGGGTCGGACAAGCTGAACATGGCCAAAACTTTGCGACCGGTTGTAATGGATTTCAACCAGCCCATAAATGTCAGATCCCCGCTGCGCCGCATTTCCAGGAATGCCATGAAATCACGCAGGGGATTCCAAAACCGTAAATTCTGATCATAGCTGTCAATGCGCGGCACCGGCTGTTTGGTCAGGCTTCGGTACACCATCATGCCAAGCGGCATGCCCGCCTCTATCATCAGACGATGGGCATCGGTAAATCGCGGATTGACCTCGATAACTTTCAGTTGCCCGTCGCGAAGATCGCGTTTGAATTCTATGTTCGCCATGCCGCGCCACGGCATGGAAGCAAAAAATTTCTGCCCACTGGCGGCGGTCTCTGGCAGCCATTCGGACTGGTGATAGCACGCGCCGCCACGGTTTACCGGAAAGCGGCGAATGATGCTTTTGGTATAGTGAAACAGATTTCTGCGATCACGGTCGATATAAGTGTAATAGCTGGACAAAAGGGTATCGGGCCCGGGCACCATCTCGCAGACCATAACTTCAAGTCCGCGCTCAAATGACAGCCGGACCTTTTCCTCAACCTCGTCCAGACTGTTTTCGATGATGAACAGCTTTCTGCCGAACTCCTGCACAAACAAATGCGAGTGGATGGGTTTCACCATTACCGGAAACACCGCCTCGCGGCGCACCTGTTGCAAATCCTTCAGGGTGTTGATGTTCCAGAAATTTGGCACCGCCACCCCGGCCTTGCGCCCCTGCTCAAGCGTCGCCTGTTTGTCCAGCATCAATTGGCGCAGTCGTGGGTTCATATCCTCCACAAGATGGTTCCGCGACAGGGCCTTGTGGTTTTTTGACAGAAATTCAATCGCTTCGTCACACAGCGCGATGATGATGTGGCCAAACAATTCGCCGCTTTCTGGCCCCAGCAGCAGGTCGCGCCAATAGTCCTGCGGATCCTGTCCGTTTGGCACAATATAGGACTTGGTTCTATAGCGGGAAAAAACCCCCCAGGCGGTTGCCGGGGCGCTAAGGCGAACGGCAATACCCTGCCGGGCAAAATCCCGGGTTGCCGCGGCAGAGTTGCCACCGCCGCCCAACAGCAGCACCGGGGTTGAGACATCGAGGTCTTTATCCAGTGCAGCATTGGCCACCGAAGACTTTGCTTGCGGGGCAGTCCCCAAAGGCCCCGCGTCCTCTGCCACACTGCGCATCAGGTTTTGCCCTTTGAACAGCATGTTATCCACGCCCCTGTTTGATCGGTGTTAACCGCATGACGCCGCGTTTTTTTTCAAACAGGTGCGAAAGAATGCGTTCCGCCGCCGGCGTTGTTTCTGATGATGCGTTTACCAAATAGTGGTGATGGATCCCCGGGTTTACATTGATCTCGCCAATTGTAACCCCACCGGATGAAAACGGCGCAGTAATGTCGTCTGTGATCAGATCAACCCCGGCAAACCGCACGCCAAGATCGTTCACCAGTTGCGCGCCAACTGCGATTGTTTCACTGTGAACAGCGTCGCTGACGC
>CAYZQS010000027.1:0-4973 GCA_964480735.1 uncultured Rhodobacterales bacterium
TTGGCCCTGCTGCGTGGTGAAAACTCCGATCTCTTAACCGCCGCGTCCGCCGCTGAAATGCAGCGCCGCCGCCCGGATATGCTGTTTGCCGAAGTCAAGGACCGGGCCCATATTCCGTTTCTGGATGAGCCGGAAAGCCTGAGTATCATCAATGCCTTCATAGAAAGAATTTCGTGACCGACATCCAAATGATCAAGGCCGCTGAACAGCGTCTGCATGGCGTGGTCCGCCGCACGCCGCTGCTAAACTCGCCGTTTCTGGACGAAATCGCCGGGCGGCCTCTGTTCGTGAAACCGGAATGCCTGCAACACACCGGATCGTTCAAATTTCGCGGCGGCTGGTCGGCCTTGTCGGGCATGCCGCCCGACCAGCGTGCCTGCGGTGTAATCGCGTTTTCCTCCGGCAATCACGCGCAGGGCGTGGCGTTGGCCGCTAAAATGCACGGTGTCACTGCTGTGATCATTATGCCGTCGGATGCGCCGGACCTGAAGATTGCCAACACCAGGGCGCTGGGGGCAGAGGTGGTGTTGTACGACCGAAAAACCGAAGATCGCGCCGCCATCGGTGATCGCATCGCCAAAGACCGTGGGCTGACGCTGGTAAAGCCGTTTGACGAACCATTGGTCATTGCCGGACAGGGCACGGTGGGGCTGGAAATTGCCGCGCAAGCAAAGGCGGCAGGGATTGATGCGGCCGAGGTTCTGATCCCTTGCGGCGGCGGCGGTTTAAGTTCCGGCATCGCCTTGGCGCTGGAACATGCCGCACCAAAAATGGCCATCCGTCCGTGCGAACCTGCCGGGTTTGACGATGTTGCCAGATCGCTGCAATCGGGCAAAATCGAAACCAACGCCACAACAGCTGGCTCGGTTTGCGACGCGATAATTACCCCGTCTCCGGGCCAGGTAACGTTCCCGATCCTAAAGCGCTTAAGCGGCCCCGGCATCGTTGTGACTGACGACGAGGCCATGCGTGCCGTGGCGCTGGCGTTTTTGCGCCTGAAAATCGTGGTTGAACCCGGTGGTGCCGTGGCGCTGGCGGCGGCTTTGTTTCATGGCGACCAACTGAACAGCGATACCGCCATGGTGGTTGTATCCGGGGGTAATGTTGACGGCGATATGTTCGCGCAAGTCTTGCAAAAATATGAAAGCTGCCCATGACCGATTTTTCCGTTGCCACATTCAATGTCAAAAACCTGATCGGAGCGAATGCCGAATATTACCGCTTTCAGATCTATACCGATGAAGAATACGCCTGGAAGAAAGACTGGACCGCCGATCAGATTGTCAGGATGAATCCCGACATTATCGGCTTTCAGGAAGTGTTTGAAAAACCCGCGCTGCAGGACGTTATTGATGCGGCGGACAGGCAAGGCAACCTTGGCAACGCCGCCGCTCTGCCTGACCAATCCAAGTCTTACCGCAAGCGCGCCATTTTCAGGCGTTTGGCCTATGAAAGCTATGCCGACGCCAGCCTGGCATTTGCGCCAAATTCCTTTGACGGGGACGCCGGAAACCGCAGACCGGGGCTGGCGATCCTGTCGCGCTTTGGCTTTCTGGGGGAACCAGAATTCGTGCAAGACCTTGAAACACCACTGGAAATCGACTTTTCCCATATCGGTGGCGGGGCGGCGGGAAATTTTGTGCTGGCCCGATTGTCCCGCCCAATACTGAAGGTCCGGGTGCCAATCGATGGGCGTGCTGTCACCGTTTTTAACTGCCACCTGAAATCCAAACTGGGTGAATTCATCCGCAATCCCGGTGACGACTTTGCGCCAGAGGCCGATCTGACCAACTATGATCCGGTTGGCCGCGCAATGGGCGCATTGCGTGCCGGACTTCGCCGCATGGCAGAGGCCCGGGTGCTGCGCGGGTTGATCGTGGAGGAACTGAAACAGGGCAATCCAACCATCGTGATGGGTGATTTTAACGACAGCGAACACGCGGTATCGTCAGAGATCATCAGCGGCGAGCGGCCATTCAAAAACTATTCGTGGATGCTGCGTCACGACGCCGGCCACCGCAACGACCGTTACAGCCGCGAGGAAAACGAAGTGATCACCGATGCGGTAAACACGATGAAACTGACGTCCGCAGAAGCGCTTTTTGTGCGCAAATCCCTGCGCGATATGATCTTCACGTCGGCGTTTGGCGGCGTTTATGAAAGCATCGACCAGATTTTACTGTCACAGAATTTTCACCCGGACAATCCTGACCGCATCGGCGAAATGGAATACCTCAGTGTGTTCAACGATCATTTGACCGACGGTTCCCATCCCGAGGCACCCTACAATAAACTGGCGTCAGATCACGGACAGCTGATGGCGCATATTCGATTGGTATAACGGCAAATGCCCGAAACTGATTTTTTGATCATCGGCGGCGGTATTGCCGGTATTTCCACTGCGGCACGGCTGTCAGAACTTGGGTCCGTCCAACTGTTGGAAGCCGAAGACGGGCTTGGCTTTCACGCCTCGGGCCGGTCCGCAGCGATGTTTCTGGCGGGCTACGGCAATGATGTGGTTAAGGCTCTGAACCGGGCATCTGCTGACCACCACCGGAATGCAAATGGCGGGGTTCTCAGCCCGCGTGGCGTTTTGAGCGTGGCAAAAGCCGATCAGGAAGAAGCGTTTCGGCACGAAATGCAGGAATTTTCGATGCCGGAAATATCGGTGGCTGAAGCGCTGCGTTTGGTGCCGATCCTTAATTCTGAAACAGTGACCTTCGCCGCGTTGGATACCTCCGGTTCCGATCTGGACACCGATCTGTTGTTGCAGAATTTCGTCAAAAACTGCCGGAAAAACGGCGGTCAAATCGCCACCGGTCAGCGGGTCAAAGGGATTTTAGGCGGGACGAACAGTTGGCGTGTTACCACCAACAAAGGCGAATATTCCGGACGCATTCTGGTCAACGCCGCCGGTGCCTGGGTGGACGAAATTGCCAAGATGGCCGGAGTCACCCCGCTCGGCTTCCAGCCCTTACGCCGATCCATCGCCCGCCTGCCCGCGCCCGGCGGGCATGATGTTACCGGCTGGCCGATGCTGCATTCGGCGGCTGATGAATGGTACGCCAAACCGGACGCAGGCAAATGGCTGGTGTCCCCAAGTGAGGCTGATCCGGTAGAAGCGCACGACGCTTTTGTGGATGACATGGTGCTGGCCGAAGGGCTTGACCGCTACAGCCGGATGGTAACTACGCCGGTAACAAGAGTAGAGACATCATGGGCCGGCCTGCGCACGTTTTCACCCGACAGCGCATTGGTGATTGGCTTTGACGCCAAGGATCGTGATTTTCTGTGGGTGGCCGGGCAAGGCGGTTATGGCTTTCAAACGGCCCCTGCTGCCAGTCAACTGGCGGCGGAACTGGTGAATGGCCAAAGCACAACATTGTCGCCAGATATCGTGCGGGCGCTTTCTCCGGCACGGTTTTGAATTGAGTATTTGGGCAAAGATGAAATTGTCAGGTGGTTGGATAAGCGGAACCTGATTTTTGCCCGCCCGCCGCGGCAGAGGCATGACGGTGTGTCCATTTCCAACCACCAGGGCGCTTTACCAATCCAACCGTCCAGCGAATTGGAACGGACATCGGGCCGTCGCTGGTCTTTAGGTGTATGGTCAACGTTGCTGCGACCACAGCGGCGTCGCCGGTTATTGTGACCTGCCGCCAATGCCATTCAAACTGTATGGCGGTGGCATCTTTGAAATTACGCTCAAACACCGCCGCAATTTCCTGTGGGGTTTCACATATTTCATCAGTTCCGGTGCCGATCATGGAAATATTGCTGTCATCATCAAAAACCGCCATCAGACCGTCCAAATCTTTGGCGCAGTAGGTTGCCGCGTAATCTTCGAATGTGGCGAGGATATTATCTTTCTCGGTCATCTATCCGTCCACCCGAATGTTCTCGTTCTTCGGATCGTACGGGCTGTCCACCGTCACCTCGGCATCCCACAATTCCCGGAACATCCGCACTTTCAGCTTTTGCTCCGGCACTGCCAGTTCGGGCGGCACGTAGCCCATGCCGATCTGTTTGCCAAAGTGAACGGAATAGCCGCCTGATGTCAGGCGGCCAACTTTTTGACCGTCAAGCAGCAACGCTTCGCGGCCCCAGGGGTCTGCGTCTTTGGGACCGTCAATCAGCAGGGTGACGCATTTAAAGCGGATACCCGTTTCTTCCATAGCCGCCTTGCCGTTGAAGTTTTTGTTCAGATCAACAAATCGCGGCAAATCGGCCTCAAGCGGCGTGGCGTCCCGTCCCAGCTCGGTGCCAAAGGCCCGGTAGGATTTTTCCTGCCGCAGCCAGTTTTGCGCCCGCGCACCGACCAGTTTCAATCCAAACTCTTCACCCGCTGCGGTGATCAGATCAAACAGATAGTTCTGCATTTCCATCGGGTGGTGCAGCTCCCAGCCAAGTTCGCCGGTATAGGCCACGCGGATGGCGTTGACCGGGCACATGCCAAGCTCTATCTGGCGCGCCGACAACCAGGGAAACCGCTTGTTTGACAATGCGGTCCCAGGGTCCGCGTCATTAATAATACTCACCAGCAGCTCGCGCGATTTTGGCCCGGCGACAGCAAACACGCCCCACTGGGTGGTGACGTTCTGAACCTCGATATAGCCAAATTCTTCCGCTTTATCCTCAGCCGCCTTGCGCAGAAAATCGCCGTCGTAATCTGTCAGTGCCCCGGAAGAGACCAGATAATAGGCGTCCTCGTCCTGCCGCACGATTGTATATTCCGTTCGCGTGGTGCCGTGATCGGTCAGCGCATAGGTCAGGTTGATGCGGCCCACACGGGGCAGTTTGTTGCAGGTGAACCAGTCCAAAAACTGCGTGGCACCCGGCCCTTTGACCACATGTTTGGTAAAGGCGGTCGCGTCGACCATGCCCACGCGTTCGCGTATGGCCTTGGCTTCTTCAACAGCGTATTGCCACCAGTCACCGCGGCGAAACGAACGGCTGTCGTGATCAAAATTGTC
>CAYZQS010000027.1:5073-30054 GCA_964480735.1 uncultured Rhodobacterales bacterium
CGTATTGCCACCAGTCACCGCGGCGAAACGAACGGCTGTCGTGATCAAAATTGTCAGGTGCATCCTTGGGTCCAAAATAGTTTGGCCGCTCCCAACCGTTTACAAATCCAAACTGCGCACCGGCGGCTTTCATGCGGTCATAACTGGGTGCCGTGCGCAATGGGCGGCAGGCCGGGCGCTCCTCGTCCGGGTGATGCAGAATATAAACGTGGTCGTAACATTCCTCGTTTTTGCGGGCCGCATATTCGGTGGTCATCCAGTTGGAATAGCGCTTGGGGTCAAGGCTTGCCATGTCGATCGCAGCCTCCCCCTCCACCATCATCTGCGCCATGTAATACCCAACGCCACCGGCGGCGGTGATGCCAAAGCTAAACCCTTCCGCCAGCCACATGTTGCGCAAACCAGGCGCCGGACCAACCAGCGGGTTGCCGTCGGGCGTGTAGCAAATCGGCCCGTTAAAATCGTCCTTCAGCCCGCTTTCCTCGCACGAGGGAATGCGGTGAATCATCGCCATGTACTGGCTTTCGATCCGTTCCAGATCAAGCGGGAACAAATCAGCGCGAAAGCTGTCGGGCACGCCGTGTTCAAACCGGGCGGGCGCATTTTTCTCATAAGTGCCAAGGATCCAGCCGCCGCGTTCCTCGCGCACATATGATTGTGCGTCCGCGTCGCGTATCACTGGATGTTCGGGATGATCCTTGCGCCAGTCCACCAGCGACGGGTCCTTGTCGGTCACAATAAATGTATGCTCCACCGGGATCGCCGGCATTTTTATGCCCAGCAGTTTTGCCGTGCGCTGTGCATGGTTACCGGTGGCCGTGACCACATGTTCCGCACGCAGTTCAAAAGTCTCGTCCGAGGCGACCAGATTGCCGCCCTTTTCCACCATAACCAAACCGCGCACGATCCATTCGGATCCGGTCCATTCATAGCTGTCCACCTGCCGCTTGCGAACAATTTCCACACCCCGTTGCCGTGCGCCTTTGGCCATCGCCATCGTCACATCTGCCGGGTTTATATAGCCATCAGTGGGGTGAAAAATCGCGCCTTCCAGATCTTCGGTGCGGATCAAGGGCCAGCGGTCTTTGATTTGCGCCGGGGTCAGCCACTCAAACGGCACGCCCACGGTTTCTGCCGTGCTGGCATACAGCATATACTCATCCATGCGGGCCCTGGATTGGGCCATGCGCAGGTTGCCAACCACCGAAAAACCGGCGTTCAGACCGGTTTCCTCTTCCAGCGTCTTATAAAACTTTACGGAATAATCGTGGATATGCGTGGTTGCATAACCCATGTTAAACAGCGGCAACAATCCGGCGGCATGCCAGGTGGAGCCCGACGTTAATTCGTCCCGCTCCAGCAAAACAACATCATCCCACCCGGCCTTGGCCAGATGATAGGCAATCCCGGCACCAACCGCGCCACCGCCGACGACACAGGCTTTCACATGGGTTTTCATGGCCATAGCTCCCGAAATCACAGTATTGAAATGTCATTATCGTCGGCAAGGTCAGCGGTCCATATGGCTCCGACTTTGGGGCGGGTGAAAACGACATTACCGACAAAAGACTACCCGGGTGCCTTTGGCCGCAATGTTAGCTTGCAACCGCAATCCCGATTACAAACAGCACTGAATAATCCTGTTTTTGACACCCTGACACCTCTGGCATGGTTGTGCCCACGGAAATGGGAAACGCCGGCTCGGCCGCGTTTGCCGGTGAACACAGGCTGCCTTTGTTGACCGGTCTGAAATTGGATGAACGACAGGGCAGATGGGTCACATCATAGAGCACGGCACCGTCTGAAAGTTCCCATTTTTGGTTACCTTGCGCGTCTTTCGGATGGACCGTCAGCTCTGCAATCGCTTCGCGGTCTCCGGTCACAAGATATGTGCCCGGTGCCAGCGGAAATGTCGGTTTTTCCATAATCAAACCGTTTTCGTCCAGCCACCAATCTTCCTGATCAAACTGCCATCCCGTGGGCGCATACCCGCCTGTCGCCTTTAGGATACTAAAATACCGCAACCAAACCCCGCGCGGGCCGGGGTCTTTTGCCCAAAGCCCCCAGGTCTGCGCCCCGTCGCCGGAACTTGCCGATGGGCTGCCCAGTGCTGCGATAAATTGTGTATTAACCGGCCTGAAAATGGTGTCAGATGCCAGGGCGCTGGATGCCACTGTCAAAAACCCCAATGCAAGCGCAAGTGTTGTTATGAATTTGGAAATTTCCCGCCGCTGAAACATTCTCCCTCCGATCAGGCTGATAAAGTTCACGCCGCAATTTTACAGCCCCATGCACAAAACGCAAATATGAACCGAATTGGGTTGATTTTTATGCCCGCGAGCACGATCTGTTTAGCATTGATTTCCCAAACACAGGTGCCCTGACCGTGACAGAAAATCCATTCCTCAGTAATTGGGAAACGCCCTACAATCTGCCGCCGTTTGACCAGATTGCCGACAGTCACTTCGCCCCGGCATTTGAACAAGCCTTTGTTTCCTCCCGCGCCGAAATAGACGCGATTGCCGACAATCCTGAGCCGCCAACATTTGACAACACGATTGCCGCGATGGAACGGGCAAACGACCTTATGGACAAGGTCGCCGGGGTGTTTTTCAACATTTCCGGGTCCAATTCGAATCCGACGCTTGAGGCCCTCCAACGGGACCTCAGCCCGAAATTTGCCGATTTCAACTCTGAAACCATGATGAATTCGGCACTGTTCGCGCGCATCAATTCCCTGAACAATTCCATCGACAACAGCGGCCTTACGAGCGAACAAAAGCGGGTATTGTTTCTGTATCACCGCATGTTTGTGCGGGCCGGTGCCGCCTTGAAAGGTGCCGGCAAATCGCGGCTGGCCGAGGTGACAAAGCGCCTTGCTGTACTGGGAACCGCGTTCACCCAAAACCTGCTGGCAGACGAACGCGACTGGTTTATGGAACTGGGTGATGATGATCTGGACGGCCTTCCGGAGTTTCTGGTTTCCGCGGCAAAAGAGGCAGCCCAGGAGCGACAGTTATCCGGTCACATCATTACGCTGTCACGCTCTTTGATTGTGCCGTTCCTGCAGTTTTCCACCCGGCGTGATCTGCGTCAAACCGCCTATTTGGCCTGGGGTGCCCGCGGTGAAAATGGCGGCGAAACCGACAATCGGGCCATCGTCGCTGAAACGCTGGCCCTGCGCGAGGAACGCGCCAAACTGTTGGGGTTTGATAGCTTTTCAGATTTCAAACTTGCGCCCGAGATGGCAAAAACCCCCAAAGCCGTGCGCGATCTGCTGATGGCGGTCTGGGCCCCGGCAAAGGCGCAGGCTGACAGCGACGCCGCCATTTTGACGGAAATGATGCAGGCAGACGGAATTAATGCTGAACTGGAACCCTGGGACTGGCGCTATTACGCGCAGTCCCGTCGTCTGGCAGAGCATGATCTGGACGAGGCCGAACTGAAGCCCTATTTCCAACTGGACAATATGATCGCAGCGGCCTTTGACTGTGCGCAGCGGCTGTTTGGGGTGTCATTCAAGCCTTTGGACGTGCCGCTGTATCACAAAGATGCCCGCGCCTGGGATGTCTCCAAAGACGGCCAGCATCTGGCGGTGTTCATCGGCGATTATTTCGCTCGATCCCCAAAACGGTCCGGCGCGTGGTGTTCGCGCTTTCGCTCGCAATCGCGGGTGAAGGGCAACGTTCGCCCAATCACCGTCAACGTCTGCAATTTCGCCAAAGCCCCGGCAGGGGAACCGTGTTTGCTGACATTTGACGACGCCCGCACCCTGTTTCACGAGTTCGGCCACGCGTTGCACTCCATGATGTCCGATGTGACATATCCGATGATTGCCGGCACGTCGGTTGCGCGGGATTTTGTGGAATTGCCAAGCCAGCTTTACGAGCATTGGCTGGAGGTGCCCGAGGTGCTTGAAAAATATGCGCTGCACGCTGACACCGGCAAGCCAATTCCCAGCAAACTGCTGCAACGCCTGCTTGCCGCAACAAATTTTGACCAGGGCTTTTCCACTGTCGAATTTACAGCCAGCGCGCTTGTCGATCTGGCCTTTCACGAGGGCGCGGCCCCGGTTGATCCGATGGCGGCTCAAGCGGATGTTCTGGCTGAAATCGGCATGCCAAACGCCATTCGCATGCGTCACGCCACCCCGCATTTCGCCCATGTGTTTTCCGGCGATGGATACTCCAGCGGATATTATTCCTATATGTGGTCCGAAGTCATGGACGCCGATGCGTTTGCGGCTTTTGAAGAAGCGGGCGATGCGTTTGATCCTGACACCGCAAAACGACTGGCCGAAAACATATATTCCGCCGGTGGTTCACAAGAAGCCGAAGCGCTGTATACGGCATTTCGCGGTCGTCTGCCGGGGGTTGAGGCCCTGTTAAAGGGCCGGGGACTGACCGACCGCATTTAACCGGCTGCGCTGACCGCGGGCTATTTTCGCAACTCGTCGGTGCCAACACCCCAAAGCTCTGTCTTTAACACCCAACCCCGGTGCCCGCCCGCGCGGATTTTGCACCACAGCGGCAGGCAGGCGCCCAATTCGGCAACAACGCCTTTTTCGGCATAGGCGTTGGGGTCCGCCTCAGGTTCCGCTTTCAGGCGCATGGGCGTGTAATCCCTTTGAACGATCACCGTTCGCACGCCTGACAACAGCGTATAGTGCATCCAGCCACCGGCGCCATCACTGTCACGCACCCGGCGCCAGTTGCCGTATTCCGCCGTGATTTCCAGTGGCATATTTTCACGCTTAAACACCCAGTCCACCCGATGGGACAGACTGGGACCGCGCCGCACGTTGCCTTTGTCTGCTTTCATCGACACAAACCTTGGCAGCGGCAGGTTGGTCACACTGCCGGTTTCCCCGGCCAGACCCACGCCTGCGCCTTGGGTAAGCAAGACACAGCACAACAGCAGGCACAGAATATGCGCGCGCAACAGCAATGATGATCGATCCGCAATCATGTCTAGAGCCTGCCCGGTCCAATTTGTCGCTTGTTGATTGGGGTTTCGCCGCGACTTTCAACTTGCCCTTTTGGCTGATTGTTTGGCACTATGTTGCCAACAAATCCAGTGGAGGCGAAGGCGTATGGCGCATAGCAAATTAAGTGTTGTCGTTACGCGACGGTTGCCCAGCGCGGTTGAAACCCGCCTGTCAGAACTTTTTGACGTCAGCCTGAACGAAACCGACAAGCCCCTCAGCCGCAAAGAACTGGCCGCCGCAATGCAGGGTGCTGACGTTCTGGTGCCAACGCTGAATGACACCATCGACCAAAGCCTGTTGTCCAGCGCCGGTGACCGCCTGCGCCTGATTGCCAACTACGGCTCGGGCTTTGATCACATCGACGTGCAAACCGCCCGCCAACGCGGAATTTTGGTGTCAAACACCCCCGGTGTTTTAACCGACGACACCGCCGACATGACCCTCGCGCTGATCCTGACGGTGATGCGGCGCTTCAAAGAAGGCTCCAACCTAATGCAGTCCGGCGACTGGACCGGCTGGTCGCCCTCTGCCTTGCTGGGTGCCCGCCTTGGCGGCAAGCGTCTGGGCATTCTGGGCATGGGCCGTATCGGCACCGCCGTTGCCCGCCGGGCCAAACCCTTTGGCGTGCAGATCCACTACCACAACCGAAAGCGCGTGCACGCAGATACCGAAGCGGAACTTGACGCCACATATTGGGAAAGCCTGGATCAGATGCTCAGCCGGGTGGATGTGCTGTCAATCAACTGCCCGCACACGCCCTCGACGTTTCACCTGCTGAACGCCCGGCGGCTGAAACTGCTGAAACCCAGCACCTTTGTGGTGAACACTTCACGCGGTGAAGTCATCGACGAAAACGCCTTCACCCGCATGCTGCGCGCCAAAGAGCTGGCAGGGGCAGGACTTGACGTCTTTGAGAAAGGCCACGAGATCAATCCCCGCCTGCGCGGCCTGGACAACGTTATGCTTTTGCCGCATATGGGCTCGGCCACCAGGGAAGGCCGCCTTGAAATGGGCGAAAAAGTCATCATCAACATCAAAACCTTCGCCGACGGCCACCGCCCGCCGGATCAGGTGGTCCCGGCGATGATTTAAACAAGCACGCGCATCATCTGTTTCATCTTTGCAAAAATACTCGCGCCGCAGGCATCACCGACAAGCGTCCAGCGACGTCGGCCCGGCCCAACAAAAACCGACCGAAGGTCGCGTTTTTGGCGGGAGTACGCCCTTGCATTTGCGAATATCGCTAAGCCCCGGCCATGCCCCGGAAAATCCCCTGACAGATGATCATTACGATCAGCGACACCAGCCAGTACCCGGCGTTCACGTTGCGAACGTAAGTATTTTGCTTGCCAAACATGCCACCGGAATAGCCAAGCACCGTAAAGGCGATCGTCGCCAGAATGACCGTCAGCAGGGCGTTGGACACAGCTGTCACACCAACAAACCAGCTCATCAGCAACAGGCCAACGGCTTGTGTGACCATCGCCGCCATCGGCATTTCACTGGCGCTGCCAAGCTCCAGCCCCTGCCCCTCTGCCCATTTCTTGCCAAACAGCATCGGTGAATACCACAACCAGCCGATGACAAAAGCCGCGATTGCGCCAACCACAATGCCGGTCCAGCTGACGCCGGTTAACAGTTCTTCCATGATTTAGTCCCCCATCGGTAACGTGCCGCGCCTGATCAGGCAGCACAATTCAAATATCCAAATCGTTAAACGATTGTCAATTTAAACAGTTGCACTGTCAGTCTGCGCATCACCACAAACCGGACAGCTTTCCAGCCGCGCCAGTTTCATTTTCCTGCTTTCACCAAACAGCCCGTCATAAATCACCATTGCGCCCAAAAGTGTCTGCCCGGCCCCGGTAATATGCTTGATCGCCTCACCCGCCATCATCGCGCCCAGCACGCCCGGTAATGCGCCCATCACCCCGGCCTCGGCACAGCTCGGCGCCAGCCCTGCTGCCGGTGCCTTGGGAAATATGCACGCATAACAGGGCGTGCCTTTGGCAGGATGATACAGGCTGATCTGCCCCTCCCACTGGCTGATGGCGGCGGCAATCAGCGGAATGCCCAGCGCCACACAACTGCGGTTGACCAGATAGCGGGTGTCAAAACTGTCAGAGCCGTCCAGCACCAGATCAAAACCGGCAAACAGATCAAGTGCATTCTCATCGGTCAGCCGACGGTGAAACGGCTGTACATTCACATGCGGGTTGATCGCGTTCAAACCGATTTGCGCACTGAACACCTTGGGCATGTCGATGCGACCGTCATTGTGCAGAATTTGCCGCTGCAGATTGGACAGGCTGACCGCGTCGTCATCAATCACCCCGATGGTGCCCACACCCGCCGCCGCCAGATACAGCAAAGCCGGAGAGCCAAGCCCGCCCGCCCCGATTACCAAAACCTTGGCTGCTTTCAGCCGCTGCTGACCCGCCCCACCGATCTCGCGCAAAACGATATGTCGCGCATAACGGGTCAGTTCAGACTCTGAAAACCCGCTGCCGGTTGATTGAACAGCAGCCGGCCGCACGCGCCTTTTGATCTGGCGCAGCATAAACGTGTAACCCCACACCAATCCCGCGCCTGCCAAAAATATCAGCCACGACGACAACGATCCGCCCGTGGCTTCGCGCAACCCGTGACCGGCAGGCAATGTGGCCTGAATCAAAAGCACCGGCGCAAACAGTAATACCAGCGCAGTGCCTTGCGCCCTGACGGAAACACCTTTCCACCAACCGAGCGCTAAAATAGCCGCCGCCAGTATCAAAACCAGTACCATCAGCCCACCCCGGTGGAGCCAAAACCACCGCTGCCCCGCGCCGTGCCGTCCAGTTCTGTCACCTGAACAAACTCAGCCTGCGCCACCGGGGCCACGATCATCTGCGCAATCCGCGCCCCATGCGCCACAACAAACGGCGCATGGCCCAAATTGACCAGAATTATCCCCAGCGGTCCGCGGTAATCGCTGTCAATCGTGCCCGGCGCATTGGCCAGCGTGATGCCGTGTTTCAGCGCCAATCCGGAACGCGGCCTGATTTGTGCTTCATATCCCGGCGGTATTTCCAGACAAATTCCGGTGGCGATCAAAGCACGCGCGCCTGCAGACAATACTACACCCTTCTCTCTGGCGCTCACTTCAAGATTGGCCCTGATATCTGCCCCGGCAGCACCCGGTGACTGATATTCAGGCAAGGGCACACACTCGTCCGCCCCGGCAACAAAGGCCATTTTGACAACCGGCACCACGTTAAGCGCCCAGCGCTTTGGCAACATCCGCCGCCAACCGCTGCGCCACCTGGTCTTTGGTCAACCGCGGCCAGCTGTCCGCGCCATCGGCCGAAATAAGCGTGATCTGGTTCTCGTCACCCCCCATAATGCCGGTTATTGGGGACACATCATTGGCAACGATCCAGTCACAACCCTTGCGATTCCGTTTGGCGGTGGCGTTGGCAACAACGTCGTCCGTTTCCGCCGCAAATCCAACAACCAGCGCGGGCCGACCCGTTTTCATCTGTGCTACGCTTGCCAAAATATCCGGGTTTTCGCTGAACTTCAGCCCCGCCAGCCCATGACCGCCACCTTTTTTCATCTTGCCACCCGCTGGCCCTTCCACCCGCCAATCCGCGACTGCGGCTGCAAATATTCCGGCATCAACCGGCAACGCCGCTTGCACCGCATCCGCCATCTGCCGGGCGGTCTGCACATTGATCACCTCAACCCCGTCCGGCGGCGCCGCCGTTGCAGGACCGGTCACAAAAACCACATCCGCGCCTTGAGCCGCCAAAGCCCGCGCCAAAGCCGTGCCCTGATTGCCGGACGACCGGTTTGCGATATAGCGCACGGGATCAATCGGCTCGTGCGTCGGGCCGGAGGTCACCAAAATCCGCCTGCCATTTAACGGTCCATCCGACAGCGCCGCCTCGACGGCCGCAACAATCGCCAGCGGTTCTGACATCCGCCCGGGGCCGTATTCACCGCACGCCATGTCGCCCTCATCCGGCCCGACAACCAAAACACCGTCGCCTGTCAGCGCCGTAAGATTGCGTCGGGTGGCAGCATGTTCCCACATACGCACATTCATAGCCGGCGCGATCAGCACTTTTTTGTCAGTGGCCAGCAGCAAAGTGGACGCCAGATCATTCGCCAGCCCCTGCGCCAACTTGGCCATCAGATCCGCCGTTGCCGGTGCCACCACAACCAGATCAGCGGCGCGGGACAGCTCGATATGGCCCATTTCCGCCTCATCCGTCAGGCTGAACAGGTCGCGGTAGGTTTTGTTGGCCGACAAAGCAGAGGCTGACAGTGGCGTCACAAACTCCTCCGCCGCTTTGGTCAAAACGCAGGTCACATCAGCCCCGCGTTCGCGCAATCGCCGGATCAGATCAAGCGATTTGAAGGCCGCAATGCCGCCCCCGATGATCAAAAGAATGCGTTTTTGTGCCAACATTTGGCCTCTCGCTACCCGTCAAAACTCATGTAATTCGTTGATACGCCAGCGCTTTCCCCATGACAAGCCGTCAAGCATCCGCCCTATTGCCCAAAACGATTTTTAGCCAAGCGCTGATTGGTCCGTTTGGTCTTTATTCGCTTAAGCGATGAAGGACGGCAACAGACCAAAGAGCGGCTAGCCTTTATTGAACACCGCGCAGGTGTCTTCGCGTATCGCAGGTTCGGTAATCAGATGCACGTCAAACGGTGGATTTTTTTCCGGCGCCGCTTCAAATTGCGCCACGCTGAGAACGTCCAGACGCGGCCTGACCGCTTCCAGCATCGCTGTTGCCCCCCAATCGCGCCGCGCGTGCCCGTTGCCGGTGATCAGCACCACCGGCCCGCCGGTTCTTTCCATCGCCCGCAACACCCCCGCCGCCAGCCCGGCATCACGCAATCGCTGCGCCTGAACCATTCCCGGCAGCAAATTCTCCGGCAACGCATTGCAATGAGCCTCGCGCTGGATAGCCTCGCGAGCTGTTTGTTGAGCTTCCGGCAATTCATCCACCAGCCCAAAATCCTGCGCATCGCCGTCAAAAACCGCCGCCGCGCCTTCGGAAATGGCCCGCCGCACCACTGCACGCGGCGTCTTGCCGCCAAAGATCGCAGCCTCTGGAGCGGCCAGAAATATCGGATGGTAAAAGGCAAAATCCGGCCAGCCGGTGCCTTCCCAACCCAAGGCTTGCGCCAAGGCGTCCACATCACCGCGGTTTTCATCACTGACCATGTTGGCCTGATCTTGCGATAGCATTTCAAAAACAATCGCCGCCGGTTTAACCGCAGCCACCGCACGTGCCTGATTTTCGTGATGGACCGGATTATCATGGACTTCGCCCAGCACAAGAACATCCATCGCGGGCAGTTCCGCCAGCGCCTCAACCGGCACCAGTTCGGCCCGGATTGCGCTTGCCAATGTCAGGAATATCAAAGCTAAAACATGTTTCATGCCCCACCTTAACCCAGATTGCGACCGGTGAAACCAACACAGTTGTGATCCGGGGTTTTTTCCAGCACATTTGGCTGGTAGCAGAGGAATTATGTAACGTCCGGGGCAAAAGTGGCAGATTTCCCAAAAATATCACTGGTACTGGGTGGCGTTTCCTCCGGCAAATCCGCGTTCGCTGAAGGACTGACCCGCAGTGCCGGGTTGGCAAAAATCTACATGGCCACAGCACGGGCGCAGGACACAGAAATGGCTGACAAAATAGCCCGCCATCAGCGGCTGCGGGGTTCGGATTGGCAATTGATCGAGGAACCGCTTGATCTTGCAACGGCGCTTGCCTCGATAAAGGATGAAAAAATCGTCTTGCTCGATTGCCTCAGCCTTTGGCTGACAAATCACATAATGGAAGGCAGCGATTTAACCACAAACTGTGCAAACCTGCTTGGTCAACTTGCCGGGCTTAAAATGCCCGTTGTCATGGTCTCAAACGAGGTTGGTCTGGGCGGCATAGGCGAAAACCCGTTGGCGCGGCGCTTTCAGGTGGAACAAGGGCGGCTGAACCAAAAAATCGCGGCAATTGCGGATCTGGTTATCATGGTCAACGCCGGACTTCCCACCGCCTTGAAAGGCACGCTGCCCATGCAGGCCCAATGACCAGCTGGTGGTGGGTCCGCCACGGCCCGACCCACGCCAAGGCATTCACCGGGGTAACCGATCTGCCCGCTGATCTTTCAGACACAGCCGCGCTGCAGCGACTGGAACACCATTTGCCGGATGACTCGCTGGTTGTTTCGTCTGACCTGATTCGTGCAATGACCACAGCCGACGCAATTCAGGCCGACCGCCCGCGACTGCCTAACAACACCGAAATCCGGGAAATGAATTTTGGCGAGTGGGAAGCCAGGACCTTTGCCGAGGTCAACGCGTCGCACCCGGAACTGTCGCGAAAATTCTGGACAGAACCCGGGGACATCGCACCACCAAACGGCGAAAGCTGGAACATGACGGCGCAAAGAGTGGGCGCGGAAGTGGACAGGATGAACAGTATTTATCCCGATCAAAACATCATCGCGGTCGCCCATCTGGGCGTTATTCTTACCCAACTGCAAAGGGCGGCGGATGTTCCCCCGGCTGCTGCCATGTCCTTTAAGATTGATAACCTCTCTGTCACGCAACTGGAATTTTCCGGTGGCAAATGGCGGGTTCAAAGCATTAATTACAAACCGTGATTGACCACCTCACATTTGCTGATTGGCAAGGCCGACTACGAAACGCTAAGCTTTTACAATGACCTATACATTAGCCATCGGTGATCGCCACTATTCCAGCTGGTCCCTCAGGGGCTGGTTGTTGTTCGAAAAATTCGACCTGCCCGTCAAAGTGAAAACAGCGCATCTGTACACAGACGCATTTCCGGCAATGCTACAGGATTTTGCCCCCGCCCGTATGGTGCCGGTGATGAAAACTCCCAAGGGCGTAGTTGTTCAGGACACGCTGGCGATGGCCGAAACCCTGGCAGAGCGTCATCCTAAGGCGCAGATGTGGCCCAAAGACGCAAAGGCCCGGATGATGGCCCGCAGCATTGTGGCCGAAATGCATTCTGGTTTCACCGCCCTGCGAAGCGCCTGCGCCATGAATTTGCGACGGGCCTATGTTGGTTTCACGCCAGACGATTTTGTTCGGGCCGATATCGCACGCATTGAACAGTTGTGGCACATGGCGCGCGGTGCGTTTGGCCAGACCGGCCCGTGGCTGTTAGGTGAATACAGCATCGCGGATGCTTTTTTCGCACCGGTCGCGGCGCGGATCGTGACCTTTGACCTGCCAATCGCCAATGCCTCTGCCGCCTATGTGGACGCCCACCTGAACGACGGCGCATTTCGGCGCTGGCGGGCGATGGGGTTTGCGCAGAATTACATTCAGCAGACATATGAGTTTGATCTGCCAGAACGGGCGTGGCCCGGTGCTGCGCCTTTGGCTGCCAAAGCGGTCAAATCCGGCCCATCTGAAAACGCCACCTGCCCCTATTCCGGCCTGCCCTCGGTGGACTATTTGCAAATCGACGGTCGCACGTTTGGCTTTTGTAACCCGTTTTGCCGCGATAAAACTCTGGCCGACCCACTGGCATGGCCGGATTTCGTAAATATTTACGAAAATTAAACCATGCGTCGTTAACCATTTTGAAAATGGGTTAATGAAAGCAAAACATGGTTGCGCGCGCCTATACCGTTGCTTTTCAGGGGGTGGATGCCCGGCTGGTGGAAGTGCAATGCGCCATCACTCCCGGCCTGCCGTCCTTTTCCATCGTCGGCCTGCCTGACAAAGCGGTATCTGAAGCCCGCGAACGGGTGCGGGCGGCGCTGACAGCCCTGTCTGTCGCCCTGCCCGCCAAGCGCATCACGGTCAACCTGTCGCCCGCCGATCTGCCCAAAGAGGGCTCGCATTTTGACCTGCCCATCGCGATGGCCCTGCTGGCGGCACTTGATGTTCTGCCGCGTGATCAAATCCAAGGGCTGGTTGCGCTTGGTGAATTGTCCCTTGACGGCACGTTAATTCCGGTGATCGGGGCACTGCCCGCCGCCATAGCGGCCGGCGATGCTGACAGCCGTCTGGTTTGCCCCAAGGCCTGCGGTGCAGAGGCCGCATGGGTGGCCGCGGTCGAGGTTCTGGCCCCCGCCACATTGCTGGAGTGCATCAATCATTTCAACGGTCGCAGCATCTTAACCCCTGCCGTGCCGGGCGAAGTAACAACGCAAAATTCCTCGCGCGATCTGCGTGACGTCAAAGGGCAGGAACGGGCCAAACGGGCGCTGGAGATTGCCGCCGCCGGACGGCATCACTTGCTGATGGTCGGCGCACCGGGCTCGGGTAAATCCATGATGGCGGCCCGAATGCCAGGTATTTTGCCGCCGTTGGAGGCCAATGAGGCGCTTGAAACCTCGATGATCCACTCCCTTGCCGGATTGCTGGACGAGGGCGGCATTTCGCGCACCCGCCCGTTTCGCACGCCCCACCACACCGCATCAATGGCAGCGATTGTCGGTGGCGGACGCGGTGCCAAACCCGGTGAAATATCGCTGGCCCATCACGGTGTATTGTTTCTGGACGAATTCCCGGAATTTCCGCGCACGGTGCTGGAAACCCTGCGCCAGCCGATTGAAACCGGCGACGTGGTGGTGGCCCGCGCCAACGCCCACATCCGCTATCCTTGCCAGTTCCTGCTGGTGGCCGCCGCCAATCCTTGCAAATGCGGTTATCTGTCAGACCCGACCCGCGCCTGCAATCGCGCGCCCATGTGCGGCGAGGATTATCTGGGCCGCATTTCCGGCCCTCTGATGGACCGCTTTGATCTGCGCATCGATGTGCCCAGCGTCTCTGTCAGCGACCTTTCGCTGCCCGAAGCCGGCGAAAGCACCGCCAGCGTTGCCGCCCGGGTTTTGGCCGCGCGGCAAATTCAATCTGACCGTTTTGCCGATCACGCGGACATGCGGGTGAATGCGGATGCCGAAGGTGACGTTCTAAAACAAATCGCCGCGCTGAACACGCAGGCGGCTGATCTGCTGACCAAAGCCGCCGAAAAATTCCGCCTGTCAGCGCGGGGCTATCACAGGGTGTTGCGCGTGGCCCGCAGCATCGCCGATCTGGACGGAACCCCTGATATTGCGCCACCGCATCTGGCCGAAGCCATATCGTTTCGCATGCCGCAAAACGTGCTGGTCCCGGCATAAACGACAGTGTGGCCAACGCTCAACAACGGATTAAACCGCTGTTATCTCTCGAATAAAATCACTGATTTTCACCAAAGCCCGGGTCGCTTCGGGCAACGGCGCACCAAATATCTGCCACACATGCGGTGTATTTTCCCAGATATCCAGCGTGACAGCAACGCCCTGTTCTTTAAGCACCTGCGCCAAGCGCGCGCTGTCGTCACGCAAAATTTCAGTGCTGCCGACCTGAATCAAAATGGGCGGTGCGCCTTTAAAATCAGCAAACAGCGATGAGGCCAGCGGGTGCCCCGGGTCACCCTCACCTAGATACATGTCCCGCAACTCGGCAATTCTGCCCACCGGCAACAGGGGATCGCCGGTTTTATTGGTTCTAAGACTATCGCCCGCCAATGTAAGATCCGTCCACGGAGACATGGCAAAAGCACCGGCGGGCGGCGGCATTTTTTCGTTCAAAATATGGGCCAAAAGCGCCAGCATCAAACCGCCTCCGGCGCTGTCGCCGCCAAGCACGATCTGATCCGTCCGGTATCCCTTCGCCAACAGCACCCGGTAGGCCAATGCGGCATCCTCAATCGCTGCCGGAAATGGATGCTCCGGCGCCAGACGATAATCCGGCAAACAGGCCTGCATGCCTGTCAAAAGGCTTAGGCTTGCCAGCATGGGCGCGTGGGTTGCGGGACTGCCGGCAACATATCCACCACCGTGCAGATAAAGGATAACACCTTCGCGGCGCGGCACGCCGTTTTGCACCCACAAAGCGCCCACTGACCCTGATTTCCCGGTCAAAATGCCTGGCGTCAGGGCCGTGAGCGGTGGCGGTGTTAAGGTCAGCCCTGTGGCGATGGCGAACGCGCGTCGCAGTTTTTCCGGGTCTTGGACCCGCGCCAGCCACGGCTTGACCACCAGTCGCAACCAAAAATTCAAAGCGTTAAGCCGAAAACCCATCAGGCGTTAATCCGGCCCTCGATCGCAGCCCATATCATTTCGGCCACGTTGATGCCGTCAAAACGCTCCAGCTCCATAATCCCGGTGGGAGAAGTTACGTTGATTTCGGTCAGATAGTCGCCGATGACGTCAATACCAACAAATATCTGCCCCTTCTTGCGCAACAGCGGCCCGATGCGTTCGCATATCTCGCGGTCCCGCGCCGTCAGGTCAACCCTTTCGGGGCGCCCGCCCACATGCATGTTTGAGCGTACTTCGCCCTTCGCGGGCACGCGGTTGATCGCCCCCACTGCCTCTCCATCCACCAAAATTATCCGCTTGTCACCCCCGGTTACCTCGGCCAGATATTTCTGCGCAATCAACGGCTCGCGGTTTATACCGGTGAACAATTCGTGCAGCGAACCCAGATTGCGGTCCTCAGGGCCAAGGCGAAACACACCCGCACCGCCGTTGCCGTATAAAGGCTTGAGGATCATATCGCTGTGTTGATCCTTAAACGCCTTTAAAACATTGATATCGCGGGCGATTGTTGTAGGCGGGGTCAAATCCTTAAACTGCAGGACCAGCAGTTTTTCGGGATAATTCCGCACCCATTTTGGATCATTCACCACCAGAGTTTTCGGATGGATCATCTCCAGAATATGGGTGGTTGTGATATACCCCATGTCAAATGGCGGGTCCTGCCGCAGCCACACCACGTCTTGGGTTGACAGATCAATTTCTGTTTCTTCGCCAAGAGAAAAATGATCGCCCACCTGCCGCGTAACGCGCAGCGGCCAACCCCGCGCCGTAACCTTGCCCTGATCATAGGCCAAGCGGTCAGGCGTGTAATAAAACAACCCGTGACCCCGTTTTTGGGCTTCTTCAGCGATTCGAAACGAGCTGTCCGCGTTGATGTCAATCCCGTCAATGGGGTCCATCTGAATGGCAACTTTTAACGGCATTGGGTGTCCTAACCGGGCTTGTCATAACCTATGTGGCGCAAGCGTGGTTGGGATTCAACGGAGATTAACAACCGGACTGTAAATCAGGCGCAGATGGCATTTTCCAAAATGCTGATGTGACCGGTATCGTTCACCAGTGCCACGTCAAACCGCGCGTCCGTATTCAAACCGTCTGGTTCGTCGGCAAGAAAAATCTCCGCCGAGGAATAAATGCGGGCAATTTGTCTGGCGCTTAAACTTTCGGCCGCGCGACCAAATGTGCGGCTTTTTTTGACTTCGATAAAGATGACATTGCCGTTTTTTCGGGCAATCAAATCAACCTCACCCGCCGCCGATTTCCAGCGTTTGTTGGCAATTTCATAGCCGGTTTCTTCATATCGGCGTGCGACTGCATTTTCCGCAGCAAGACCACTGTGATAGTTTTGTGCGCCGTTCACGATTTTTTCTCCAGTGACAAAGCAATCTTATAGACCAGTTTGCGGCTGACTGATGAAGATTCAGTTACCATTGCCACAGCATCCTTCAGCGACGCGCCACCGCGAAGCGCCGCGCGTAACGATTGCTGTAATTCACTCTTGTCAGGCGATTTTTCCTCAGCAGCGCCCACCAGAATTACAATTTCGCCTTTTGGCGATTTTGTGGCGTATTCAGCAGCCAGTTCGCCAAGGGTTGCGCGGCGGGTTTGTTCAAACTTCTTCGTCAATTCCCGGCAAACAACGGCGGGCCGCGCTGCGCCCAGGGTGTCCACCATATCCGCCAGGCATTTCCCCAACCGTTTGGGGCTTTCGTAAAACACCAACGTTCCCGGTACATCTGCGCAAGACTTCAAAAAATCCCGTCGGGCCTTGGTCTTTACCGGTGCAAAACCGGCAAAGTAAAACCGGTCGGTTGGCAGCCCCGCTACGGTCAGCGCCGCCAGCAGGGCCGAGGGCCCGGGTGCAGTAAAAACCGCAATATCCGCGGCAATCGCTTCCCGCGCCAGCACAAATCCCGGGTCCGCCACCAGGGGCGTGCCAGCGTCTGACACATAGGCCACCGTCTTGCCCGCCAAAAGATCCGCCAGCAACCGGGGGCGTTTGGCGGCCCCGTTATGGTCGTGATAGGAAACCAACGGCCGCCCATTTAGCGAAATGCCGTGTATATCCAAAAGACGTCTGGTGTTGCGGGTGTCTTCTGCCGCCAAAACATCAGCGCTGGCCAGAATATCAAGGGCCCGCAATGTGATATCGCGCGCCGCCCCGATCGGCGTTGCGACAAAATAGAGACCCGGAACCAGCTCTTTGCCCACCACGCTTTAAAGTCTTTCCTGATTGACGCTAGTCGTTTACTAGCAGAACCCAACGTCATAAGTTTGCATATTCCGGTTAGGGCTGACCAGCCACCAAGGAGATTAAAGTGTCGGGTATTAGATTTTTCCTTGCAGTTTCACCCCTGCGTAAAATGCTGTTTTTAGTTTCGGTTCTGTTCATTTCGTCCTGTGACATTGAACTTGGTGGCACGGGGCCGGTGATAAACACCCGCGCTCCGGTGACCGTGGCGCTTTTGGTGCCGTTTGGCTCTGATCAGGCCAATCAGGATATTCTGGCCACCAGCCTGCAAAATGCGGCGCAACTGGCGATTTCCGATCTGAACGGGGTCGAGATTGAACTGAAAGTCTATAAAACCGCAGGTAACACCGAACAGGCCGCCGCCGCCGCCAAACGCGCGGTGGACGAGGGCGCAAAAATCATCCTTGGTCCGGTCTTTGCCGATGCCGCCAATGCGGCCGGTGCGGCCGTTGCGTCCCGCGGCGTGACGGTTCTGAGCTTTTCCAACAACACCGAAATTGCCGGTGGCAATGTTTTTGTGCTGGGGCACACGTTTGAAAACACCGCTGACCGGCTGGTATCTTATGCCAAATCGCAGGGTCTCAGCAATATTCTCGTGATCCACGCCAACAATCTGACCGGCGAAGTGGGCCGCAAGTCGGTTCAGAATGCCGCGGCGGTCTCGGGATCAAACTTTACCGGCTCGGCGTCTTACGAGTTTTCACAGCGCGGGGTTATATCAGCGGTGCGCGACATCGCCAAGCAGGTGCGCGACACGGACACCCAGGCTTTGGTTTTTGCCTCTGACACCGCCGGTGCCCTGCCCATACTGGCGCAGCTGTTACCGGAAAACGGCATCGATCCGAAAGACATCCAGTTCATGGGGCTGACACGTTGGGACATTCCAACCCAGACGCTTTCGCTTGGCGGATTGCAGGGCGGCTGGTTCGCCCTGCCCGATCCGTCAATCACCGGCGCGTTTAACGACCGTTACCGCAACGCATTTGGTCAGGCACCGCACCCGCTGGCGGGTATCGCATATGATGGAATCGCCGCGATCGGGGCTTTGCTGGCTTCGGGTGATTCAGACGCGCTGTCGCGGGCCAATCTGACCCAGAGCACCGGGTTTGCCGGGGTAAACGGCGTGTTTCGCCTGCTGCCGGACGGAACCAACCAGCGGGCTATGGCGGTGGTCGAAATTGAAGATAAGAAAGTCAAAGTCATCGATCCCGCCCCCAGAAGTTTTCGCGGCGGCGGGATCTAAAGCCCTGTTGGGGGTGTAGATGGTCAAAACCGACATCAGGCAGAAAACCCGTGGTGCGGACTGGATCGACGGGTTGGAAAACGCGCGCACCAGCAGCTATTCCAACCGGTCGCTGATCTGCGCGGCGGTTGATATTTTTGACCCAATCGCAGTCAGTCAGGCGATTGATGTCGCCCTTGGTGATCTTACAGACCCGCGCGCCATACGAACCGTGGTTGTGGATCATCTGTCCAAAGCAAAGGCGGACGGGTTTGCCAAGATAAAAGGCGGGCTGACAGTTCAACCATTTGCCGCAGCACAGGCAATCAAATCCTATACCTACCTGACGGACCAACTGGTGCTGGAAGTTATGCGCATCGCGGTCAAGCGCATTCACCGTCTGGCCAATCCCACAACATCAGAGCGGATCGCGCTTGTGGCCGTGGGCGGATACGGGCGCATGGAAATGGCACCCTATTCTGACGTCGATCTGTTGTTCGTCATTCCCTATAAAACCACCGCCTGGGCGGAAAGCGTGGTGGAAACCATGTTGTATATCCTGTGGGATCTGCGTCTGAAAGTCGGCCATGCCACCCGCAGCGTGAACGACTGTCTGCGGCTGGGAAAATCTGATTTCACCATTCGCACCGCCTTGCTGGAGTGCCGGTTTTTAGGCGGTGATCCGGTGCTGGGCGAAGACCTGACGCGCAAACTGTGGTCCGGCCTGTTCAAAAACACCGGCCCGGAGTTTGTGGAGGCCAAGCTGGCAGAGCGCAGCGTGCGCCATCAAAAACAAGGCGCCCACCGCTATATGGTAGAGCCGAACGTGAAAGAGGGCAAAGGCGGTCTGCGCGATCTGCAATCACTGTTTTGGATCGCCAAATACCTGCACGGCGTGCAGGCCACCCACGATCTGGTGCATCTTGGCGTCTTCAGCCAGGACGAATTTGACGGCTTTGTCGAGGCGGAACAGTTTTTGTGGACGGTCCGCTGTCACCTTCATCTGCTGGCCAAACGTGCCCAGGAACACCTAACCTTTGATGCGCAGGTCGAGATCGCTAAAACCCTTGGCTACAAGGATACCGACGGGCGCCGGGACGTCGAGCATTTCATGCAGACATATTTCACCCATGCCACGCGTGTCGGAGAGCTGACGCGGATATTCCTGACGTCCCTGGAAGCCCAGCACGTCAAAAGAGCCCCGCGCATGGGCGATTTGCTGTCAAAGGCCGGAAAGCGCCTGCGCGTCCGGCTGTCTGCGGGATACAGGCTTGACCGAGGGCGGCTGAACATCAGTGACGCTGATAAATTCCTGTCACAGCCGCTGAATGTGCTTGGCATTTTCGCCGAAACGCTGCGCACCGGATATCCGCTGCACCCGGATGCCATGCGCCTTGTGCACGCCAATCTTGATCTGATCGACGACGACCTGCGCGAAAGCCCGGCGGCCAATGCCATATTTCTGGAAATATTGCTGGACTACGGCAATCCTGCCCGTGGACTTCGGCGGATGAACGAATTGGGGGTTTTGGGCGCGTTTATTCCGGAATTTCAACCGGTTGTGGCGATGATGCAGTTTAATATCTATCACCATTACACGGTTGATGAACACACATTGCAGTGCATTTCAACCCTCAGCGAAATCGAAAACCGTGATCTGGTTGAAGACCTGCCGGTGGCCTCTGGTATTCTGGAAAAAGGCCTGAACCGGCGGGTGCTGTTTGTGGCGCTGCTGCTGCATGATATTGGCAAGGGGCGGCAACAGGACCATTCAGAACTGGGAGCAGAGATTGCCGCCATTGCCTGCCCCCGCCTTGGCCTGTCAGGGGAAGAAAGCGAGACCGTGGTTTGGCTGGTGCGAAACCACCTGTTAATGTCCGACGTGGCCCAAAAACGCGATCTGTCAGACCCGCGCACCGTGGGTGGGTTTGCCGGAATTGTCCAAACCCGGGCAAATCTGGATTTACTGACCGTGCTTACGGTTTGTGATATCCGGGGCGTCGGCCCCGGAACCTGGAACAACTGGAAAGCCCAGTTGTTGCGTGATCTGTATCATGCCACCCGCGCCAAACTGATAGACGACAGCGCAACCGCAGATCAGCCAACCCGCGAGCATCAAATGCAGGCCTCTTTGCGTAAATCTCTGACCGATTGGGATACCGCATCGGTTGACGCGGAAATTGCCCGTCATTACGCACCATATTGGCGCGGTCTGGACAGCCAGACCCACAAGATCATCGCAAAGCTTCTGCGAAAGTCCAAGGACGATACGGTTTTGTCTGATATCGTGCCGGACCCGGATCGCGACGCCACACGGGCGTGTTTTGTTATTGCCGATCACCCCGGCATATTTTCGCGACTTGCCGGGGCTTTGGCGTTGGTCGGTGCCAATGTGGTGGATGCGCGAACCTATACAACCTCTGACGGCTTTGCCACATCGGTGTTCTGGATTCAGGACGCGGGCGGAAAACCCTACGAAAAAGCGCGTCTCAAGCGTTTGCGCACCATGATCAACATGACCCTGAAAGGTGAAGTGGTGGCCCGGGACGCGCTGAAAGAACGGGACAAATTCAAGAAACGCGAGCGTGATTTTATTGTTCCAACCCAGATCACCTTTGATAACGAGGGCTCTGACATTTACACAATAATCGAGGTTGATACCCGCGACCGTCCGGGATTGCTGTATGACCTCACCAAAACCATCAATGCCGCAAATATCTATATCGCGTCCGCGGTTATTGCCACATACGGCGTGCAGGCGGTCGATGTGTTTTACGTCAAAGACATCGTCGGATTGAAACTGCACGCGAAATCAAAACGTGACGCGCTTGAGAAAAAGCTGCGCAACGCGATAATAACAGGTGCCAAAGGGGCCCTGAAATGAACCGTCCTATCCGCTTGCTGACCGGCTTTTTTACGGTCGGCGGATGGACCATGATCAGCCGGATTATGGGGCTGGTGCGCGATTTGATCATGGCGGCATTTCTGGGCGCCGGGCCTGTGGCAGAGGCGTTTCAGATTGCTTTTGCCCTGCCCAATATGTTCCGCCGCCTTTTTGCTGAGGGCGCATTCAACATGGCCTTTGTGCCGATGTTCAGCAAGAAACTGCAGGCGGATGAGGACGCGCTGGGATTTGCGCGCGACGCTTTCAGCGGCTTGGCAACGATCCTGATTGTGCTGACAGTCGCCGCCCAGATCGCCATGCCCTGGCTGGTTCTGGCGATGGCCAGCGGCTTTGTGGGTGATGCGCGTTTTGACATGACCGTGGGCTTTGGACGCATTATTTTTCCGTACATCCTGTTTATTTCGCTGGCCGCATTGCTGAGTGGTGTGTTGAATTCTCTGGGCAGATTTGCCGCTGCCGCGGCTGCGCCGGTGGTGTTGAACGTAACCTTGGTTTCAGTGATGTTGGCGGCCAACGCGTTAAAACTTGATATCGGCACGGCATTGGTCTGGGGGGTCATATGCGCAGGCGTTGCGCAAATGGCGTTGGTTTGGGTTGCCGCGTCTCGCGCCGGAATGCGGGTTACCCCACGCCTGCCAAAAATGACGTCAGAGCTAAAGCGTCTGGCGGTTATCGCCGCACCGGCGGCATTGGCCGGTGGTGTGGTCCAAATTAACCTGTTGGTGGGTCGGCAGGTCGCCAGTTTTTTTGACGGCGCTGTTGCATGGCTTTACTACGCCGACCGCCTGTATCAACTGCCGCTTGGCGTTGTCGGTGTGGCCATTGGTGTGGTTTTGCTGCCCGATCTTTCGCGCAAACTGCAGGCCGGTGACGAGGCCGGTTCACAATACGCCGTCAACCGCGCTGCTGAGTTTTCACTGGCCTTAACTTTGCCCGCTGCCGTGGCCCTGATGGTCATCCCGCTGCCGCTGATTTCCGTGCTGTTTGAGCGTGGCGCATTCAGCGCGCGCGACAGCATCCTCACCGCTTCTGCCGTTGCCATCTACGGCGCCGGGCTGCCCGCCTTTGTTTTGCAAAAAGTCCTGCAACCGCTTTATTTTGCCCGCGCCGATACCCGCCGCCCGTTTTATTTCGCGCTGGTGTCAATGGTGGTCAACGCGGCATTGGCCATCGGGTTAATGAGCACTGTTGGTTTTCTGGCCGCCGCCATCGGTGCCTCGCTCGCGGCTTGGTCGATGGTCTATCTGCTGTGGCGCTCCTCGCGCAATATGGGCACCGCCGCTGCCGTGGATGCCCGCCTGCGCCGTGTCGCCCCGCGTATTATGTTGGCTTGCGTCGCTATGGGCGTTGTCCTTTACGCGCTTGCACTTTTGCTGACACCATACCTGCACCTGCCGGGTTGGCGCTATTTGGCACTTGCCGGATTGATCGCAGGTGGCATGTTATCCTACGCGTTTGCAGCGATGGTATTCGGTGCATTCAGGCCCCGGGACCTAAGATCAGCGCTGTCACGCCGATAGCCACCCGAATTTGGACACCTGCGCAGAAAGTTTTTTGGAAAAACTTATCAAGCGAATTTGAATTCGCTTTTTGCGCCTGCTGTCAGCGCCGTCTTATCTTCTCAAACCACCCCAAAACCCGCTGCGGTCCAGCGGGGCTGAGAACAAACGAAAGCACAAATCCGGTGGCAAAGCCTGATAAATCTGCCACCCAGTCATTGCCGCCGCCAAACACGATCTTGAAAAACAACTGCAGCGCCATCAAAAACCCGATCAGGTAAAAGGCGCGAAACTGGTTTTGGCCGGTGTATTTTGCTTTGGCCCACAGCATGAACGTAAACGCCCCGATCAAGCCGTAGACCGCCGGGTATGCGCCAAACAGCGGCTGGCCGGTTTCAAACATCAGCGAATAAACCACAGCCCCGCCAATGGCGCTGGCAAAGAAAACCACCACAACCGCAAAGGCGGAAAACACCTCTGCCACCATCTTGCCGATGGCCAAAGTGATCACCAATGCAAAAATCAGATGCGTAAAACTGCCGTGGATGAAGGGGTAGGCGACAAAGCGCAACAGGTGTTCGGGCGGGAACCTGCCCGTGGCAAACATCCAGTCCAGTATGGTGTCATAAACCCCGTAGGCCTGGATCGCTTCGCTGCGCCAGCCAACCGCGTTTTGGCCGCCAAAAAAGCCACGCGCACCGCCCTGAAACACGATCTCAACCGCCAGCATCGCCAGCGCCAGAATAACCACCACCGGCGCAATCGGGTTAAACGGCGGCTGGTTCAGATCAGGATCGTGCAACGGTGGAACCTTTGGTTGACGCGGCAAAGCTTCCCCGCGATAAGGCAGTTCGCAATTTTAGTCCAGACAGGAGACACCCCATGACGGAAGCGGTCCAAACGCCCCCCGTTACGAACGCCGCATTCACACCCCGCGTTTTTTCCGGCATTCAGCCCACCGGCAACCTGACCCTTGGCAATTACCTTGGCGCGGTAAAGCGGTTTGTGGAGATGCAAAACAGCGGCATCGAAACCATCTATTGCATGGTCGATCTGCACGCTGTCACAACCTGGCAGGACCCCGCAGACCTGCGCCGCGCCACGCGCGAACTGGCCGCTGGGTTCATCGCCTCTGGTCTTGACCCCAACAAATCCATCCTGTTCAACCAGTCTCAGGTGCCCGCCCATGCTGAACTTGGCTGGGTGTTCAACTGCGTGGCCCGCATGGGCTGGTTAAACCGCATGACCCAGTTCAAGGACAAAGCCGGCAAAAACCGTGAAAACGCCAGTGTCGGGCTGTTTGCCTACCCTTCCCTGATGGCTGCTGACATCATGGTCTACCACGCCACCGAAGTGCCGGTTGGCGAAGACCAGAAACAGCATCTGGAACTGACACGGGACATTGCGGCCAAGTTCAACCACGATTTTGGCGTGGATTATTTCCCCATCGTGGAACCGCGCATTGACGGGGCCGCGACCCGGGTGATGAGCCTGCGCGACGGGTCCAAGAAAATGTCAAAGTCTGATCCTTCGGATATGAGCCGGATCAACCTGACCGATGACGGGGACCTGATTGCAAAGAAGATCAAAAAGGCCAAGACGGACCCGGAGCCGCTGCCGGAAACGCTGGAAGGTTTGAAAGACCGCCCCGAGGCCCGCAATCTGGTGAACATCTACGCCGCCCTTGAAGGCACCACACCCGAGGCCGTGGTGGCCGAAAACGCCGGCGCCCAGTTTGGCGCCTTTAAGCCCAAACTGGCCGATCTGGCTGTGGCCAAACTGGCACCGATCTCAACCGAAATGACCCGCCTGATGGGCGATGTGGCAGAGATTGACCAGATACTGGGCGCAGGCGCTGATAAGGCGGCAGAGATTGCCGAGCCGATACTGGCGGGGACATTGGATATCATGGGTATGGTGCGGTCGCGCTCGTTTGTGAAGCGCTGGATTGGCAAGCACTTTTGACCGCTGCAGCTGTCATCCCGC
>CAYZQS010000028.1:0-12668 GCA_964480735.1 uncultured Rhodobacterales bacterium
TCAAAGATCACCGGCAGGTAGGACAGGCCGCAGCCCTGACGCAGCAAAGACAGGCGCATATACCCATCAGCGACGATCTGTTTCATATCGGCGTTGGGATAGTCGCTCCGGTGCAGCCAGTTTTTGGTTTCAAATTGCTCTGGCAATCCGATCCAGCTTAGACCTTGACCCCCTGGTCCGGCATTTGGCAGGACGTCGCGGATATAGGATTTGCTGGCGAACACCGCGATAGCAAGGGGGTAGAGTTTGCGGGCGAGGACGTCGGGCTCCAGTTCCAGAGCGCCGCGCAGGGCAACATCGGTTTCACCTTTTTCGATGCTTTCAATCGTGGAGGTCAGCCGCAGTTCGATCTCTATTTCGGGACATTTTTTCTGAAATCTTGCGATGATCGGGGCAACGATATCATAGCCCAGCATCTGGGGCAGCGAGAACCGGATTTTTCCGGCCTCGGTGCGGTCCAGCCCCTCCACCCGGCGGCGGGCCTTGACCAGAATATTCTCGCCGTCCTCGGCCAGCGGCAGCAAAGTTGCGCCTGCGTCTGTTAACGAAAACCCCTTGCGGGAACGGTGAAACAGCCGGGCGCCATAGCTGTTTTCAAGCGCCTGAATGTTGCGGTTCAACGTGCCATAGCTGACGTCCAGATGACGCGCCGCGGACCGCAGTGTTCCCTGACGCGCCACGACCAGAAAGTAGGGCATCATTTCCCAATCGATTGTTCGCAATTAAACCTCCACACGTTACACCGTTGTAACATACTATTTCAACATAACCAGTATACTGGCAAAATTTGTAACAGTAAAAAGAAGTCGGTGAAAGCCCGCTGTGCGCCCTGAAACCATTTACCTCTTTAGAAAGTCAGCCCAATGAAACGTTATCACCCCCTGCTGGTCGCCCTGCACTGGATCGTCGCCATTATGATATTGATGGCATTGCTGTACGGCGGGCCTGAGCTGGCCAAACTGAAAAGCACCGACCCGTTAAAGCCAACCGCGATGGGCGGTCATATGGTTTGGGGGCTGGTGATCGGCAGTTTGTTGATTATCCGCCTGATCACTCGGTTAACCACTCAGAAACCGCCATCGGCTGATGCGAGGAATGACCTGCTGAACAAGGGTGCCAAATGGGCCCATTGGGGCCTTTATCTGATAACGTTTTTGGTGATTGCCAGCGGGCTGACCACCGCGCTGATGGCGGGGTTGTTTGGGATAACGCTGGGCGGAAATGGCCTGCCGCTGCCCGAAGACCTGACGATTTATTCCGCACGTGTGGCGCATGGGATCATTACCAAGCTGCTGCTTGGTCTGATTGTTTTACATCTTTTGGCCTGGGTCTATCACCAGTTCTTTTTGAAAGACGGGCTGATCAGTCGCATGTGGTTTGGCAGGCGCAAGGCCGATTAAGGCAGTTCGATCGCCAAAGCCGTGCCCTCGCCGCCACCGATGCAAATGGCGGCGACACCCTTTTTCAGGCCGCGTGCCTCAAGTGCGTGCAACAAGGTGACGATGATCCTTGCGCCGGATGCGCCGATGGGGTGGCCAAGGGCGCAGGCGCCGCCGTTGACGTTGATCTTGTCGCGCGGCACATTCATTTCCTGCATAAAGGCCATTGGGACAACGGCGAACGCCTCGTTCACCTCCCACAGGTCCACGTCATCAACGGCCCAGCCGATGTTTTTCAACAGGCTGCGTGCGGCGGGCACCGGGGCGGTGGTGAACCAGGCAGGCGCCTGGGCAAAACTTTGATGGCCCAGAATGCGGGCGCGAACGGTTAAGCGCTTTGTTTTTGCCACATCTTCACGGGTCAGCACCAATGCCGCCGCGCCGTCAGAAATCGAGGACGCATTTGCCGCCGTCACCGTGCCGTCTTTGCGAAAGGCGGGACGAAGCTGCGGGATTTTGTCGGGCCGGGCTGTGGCTGGCTGTTCGTCGGCGGCAACCGTGGTTTCGCCTTTGCGCGACGTGACAGTCACCGCCGCAATCTCGGTGTCAAATGCGCCGGATTTTTGCGCCGCCAGCGCGTTGTTCAGCGATCCAATGGCATAGCCATCCTGCGCCTCGCGGGTAAACTGGTATTTCTCAGCACAATCCTCGGCAAAAGAACCCATCAGACGGCCCTTGTCATAGGCGTCTTCCAGCCCGTCCAAAAACATATGATCCTGCGCCGCTCCGTGCCCCAGACGCGCACCGCTGCGCATGTTTGGCAATATATACGGCGCGTTTGTCATGCTTTCCATGCCACCGGCCACAACGATCCCGGTTTGACCCAGTGCCAGCTGATCGCTGGCCATCATCACGGTTTTCATACCAGAGCCGCACATTTTGTTGACAGTGGTGGCTGGAACATCCTCTGCAAGTCCCGCCGCAAATCCGGCCTGCCGCGCCGGAGCCTGCCCCTGACCGGCGGGCAGAACGCATCCCATTAACACTTCTTCAACGACATTCAGCGGTACGCTGCCGGTTTCAAGGGCTGCCTTGATGGCCGCACCGCCAAGGGCAGAGGCGGACACGGTGGAAAACGCCCCCTGAAATCCGGCCATGGGCGTGCGGGCTGCGCCGACGATTACGATAGGGTGCATAAGAACCTCTGCATATTTTGGCATGCTTAGGTATCTCAGTCTTTTTCAGGCAGAGCAAGTGGCTGGCGAATTCAACCGCAAAGACCAGCCGAAAGGAAATCGTAAGGTTTTGTTGTTCTAGTTCACAGGGATCAAAAATATGGGACAAAAGATGCAGCTAAATCAGGAAATGATGGACGGACAGCCGGTTTTGCACCTGAAAAGCGACAGGCTGGACGCCGCCGTTGTTTTGCAATTCAAAGACTTTTTTCGCGAGATTGCGGAAAAGGGCGCGCAGCGGCTGATCCTTGATATGAAGGACGTGCAATTCATGGACAGCAGCGGATTGGGTGCTGTGGTTGCGGCGATGAAATCGCTGGGGCCCGGGCGAAAGCTTGATTTGGCCAATCTGACCCAAACCGTTGAAAAAGTATTCAAGCTGACGCGGATGGACACTGTTTTCAAAATCTATCCAACCGTTGATGACGCCATTAAATCGTAAAGAGAGGCGCGATGGCATCATTGGCATTGGTAAAGGAGGGCGGCCTGCCACAGTGTAAGCCAATTGTTCACGTCAATATTGACAGCACGCAGGCGGCGGTCAGCGCTTCGCTTAGGCAGGTATTTATACAGCTTTACACGCTTGGCCTGCCCGAAGAAGCGTTGTCTTCCGCGGAAATCGTGTTGGCCGAAGTGCTGAATAACATTGTGGAACATGCCTATCAAAATCAGGCGGACCAGAACATTGCGCTGTGGATCGGGCAGGCGAAGAAACGGTTGAATTTTAAGGTTGTCGATCAGGGTCAACCCCTGCCGGACTTGGAATTGCCTGCGGGCAAAGCCACAGATCTTGACGTGCAGACCTGCGACCTGCCGGAGGGTGGTTTTGGCTGGTTTCTGATTAAATCGCTGGCAAAAGATATTTCATACAATCGTCATCCCAATGAAAATGAAATTCAGTTTGCAATTGAAGTTTAGGGCGGGCGGACGGCGGAGGCCTGATATTCGCAGTATTTGACTTTGATCCGGCAGAAAAATCGCCGGACAATCTTGCGCATATGGTTTTTCAATTGTTAACTGCCCCCATCAATCCGGAAACTGTTCAACGCCGGGCAATCTGAAAATTGGGGCGGGCGGCATGTATGAATTCGTGATCATCTGGGAATGGCTGGCCTTTGCCGTCCGCTGGCTGCACGTCATAACCGCAATCGCCTGGATCGGCTCGTCATTCTATTTCATCGCCCTTGATCTGGGATTGCGCCAGCGCCCCGGTCTGCCGGAAGGGGCCCACGGCGAAGAATGGCAGGTGCACGGTGGTGGATTTTATCACATTCAGAAATATCTGGTGGCGCCTGCGGAAATGCCGGAACATCTGACATGGTTCAAATGGGAAAGCTATGCCACCTGGATGACCGGCTTTGCCATGATGTTTGTGGTCTATTACGCCGGTGCCGATCTTTACTTGGTGGATGTTGCCGTTTGGGATGTTTCAACGAATGTGGCGATTGGCGCGTCTTTGGGCTCTATCGCGGCCAGCTGGGTGATTTACAGCGCGATTTGTAAATCAAAATTTGGCGATGATAACACGCGGCTGATGATCCTGCTCTACGTGATTTTGGTTGCAACTGCCTGGGGCTATACGCAGCTTTTCACCGGTCGCGCCGCGTTTATTCATCTGGGCGCGATCACCGCGACAATCATGTCGGCGAATGTTTTTCTGGTCATCATACCAAATCAAAAAATCGTGGTGGCGGATTTGATTGCCGGGCGCACGCCTGATCCGAAATACGGGAAAATTGCCAAACAGCGCTCCACCCATAACAATTACCTGACCCTGCCTGTCATCTTTTTGATGCTGTCAAACCACTACCCGCTGGCCTTTGGCACAGAGTTCAACTGGATCATAGCCTCTGTTATTTTCCTGATGGGGGTGACCATCCGGCATTATTTCAATTCGGTCCATGCGCGTACCGGCAAACCAACATGGACGTGGCTGGCCACTGTGGTTCTGTTCATAATCGTGATGTGGCTGTCCACGGTGCCGGAGGTTTTGACCGGCGAAAAGCAGGTTAAGCTGAACAAATTCGCAACCCGACTTGCCGCGTCAGAGATGTTTCCATCTGTCAGCGAGACAGTTCAAAACCGTTGTACGGTTTGTCATGCGGCAGAGCCGGGCTGGGACAGCCTGCCGCGCGCGCCCAAGGGCGTGCTGCTGGAGACACCGGATCAGATCGCCGCACTTGGTCGGATGATTTACCTGCATGCGGGCCGATCAACCGCCATGCCACCGGCCAATATTTCGGCAATGGAACCCGAGGAACGGGCGTTGATTGTGGCCTGGTACGAGGAAGCGGCGGCGCGTTAACTGTTCCTTGAACAGCAATTACTGGAAATTTTGCGGTTTTGCCCCCATATTTGACCAGCAACAGCGCAAAAAGGGGTAATCGGTTGGCCAAATCACATTTGTTTCGATCATTTGGAATTGCCTTGCTGGTCAGCACCGGACTGGCTGTTCAGCCGACCTTGGCGGATTGGCCGGAACAATCCGTGGCAATCGGCGCCGAAGAACATCCAAAGATCGTGGCACAATTTGGCGGCATAATCGAAAATGAGGCGCTTTCCAACTATGTGGCCAAAGTCGGCGGCAAGATGATCGCCCAGACCGACCGCGCGGACGAATTGTGGACAGTTAGCGTGCTGGACACACCGGTTGTGAACGCCTTTGCGGTTCAGGGCGGGTATGTATACGTCACGCGCGGACTGTTGGCGATTGCCAACAACGAAGCAGAGCTGGCCGGAGTTTTGGGCCACGAGATCGCGCATATTGTGCTGGGGCACGGCGAAGAACGCAAAAAGCAAGAGAACAAGGTTGGCATTGGCGTGGTGATTGGCACGGTGCTTGGCGGCATTCTTGGCGGCGGCGAAGGTGCTGCGGACGCGATTGAACTAAGTGCAAAACTGGCAAAAGGGTATATGGCCAGCCATTCCAAGGCGCAGGAGTTTGAGGCCGATAATCTGGGCGTTCGCCTGCTGGCAAAAGCAGGGTACCGGCCGCTGGCAGAAGCTGATTTTCTGGACCAGTTGTCGGCCAAGGAGGCGCTGGAACTGAAGGTCAGTGGCCAGCAATATAATCCCAACCGCGTTGATTTTTTCGCCACCCATCCGGCAACCGGAAAACGCATTCGCAAGGCCATTGCCGAAGCAGCGAAAGCAGGATTTGATGCGGAATACGGCGACCTGAACGAGGCCGCGTATCTGCGACAGATCGACGGAATGATCTACGGCGACACTCCGCGCGAGGGCTATGTGCGGGGCCTGACGTTCAGCCATCCGGAAATGAAATTTACCTTCACAGTGCCGCGCGGGTTTGTTCTGGAGAATTCGTCTTTTCAGGTCTCGGCAACCAACAATTCCGGCGCGCGGTTCATTTTGGACGGCGAGGGTGTCTGGGACGGCGAAATGACCGGATATATCAAAGAACGCTGGATTCCGGGCATCCGGGAATTTGCGGAGGTTTCCAACGTGCGACGGGTGCGCAAAACAAGCATTCACGGGTTGGATGCAGCCACTGCAAAGGCCGTTGTGTCCACAGATGACGGCCCGCGTTTTGCCCATCTAACCGCGATCCGTCACGGCGATATGACCATACGGATCACCACATTAAGCCATCAGCAGGACGTGCAGTCCCGCGATGCGATGATCGTGGCGGCCCAGACGTTTCGAGCGCTTGCGGATGAGGAAATCGCCGGACTGTCGCCTTATTTTGTTCGGATAAAAACGGTTGTACCGGGTGATACTTTTGATCAATTGTCAGCGACCATGCCGCTGACCAACTTTCGCAAAGCGCAGTTTCGGGCAATCAACGGTTATGGTCCGGGTGAGGCGTTGCAGGCGGGTGATTTGATTAAAGTGATCGAGTAGCGCGCCAACCACAGGCGTCAGACCGCGCCCAAAATCAACACACCAGCCGTGGCAAGCGCCGCGCCCAAAGCAATATAGCCCGCAGTGCTTTTCCATGATCGCGGCGTGGGCTGTGGCGGCGGTTCTGACAGCCTGTTCAGTGCGGCCTCGGCGATTTGCGGCAACTTGGGGCCAAATCTGGAAAGCACCTGCAATGTGGCCTGAATGTCCTGCAGGACGGCCTTTGGTCCCACGTTGTCCGCCACATATTTTTCCACAATCGGCCCGGCCACCGCCCACATATTCAGGTTGGGGTTCAGGGATCTTGCCACCCCTTCCACAACCACCATCGTGCGCTGCAGCAGGATAAGTTCTGTGCGGGTTTCCATGCCAAAGCGCTCGGTCACCTCAAACAGGTGGGCCAGCAGGCGGGCCATCGAAATCTGGCTGGCATCAGCCCCGAAAATCGGTGCGCCGACCGACCGCAAAGCCTGGGCAAAAGCGTCCACGTCCTGATCCGCCGGGACATATCCGGCCTCGAAATGCACTTCGGCCACGTGTCTGTAATCACTGCGGACAAAGCCGGCCAAAATCTCTGCGTAGACGCGGCGGGTAAATTTGTCGATACGCCCCATAATGCCGAAATCCAGCGCAATCAGATCACCGTTTGGCGCGACCATCAGGTTGCCCTGATGCATATCCGCGTGAAAATAACCATCGCGTAATGCGTGACGCAGGAACAGCTGTATCACCCGGTCACCCAGCGCTACCTTGTCAAAACCGGCATTGGTTATGGCCGTGGTGTCACCAAGCGGGATGCCGTCCGCCCAATCCATTGTCATCACCCGGCGGGCGGAAAGGGACCAGTTTAACGCCGGAACGACGAATTTTTCGTCCGCAGCCGTGGTCGCCGCAAATTCCCCTGCGGCGGATGCTTCCATTCTAAGATCAAGCTCGCCCGCCACAACGCCTTCAAAATGCGATATCACATCAGACGGGTGCAACCTGCGGGACGAGGGTGACAAAAACTCTATCAACCAGGCGGCAAGGTGAAAAGCGTCGATGTCGCGCTTGAAATCCCGTTCGATATTGGGGCGCAGTACTTTGACAGCCACGTCCTGTCCGGTGGATTTCAACTTGGCCCGGTGAACCTGCGCGATCGAGGCCGCGGCCACCGGTTCGCTGAAATCGTCAAACAGCGTTTCAACCCTATCACCCAGTTCCGTCTGAACGGTCCGGCGTGCCTGTGTCATAGAAAAAGCAGGCAGTTTATCCTGCAATATGCGCAATTGCGCGGCCAGTTCGTCACCAACGATATCAGGCCGGGTGGACATAAGCTGGCCAAATTTGATGTACGCCGGGCCAAGCGCGGTGATGGCCCGCAGCACCGGCGGATGGCCCATATCACCCCTGAGACCAAGCCATTTGAACGGCCAGCCCAAAACCCGTGCGGCGATGCGCAGCGACCGCGGCGCGTCCAGCTGTTCAAGCGCCACCTTCATGGCGCCTGTGCGCTCGAACGTGGCGCCGGTTCGGATCAGCCGCCAGATATTATGCGGGCCGCGCATCTACAACTTCCAACCCAGATGCAGCGCCGCGATACCCAATGACAAATTGCGAAATTGCACGTTTTCAAAACCGGCGGTGCACATCATTTTGGCAAAATCTTCCTGAGGGGGAAACTTTCGGATGCTTTCGACCAGATATTGATAGCTGTCCCGGTCGTTGGCGATTATTTTGCCAAGCGGCGGGATGATATTAAAGGAATACTGGTCGTAAACCCAGCGCAGGCCGGGATTGGGGATGCGGCTGAATTCCAGCACCATGATGCGCCCGCCGGTTTTCAGAACGCGAAACGCCTCTGCAAGTGCTTCGTCAATCCGGGTGACGTTTCTGATTCCAAAGGAAATTGTGTAAGCATCAAAGGTTTTGTCTTCAAAGGGCAACGCCTGCGCGTCGCCACAAACCCAGTCCAGTTGTCCGGCCATTTCTGTTGCGTCCGCACGCTTGCGCCCCTCGTCCAGCATGGATTGGGTCAGGTCCAGTATTGTGGCCCGAGCGTTTGGCGCGCGTTTTAAAAACCGCAATGCGATGTCGCCCGTGCCCCCCGCCACGTCCAGCAGGCGCTGCCCGTTTTGCGGCACCAGCCAGTTCATCATCGTGTCTTTCCACGAGCGGTGAATGCCAAAAGACATGGCGTCGTTCATCAGGTCATACGTGGGCGCGGCCCGTTCAAAAAGTTCGTGGACCAGCCCTGGTTTTTCGCTTTCGGGAACGGTTTGGTTGCCAAAGTGGGTGGTTTTTTCTGTCATCGTCTATTGCCGTTTTACGCAGTTGCCTATTCTTATAGGGTTTGCAGGGGGCGTTACAATGCGCCCGGAAAAACAACAGGTGCGTCTTGCCGGAATTACCCGAAGTTGAAACCGTGCGGCGGGGGTTGGAATCGGCTATGGCCGGTCAGACCATCGCTTTGGTGGACGTGCGGCGGCCGGATTTGCGCTGGCCGTTTCCCGCGCGCATGGCACAGCGGCTTTGCGGGCAGAAAATAACGGGCCTGCGCAGGCGGGCCAAATATATTCTGGCTGATCTGGCATCGGGCGAGACATTGATAATTCATCTTGGCATGTCGGGCCGAATGCAGATTGACGGGCCATTTCAGGATTGCCCGGAACCGGCAAAACACGATCATGTCATTTTTCATATGCAGACTGGTGTGCGCGTTGTTTTCAACGACGCCCGCAGATTTGGCGCGATGGATTTGTGCCAAACCGATCAGATTGACAGTCACAGGTTTCTTGCCAAACTCGGGCCGGAACCGCTGGGCAACCGGTTTGACGAGGCCTATTTACGGAAAGCTTTTGTAAACCGGAAAACACCGGTAAAATCTGCGCTGCTTGACCAAAAGACCGTGGCGGGCCTTGGCAATATATACGTGTGCGAGGCGCTGTGGCGTTCAGGCATTGCACCCCAAAAACCGGTGTCAAAGCTGACAGCCAAAAAGATCGCAATACTGGTTCCAATGATTCGGCAGGTCCTGGGCGAAGCCATTGATTCCGGCGGCTCGTCACTTAGGGATCATCTGCAAACCAACGGAGAAATGGGATATTTTCAGCACAGTTTTTCCGTTTATGGACGCGAAGGCGAGGCCTGTCGAACATCTGATTGTAAAGGGAAAATTACCCGTATCGTACAATCAGGCCGTTCAACGTTCCATTGCCCCCGTTGTCAGAGATAACTTGTAACCCCCCGCAAAACTGGTATTTGACTCTCTTTGTAAAGCCAAACTGAGGTGCAGCAGATGGCCTATGAAACGCTGATTGTGGAAATAACAGACCACGTCGGTCTGATCCGGCTTAACCGGCCGGATGCGCTGAATGCCCTGAACAATGAGTTGCTGACAGAGCTGTCGTGCGCCCTGAAGGCCATGCAGGAAAACGAATCTGTTCGCGCGATCATTTTGACGGGCTCTGACAAAGCGTTTGCCGCCGGTGCGGATATTTCCGACATGGCGGAAAAGTCTTTTGTCGATATGTTCACGACCGATTATTTTACCGCACAGGCAGAGGCCGTTATCGCCTGTCGAAAACCAATTATTGCGGCGGTTGCCGGTTATGCGTTGGGTGGCGGGTGCGAGTTGGCGATGATGTGCGATTTCATCATTGCCGCTGACACCGCCAAATTCGGCCAGCCGGAAATAAACCTTGGCGTGATTGCCGGTATTGGCGGCACCCAGCGACTGACGCGGTTTGTCGGCAAGTCAAAATCCATGGAAATGCACCTGACCGGGCGGTTTATGGATGCGGAAGAGGCAGAGCGGTCCGGGCTGGTCAGCCGCGTTGTGCCTGCCAAAAAGCTGATGGAAGACGCGATGGCAACGGCTGTAAAAATTACCGAGAAATCATCGCTGACCAATTTGGCGGTGAAAGAGGCTGTGAACCGCGCGTATGAAACCACGCTGCGGGAGGGAACGCTGTTTGAACGGCGCCTGTTTCATTCTCTGTTTGCCACCCAGGATCAGAAAGAGGGCATGGCGGCTTTTCTTGAAAAACGCGAACCGCAGTTTCGCGGCAAATAGACCGCAAAAAAGCGGCCTGCGGGCGTTGACTTGGCCAAGACTGGGGTCTAGAAGCACGCTTCTTCTTTTTAAACCCGAAAAGACCGGAATTTATACATGGCCAACTCGCCACAAGCAAAAAAACGCGCCCGTCAGGCAGACCGCCGTGCACTGGTAAACAAGAACCGCCGCACGCGCATTCGGACTTTCATCCGTAAAGTGGAAGAGGCAATCGCGGGCGGGGATCAAAGCGCTGCATCAGCTGCCATGAAAAGCGCGCAACCTGAAATCATGCGGGGTGTGACCAAGGGAATTTGGCACAAGAACACCGCCAGCCGGAAAATCTCTCGGTTGACGGCGCGTGTGAAGGCGCTAAAAGCCTAGACTGAAAAGTAAACTGCGAATTTTGAGGGGACGCACCTGACACGGCTGCGTCCTTTTTGCATTTCCCGTCCGGAAAATGAGAATCACCAAGGCACTGATTCTGCTTGCCACAAGACGGGGCGTCAATTTCCCTATGTGTCTGACGCCGTTCAGACCATAGATTTAGAGATCAGGTAACGCGGTTCAGATTCGGTTTAACGAATGTCTGAGTCAAGCGTGAAGAGTCGTTGAAAAGTTCACCCCCGCCCTGATAGCTTGCTCTGGTGATTACTATTCGTCTGGGGGGACAGAATGTTCACAGGGGTAAGCTCTGTCATTTTGAAATTGCGTCGCTCAGATCGTGCGAGTGAATTCAGTACTTCCTTACGGGATTTTGCCTTTGCCTTGGCATGCGGCCAGAGCAAATGACCGCGTTTTTGTCTGTGCTGATATTTAAACCAGTCAAGCGGCGAACGCGATTGATAAAGTGAATTGTGCTCACGGCTGCAGTCATTTGATTGGCTGCCGATGTATATAGAAAAAAGGGCCGTTTTGCTGGCGGACCTGAAAAAAGAATGGGACGAAGATGACGAACGACACCTGGGGGCGTGTGCAAAATGAACTTTTACAATCCATCGGAAAAGATGCTTTCAAGAATTGGATAGAGCCGATTGATTTTATCGGCTGCGACGGTGGCGTTGCCCGATTTAAGGTCAGCACCGGTTTTATTGGCAATTGGGTGTCGCGCAATTACGGTGATCAGATCATGCGGGCGCTGGCCAGTGACGGTGACAAGGTGGACCGTCTTGATTTTCAGATATCAACCGCCGCGGCACCTGCCAGCAAACCCGCCAAAGCCAATGCGACCGCGCCCGTAAGTGGCCAACAAAACAACACGGAATTGCCGGGCGCGCCGCTTGACGGACGTTTTACCTTTGAAAATTTTGTGGTTGGCAAACCAAACGAGTTGGCCCATGCCGCAGCACGGCGTGTGGCCGAAGGTGGTCCGGTCACGTTCAATCCGTTGTTTTTATATGGCGGGGTTGGTCTTGGCAAAACCCACCTGATGCACGCGATTGCATGGCAAATTCAGGAACGCGATCCGCAAGCGCGGGTTTTATACCTGTCAGCAGAGCAATTCATGTACCGTTTTGTGCAGGCCCTGCGGTTCAAGGACATGATCGGATTTAAAGAGCTGTTTCGTTCAGTTGACATTCTGATGGTCGATGACGTGCAGTTCATTGCCGGCAAGGATTCCACCCAAGACGAGTTTTTCCACACGTTCAATGCGCTGGTGGATCAGAACAAACAGATCATTATTTCGGCGGACCGGGCGCCGGGCGAGATTAACGGGCTGGAAGAGCGGATAAAATCGCGGCTGCAATGCGGGCTGGTGGTTGATCTGCACCCAACAGACTATGAGCTGCGGCTGGGCATTTTGCAGTCAAAGGCCGAGGCGCAGGTGAAGCATTATCCGGGGGTTTTGCTGTCTGCGGGTGTTCTGGAATTCTTGGCACACCGCATTTCGACCAACGTGCGGGTGCTGGAGGGCGCGTTGATCCGGCTTTACGCCTTTGCTTCGCTGGTGGGCCGCGAGGTGACGCTGGAAATGGCGCAAGAATGTCTGGCGGATATTCTGCGGGCCTCTGACCGCAAAGTCACGATAGACGAGATTATCCGCAAGGTTGCCGATCACTATAATCTGCGCCTCAACGACATGCTGTCCCCCCGCCGCGCGCGGGCTGTGGCACGACCCCGTCAGGTGGCGATGTTTCTGTCAAAAGCGCTGACGTCCAA
>CAYZQS010000028.1:12768-29698 GCA_964480735.1 uncultured Rhodobacterales bacterium
AATTGATAGTTGCCGGTCAGGTCAAACATGCGCCCTGCCAGCCAGGGACCGCAAAGACCCGCAGTGCCCCACGCTGTAAACACCCGTCCGTAGATGCGCGGGCTGTCCATCGCGCCATAGGTTTTTGCAATCACTGCCGGGTAGGCTGCAATTATCCCGCCATAGGCAAATCCAACGACGGCAAAACAGGCCATCATCACTGTGGCGGAATTGGCAAAAGCCAAAATCAGGAAGCCGGCCACAGAAATAAGCGGCAGTCCCGCCAGCAGATGCAGCGGTAATACACGGTCAATCAGGCGCCCGGCGGTCAGGCTGCCGGCCAAATTTGAAACTGCGATTGCCACGGGAGCCACCCAAACCGCGCCATCGTAATGCAGCGTTCTGGCAATTCCGGCGGCGTGGCCAATGGTCATAAGGCCGCCGATCGTCCCGGCACCGTAGCCAAGCCACAAAAGCACATAACTTGCTGCGGGTAACTTTCGTGCACTTTGGTTCGAACCAGCAGTTTTGAAACCAACGCCGGATGCAATCAGCAACGCCGCGCAAACGGCGGCAGCCAAAACCAGCGTGCCAGCCAATCCAATCATCGCGGTGGCAAAACCACCCCGTGCGACCGCAAAAGCAAATAATGCGGGCGAAACCGCCGCCCCCAACGCATAGGCTGCGGTAACAACGCCCATCGAGAATCCTTCGCGGCCCGGTTTGATTTGGCCGGCTATTTGCAGGCCAAACCCGTAACCCAACCCGTTTGCGCCTCCAAACAACACGCTGTACCCAAACCAGACCACAGGTAAACTGGGCGCAAAGGCAGCAATTATTGCTCCGGACGCAGCCAACAAGCAAACGCCGAAAACAAACATCCCGGGCAGCCATTTTGCAAACAGGCGATGGCCAAACAAAACGGCGATTGTCAGGGTGACCAGGGCAATAGAGTAGGTCAGACTGACCATCGCCCGTGACGCGCCAAAGACAGATTCAAGCGGAACAATGAAGATTGAAAATCCGTGCACCGAACCCAACACCACCGCAAGCAGGGATGCGGACAAAAGAACAAGATTTCCGCGAACAGGCGTTGTCTGAGACACTTTGAGCAGCTTTAAAATATAGAATGTCCGGACACTAAAATGCCCGCACCGGTAGGGCAATGTGTTGAAGCGGCATTAATCGGCAAAAACAATGCTGGTTTAAGGAATTTCACCGTGTTCACCGAGAACTGAAACCATTCCCACCTCCCCCCTTTACCCAACAACCAAAACCCGTCAAAACCAACAAAACGATTGATCTTTGAGGGATTGACGCTAGGGTCATCCTCCCACGGGCGTAGGAGCAGGGCATGAAAGTCAGTATCGAGCGCAGCGCGCTGTTAAAGGCGATGAGTCAGGCGCAATCTGTGGTGGAGCGGCGCAATACGATCCCGATACTGGCGAATGTATTGATCGAGGCGGAAGGGGCTGCCGTCAGCTTTCGCGCAACGGACCTTGATATAGAGGTGGTGGATAAAACGCTGGCCACGGTTGAACGCAGTGGCACGTCCACGGTTGGGGCGCATACGTTGCACGAGATTGTACGCAAACTGCCCGATGGTTCTACGGTCGAACTGGTGGATGACGGCGCAAGCGGGCGGCTGGACGTGCGGGCCGGACGGTCGCATTTTTCGCTGGCCACATTGCCGCGCGAGGATTTTCCGGTGATGGCAACGTCTGAATACAGCTGCAATTTTGCGGCACCGGCGCCGGTATTGCGACGACTGTTTGACAAGTCAAAATTTGCAATTTCCACCGAAGAAACAAGGTATTACCTGAACGGTGTTTTTATGCACGCACCGGATGGGGCGGCGAATAAGGTCCTGCGCTGTGTGGCAACAGACGGTCACCGTCTGGCCCGGGTTGACACCGATCTGCCGGACGGGGCCGCAGATATGCCCGGTGTGATCGTACCGCGCAAGACGGTTGGCGAGCTGCGCAAGTTGCTGGATGACGATGACGTGCAGATCGCAGTTTCTGTGTCAGAAACCAAAATCCGCTTTGCCACGCCAGAGGTGATGCTGACCTCAAAGGTCATCGACGGGACATTTCCGGACTATAACCGTGTTATTCCGGCCAATAATTCACGCCGCATGGAGGTGGACGCGGCAGAGTTCGCCAAGGCGGTGGACCGGGTTTCAACCGTTTCGTCAGAGCGTTCGCGGGCCGTAAAACTGTCGCTGGACGAGGACCGGCTAGTCTTGTCTGTCAATTCACCCGACAGTGGTGCTGCGGATGAGGAACTGGTGGTGGCCTACGGCGACGAGCCGCTGGAGATCGGATTTAACGCCAAATACCTGCTGGAAATCGCGTCTCAGGTGGACCGCGAGAACGCTGTATTCTTGTTCAATTCCTCCGGCGATCCAACGCTGATGCGCGAAGGCAACGACGAAAGCGCCGTTTACGTCGTGATGCCAATGCGGGTTTGAAAAACAAAACCCCGCAAACCGTAGTTTACGGGGGGGCTGTTGGGCGTACCATCCAGCGTTGCAACGCTTAAGTATTCGTAGGAGGCATAAATGTCAAGAGACCGAAGGCTTCGGGGCGGTGTTTATGTTGATGGATTCAATCTATATCACGCGATTGATGATTTGAGATTGCCGTATCTGAAGTGGGTTTGCCTGAAAAGATTATCTTCACGTTTTTCTCGAGGTCACGCGCACCAAATTGATCGAATTGTATTTGGAACTGCATTTTTTCCGGGTAATTTCGAGAAACGTAAACGCCACGAAGCCTACAACCAAGCCCTTGAAGCAAATGGTGTTTCGGTAAAACTTGGACACACAACGAAAGAACCCATAAAGTGTCGATCATGCGGTCACCAATGGGATCAACCAAGGGAAAAAGAAACAGACATTAACGTGGCTCTCTCAATGTTTGACGATGCCGCGCAAGGACTGATTGACGTGGTTTTTTTGATCAGTGCAGATACCGATCAGGCGGCCACGTTGAAGTTTCTGAAAAGACGGTTTCCCGAAATAAAACGAGTTGTTGTAACACCACTCGGCAGACCCAAATCAAAACATCTGAGAGATTTAGCCGATGCGAATATTACACTCAATGCAGATGATATAGATGCGTGCGTATTACCGGCATTTGTTCGACCCGAAAAAGGCAGGTTGATTGTGCGGCCTGCACACTACCATCCACCTGACGGATGGGTCCATCCTGATGAGCGCCCTTAGTTTATTAGCCGTTGACCGGCTGACACTTTCCCATTTCCGATCGTATAAATCCCTGTCTTTGCAGTTGGACGGTCGCCCGATCGCCATTTACGGGCTGAATGGAGCGGGGAAGACCAATATTCTTGAGGCCGTTTCGATGCTGTCGCCGGGCCGTGGGTTTAAACGAGCAGGTACTGAAGATATGGTGCGCAGGCCAGAGGCGCTGGGTTGGAAAATTGCTGCCGGACTGGACAGTCTGGGCCACAGCCACGAGATTGAAACATGGGTTGAGAATGGATCAAACCGGCAGGTCAGGATTGACGGCAAAGCGGCGGCGCAGACCGCACTGGGCAGGCTGGCGCGCATGGTCTGGCTGGTGCCGACAATGGACAGGTTGTGGGTTGACAGCGCAGAGGGTCGGCGGCGATTCTTGGACCGCATGACGCTGAGTTTTGAACCCAAACACGGCGAGATCACGCTGGCCTATGACAAGGCCATGCGCGAACGGAACCGTTTGCTGAAGGATCAGGTTCATAACAACAGCTGGTACGCGGCGCTTGAAAGCCAAATGTCAGATTTGGGGGCTGAAATTCAGCGCAATCGCAAAGCCGCCATCGTCAAAATCACCGCAGCGCAAACCGATGCCAAAACTGCTTTTCCCGTCGCTGACATCAGCCTGATCGCTCCGGCGGATGCGGAATGCCCCAATGATGCTGATGATCTGGCAGATGTCCTGCAAAACAATCGTATACGGGACATGGCGGCGGGTCGCAGTTTGATCGGGCCGCACAGGGCTGATCTGAACGCAGTTTACCAAACCAAGGGGGTTGCGGCAAAGCTGTGTTCAACCGGCGAGCAAAAGGCGTTGTTGGTATCACTTGTGCTGGCCAACGCAAGGGCGCTTGCATCAGAGACCGGTGCGCCGCCGATCATCCTGCTGGACGAGGTTTCGGCTCATCTGGATGTTGAGCGCCGCGCGGCGTTGTTTGATGAAATCTGCGCGCTAAATGCGCAAGCCTGGATGACAGGGACCGGAGCGGAATTATTTGAAGGATTGGAAGATCGGGCGTATTGTTTGGAAGTTACAGAACAAAACGGTGAATCTGCGGTTGCGGAAAGGTGTTGAAATCATGAGATTTTTGTTTGTGATCCTGTTGGTTTGTCTGGGGGCTGCGACCCACGCAGGCGACAACAATGTTCAGAACAACACCCAGACCATCGGTCAGAACAACGTGCTGGAAAAATCTCATTATTACGGTGTTGGCTGGCAGCGTGACGGGCAACACTGGTCTATCGAAGTGCTGATTGACGAGGCCGGCGGGCAGGTGGCCTATCCGTCGCTTGAATGTTCCGGCAAGTGGACGCTGACCAATACCGGCGAAAACCGACTTGAGTTTATTGAACAAATTCTGGAAGGCATAGACGATTGTCTGGAACTGGGCACGGTTCATCTAACGGTGCGGCAGGATGGAAATCTCAGTTACACCTGGTATGAAAACGAGCCAACGGTCGAGGCCCGCGCCGTGTTGGTGCCAATCGAGGACGACCGAATTCCCTATATGGACCTGTTGATGCTGACGCTCAATTCAATCAACACAGACTTTATGTATCCCGAATATATCGAATAATTCGCGTGACCATCACCGCCTATCAGATGCTGCTCTATTCCGGGGCGCTGGCCATACTGTTCTTGTCGCCCGGTCCCGTATGGGCGGCCCTGATCGCCCGGGGCCTTTCAGGTGGCTTTCACGCGGCATGGCCGCTGGCGCTGGGCGTGGTGCTGGGGGACGCCGTGTGGCCGGTGATCGCGGTTTTTGGTGTGTCCTGGCTGGTTTCGGTCTATGCGGACTTTCTGTTGATCCTGCGCTATGTGGCGATGCTGGTATTTGTGGTGATGGGCGTGATGCTGATCCGGCAGGCCGGGCGCGAAATCGGCACAGACAGCCGCTTGACAGCGCCGGGCATGTGGGCCGGATTTTCCGCCGGGGTTTTGATTATACTGTCCAATCCCAAAGCGGTATTGTTTTACATGGGGGTGTTGCCGGGGTTCTTTGATGTATCCGTTTTGACCGGGATGGATATCGCCGCCATCGTGACCGCATCCATTTTGGTGCCGCTGATCGGCAATCTAATTCTGGCCGCATTTGTTGGAAAACTGCGGTCGGTACTGACCTCTGCACGGGCGTTGTGGCGGATCAACGTGGGCTCTGGTATCTCGTTGATTTTGGTGGGTTTTGTGATCGGCCTTACATAGGGGCTGGCGGTCAACAATCTGGTGTCTTTGGGGTGACATTCCGGCCCAAATATCCTATATCTTACAGGTAAAAGGGCAGGCGGAACCGATGGCGGAAACAACTCAAAACTCTGAAGACTATGGCGCTGATTCCATCAAGGTTCTCAAGGGCTTAGAGGCAGTCCGCAAACGCCCTGGCATGTATATCGGAGACACCGATGACGGCTCTGGGCTGCATCACATGGTGTACGAGGTCGTGGACAACGGCATTGACGAGGCGCTGGCCGGACATTGCGACACTGTAAGCGTGGTTATTCACGCCGACAGCTCTGTTTCGGTTTCCGACAACGGCCGCGGAATTCCGGTTGACATCCATGAAGAGGAGGGCGTGTCCGCCGCCGAGGTTATCATGACGCAACTGCACGCCGGTGGCAAATTTGACAGCAATTCCTACAAGGTTTCGGGTGGTCTGCACGGGGTTGGCGTGTCTGTGGTGAACGCCCTGTCAGAATGGCTGGAGCTGCGCATCTGGCGCGACGGCAAGGAACATCTGGCGCGCTTTGAACACGGCGAGACGGTGAAGCATCTGGAAGTTGTCGGCGATGCAATCGGGCGCAAGGGCACCGAAGTGCGGTTTTTGGCCACTTTGGATACGTTTTCCGATCTGGAATACAGTTTTTCAACACTGGAACACCGCCTGCGCGAGCTTGCATTCCTGAATTCCGGCGTGCGCATTTGTATCGAGGACCACCGCCCGGTGGAGCGGTTGAAATCTGAAATGGTCTATGAGGGCGGCGTGAAGGAATTTGTGCGCCATCTGGACCGGTCCAAAACCGCCATGCTGGAAGAACCAATTTTTATCCACGGCACGCGGGACGACATCGAGGTTGAGGTCGCCATGTGGTGGAACGACAGCTATCACGAAAACGTATTGCCATTTACCAACAACATCCCGCAGCGGGACGGCGGCACCCATCTGGCGGGCTTTCGCGGGGCGCTGACCCGCACGATAAATGCCTATGCGGCCACCTCTGGTATCGCCAAGAAAGAAAAGATCAATTTCACCGGTGATGACGCGCGGGAAGGGCTGACCTGTGTATTGTCAATCAAAGTGCCGGACCCGAAATTTTCATCGCAAACCAAGGACAAGTTGGTCAGTTCCGAAGTCCGCCCTGCCGTGGAAGGGTTGATGAACGAAAAGCTGTCGGAATGGTTTGAAGAAAATCCAACGCAAGCAAAAATCATCGTTTCCAAGATCGTCGAGGCGGCGCTGGCCCGCGAAGCGGCGCGCAAGGCCCGCGATCTGACCCGGCGCAAGACCGCGATGGATATCGCAAGCCTGCCCGGCAAACTGGCCGATTGTCAGGAAAAAGACCCGGCCCTGTCAGAGGTTTTTCTGGTGGAGGGTGACAGTGCCGGTGGGTCCGCCAAACAGGGCCGCTCGCGCCACAATCAGGCGGTTCTGCCCCTGCGCGGTAAAATCCTGAATGTCGAACGGGCCCGGTTTGACCGGATGTTGTCAAGCCAGGAGATCGGCACGCTGATCACCGCCCTTGGCACCGGTATCGGGCGGGACGAGTTTGATATTTCCAAACTGCGTTACCACAAGGTGGTCATCATGACCGACGCCGATGTGGATGGTGCGCACATCAGAACGCTGCTGCTGACGTTCTTTTTCCGCCAGATGCCGCAGCTGATAGAGGGGGGATATCTGTATATCGCCCAGCCGCCGCTTTATAAAGTGTCGCGCGGCAAGTCAGAGGTCTATTTGAAAGACCAGACAGCGCTTGAGGATTATCTGATCGAGCAGGGGCTTGAGGGCGCGGTCCTGCGCCTTGGGGACGGTTCGCAAATGTCCGGTGCCGATCTTGACCGCGTGGTGACAGACGCCCGGCAAATCGGCACGATCCTGAACGCCTTTCCCACCCATTATTCCCGCCATGTGCTGGAGCAGGCGGCGATTGCCGGTGGTCTGGTGGCAGGGCGGGTTGACGAAAATCCGCAAGCTGTTGCCGACGCGGTTGCCACACGTCTTGATCTGGTGGCGCGGGAATACGAAAAAGGCTGGATGGGCCGCCCGACCCAAAACGCCGGGCTGCGGTTTTCACGCAGCATTCGCGGCGTTGACGAGGTGCGGACGCTGGACGGCCAATGCCTGCGCTCGGGCGAAGCGCGAAAACTGGCGGGCTATACTGTGGGCCTGCAGGAAGTTTACGGCAAACCGGCAGTCTTGGTACGCAAAGAAAAAGAAACCACCATCCACGCGCCGTCTGATCTGCTGAACGTGGTGCTGAACGAGGGTGAAAAGGGGCTGTCGCTGCAGCGCTATAAGGGCCTTGGCGAAATGAACCCGGATCAGTTGTGGGAAACCACGCTGGACCCTGAGGCGCGCACGCTGTTGCAGGTCAGGGTCGAGGACCTGTCAGATGCCGACGACATCTTTACCAAGCTGATGGGCGATGTTGTCGAGCCGCGCCGCGAGTTTATCCAGAACAACGCGCTGAGCGTTGAACATCTGGATTTCTGATCCGTTTTCATTGTTCCAAAAAATACTCCCGCGCGGAGCGCCCGCCAAGCGTTCAGCGACGGCGGCCCGGTTCAACAAAAATCGACCGAAGGTCGTATTTTTGGCGAAAGCATCCCGTTGGCGATATTCTTCATAAACCAAAGGGAGCGCTCCCGCCTGAAACGCGATCTTCGATCGGTTTCAGTTGGGCCAGGCCGACGACGCCCAGGCGGCGCGTCGGTTTGAGTATTTGGGCAAAGGTGAAAGAAGGTACCAGCTAAGTTCATTTGGGCCTGATGAATGCGTCGACCATTTGTACAATCAGTGGGGCCAGTTTTGGCGTGATGACGTGGCCCATACCTTGCACAATCTGCAATTTCGCTTTGGGAATAAGCCCTGCGATTTTTTTGCCAACATCTGCCGGGATCAAATTGTCGTCCGCGCCGTGAATGACCAAAGTCGTAACGTCAAAGCTGCGCATTTTGTCGGTTCGGTCGGGCGCGTTGAGGAGGGCCAGCAGTTGCCGGTTCACGCCTGCCGCGTCGTGCCCACGGTGCCATGCGGTTGCGGCCTGAAAGCGGATAAAATCGTCATCAGCCGGAAACCCCGGGCTGCCCCATTCACTGTGCACCTTCAGCCAATTGTTCTGCGCCTCAACCAATCCGGCCGGATAGGCCACCAATTGTTGAATGTCGTCGGTTGACAGCCGGTCGGGCCAGGCGCTCATAATCAAAATGGCGGACGACAGGCGGTTGGTGTTTTCAATCTCAACCGTGACAGCGGCCCCCAGAGAAATGCCAAGAACATGGGCTTGCGGAATTTGCAGCGCGTCCATCAGACCGGTGATATCCGCACCCATATCCGCCACAGTATAGGCCGCGTTTAGCGGTTTGCCGGATTTTGCGCGTGCAATGATGGTGGCCGCGTCGCCGGGGACATCGCGCCGGGGGCACCGTTGCGATAGGCCAACATCCCGGTTGTCAAAAATCAAGGTACGGTAGCCCAGTTCAGCAAATCCGTGCACAAATTCATCGGGCCAATGCACCAGTTGACTGCCCAGACCTCGCACCAGGATCATGCAGGGACCGTCTTTTGGGCCGTATTCTTCGTATTCCAGTTTAATGTCATTCGCGGTGATTTGCATGTTGATCAGCCAGACGCGCGCCAGATGACCGGAAACCAGTCTTCGCGCAGCTTTTGGCCCTCGGTCATATTATGGCCGGGGAAAGGTGGCGACGTGCGACCCGGACGCCGGGTATAAACAGCGTCGTCGCCAAGCCAGCGCAGCGACAGGGCGCGCCTGCGTTGATCGGATTTATTGCCGCGGGCCCCGTGCACCGTGCGAAAATCAAACAGCACAGCATCGCCGGGCTCCATTTGCCACTCCACCACAGAGGTATCGGTTGGATCGGCATCGGGATCAGGTACCGGCAGCCAGTCGATCTGCTGATCGTAAAAATCACTGTCGTCTGACCAGCTGACAGGCCGGACCATGCGCGGCCAAAGATGTGATCCTTTGATCAGGCGCAGGCTGGCGTCAGTGACCGGATCAATCGGTATCCACATGCTAACGGTCTGTTTGCCGCGCACAAAATAATAAGGCGCGTCCTGGTGCCAGGGAGACGCTTTTGGCGTGCCGGGTTCCTTAACCAGAACATGATCGTGAAAAATCTGTGCGGTATCAGAGCACATGATCTTTGCGGCGGTTGCGGCTGCACTGCTGTTGCGGATCACATCCTCAAATTCCGGGATGCGCGTCCAGTTGCAATAGTCATCAAAAAACCGGCCCCCGCCGTCCTGTACCGCGTTTTCAGAGGCATAAGGCCCCGGGTTTTTCATATTAAAGGTAATTCCGGCTGCAATTTCTTTAACCCAGTCCCTGAAGATGCCCCTTAACACAATCACACCGTCGCTGCGGTAAGCCTTTATCAATTCACTCGTGATCATGACGCCTCCGGTTTTTCCAGTCCGGCCTCAGATGTGTTTAACAGATTATGTGACACAAGGCAGTCCGCCCAGCCCATCGAAGTTTCAAACAGATGGCCTTGCCACCCGCGTTGTCGCGCGGCCTGAATATTGTCGGCACGGTCGTCGGTAAACAACAGTTCCCTGGGCGCGAACCCGCAATCCTGTTCCACAATATCGTAAATGCGCGGATCGGGTTTCATGACTTTCAGGTGGCCGGAGATGTAGCGTTTGTCAAATTCGACCAGAAACGGGTAGTGCGCGGCCGCCACCGCAAAGCTTTCGATGCCGAAATTCGTCAGGGCAAAAACCGGTACGCCTTTGGTGCGCAGCGCGCGCAGCAACGCAACAGAGTGATCAATTGCGGGGGCCGCCATTTCGATCCAACGGTCATGCCACAATCTGATGATTTCGGTAAATTCGGGATGCTTATCTGCCGTTTCGTAAATGGTTTCTTTAAACGGCGCCCCCAGATCAATGCGTCGGTTCATGTCGGCAAGATCAACGGTTTGAAACATCCGGCGACGGTCTTTTTGTGGCATCAGACTGTCAAAAAATCCCTCGGGATCCCAACCAATCAACACATTTCCAAGATCAAATACCACGGCCTGCGCGTTTGACATTTTTTCCCTCTATCAACTTGGACGCGGAGGGTGTTTGCCTATCAGGCTTTTGTCAACAACCGCTTCGCGCCAAAACATGTACAGACCGCCGCTGACGATCAATAGAATCCCAATCCATGCGATATTGTCCGGCCATTCCCCAAAAACCATAAAACCCCAGAATATCGCCATTGGCATTGCCGCATATTCAAACGGCGCGGCCAGGCCGGCTTCGCACAGTCGGTAGGCCTGACTGATCAGATAACCGCCAGCGGTGCTGGAAACGCCAATAGCAACAAATATAAGCGCATCGGCGGGATCGGGACGGACCCACTGTCGCAGCAGAAACTCCAGGGATGGATCGGCTTGCACGGCAAAGCGTCCGTCACCCACCGCAAGGCCGATTGCTGCGCTGACAGCTATAAATGTCACTTGAATATAAAACGTCATGGTTCCCGCGCTTTCAGTGCCGCCGATCTTGCGGGTCAGAACGTGTAACGTCGCGTATCCGGTTGCAGCGGCCAGTGGCAACAACGCCACCAATTGAAACCCTGCGCTGCCCGGGCGCAGCATAATGATTACGCCTGCCAAACCGATGCCGACGGCCACCCACCGGCGGGGACCGACGGTTTCGGCCAGAAATATTACGGAAAAAACAGTGATGATGAGTGGCGAAACAAAGAAGATGGCAACAGCATCTGCCAAAGGCATTGCCGCCAGCGCCAGAAAGAAAGTCATATTGGCAAAGACGACACAGCCACCCCGAAACAGATGCATCGCCAGCCGCCGTGTCTTCAGAATTTTCAGCCCGCCTTCCAGCGGAACGATAACGGCCATCAGGACCGCCATTCCAATGCAAGACCGGATCAGAACAACCTGATGCAGGGCGTAATCGCCGCTTAGAAATTTGATCGCCATATCGTTGAAGGAAAAGAAAAAAGCGGCACCAACTGCGGACATTATGCCGATCAGATTTATACGGTTGGTAAAGACAGACAAAACACGCTCCGGCCGAAGGCTGAAAGCGTAGCTGGCCTGCGATATACGGTTCTGTCTGTTCAGAATGCGACGCGGATGATGGTCGTTTGTTAACCTGAATTTCGTTTCTTAAAGCGCAATCCGAAAAGTGGGCACCGGTTTTCGGAATAAATTGCGCGCAAGATCAAAAGGATAGAGCCGCTCCGCTGATTCAGATAAAAAGGACGCGGCTCTAGAGTTTAAGGGCCGCGCGTACCTCCCTTTCCAGCGTGTTCAAAAAACGGGACCGGTCGGCCTTGCTGAACGGTTTGGCACCGCCCTGTCGAAACGGATCGGCAGCCCGCAAGTCTGTCATCAGGTCGCGGGTGGCCAAAATGTTTCCGATGTTGGCGGTGGTAAATGCCTCGCCCTTGTGGCTGATGGCCCTGGCTCCGGCTTTCAGGCACCTGTCGGCCAGTGGAATATCGCCGGTAATGACAATATCGCCGGTGTCAACTCGTTCTGCAATCCACATGTCTGCCACGTCCGGCCCGTCAGGCACGATGATGTTTTCCACCAGCGGATGGGGATTGGGTCGAAGACCGCCATTAGACACGATAAAAGTCTTCAGCCCGTGCCTTTCGGCAACGTTCACCGTTTCGGTCTTCACCGGGCAGGCATCTGCGTCAATGTAAATGGCGCTCAATTTTTACATCCCACTCGGTTTGGCTTTCGTAACAAAGCGTTCCAACGCCCCGGATGTAACACGGTGTTAACCATAACAAACGCATTGTTTGCCTGCCGCAATCCCTTGCGGTGAACGGAGGTGATGTATGTGAATAAACACCCGATTCAAATTGTGATGCTGGCTGTTGCGATCCTCGGATTGCTTGTGGCCATCATCCAACTCTTGCAGGGCATACCCTAAAAGAGAGACCCCGCCGAGATGAAGCTCGGCGGGGTCGATATTTAGTGACGTACGTGAAACAAACGATTCAATCAATCCAACTATACCCCAATCCCTAACAATTCGCAAACGCGCCTGCGGTTATGGTTAATACTCCACCACCGCCCGGATGCTTTTGCCCTCGTGCATCAAGTCAAAGCCCTTGTTGATGTCCTCAAGGGCCAGATTATGGGTGATCATCGGGTCAATTTCGATTTTGCCCTGCATATACCAGTCAACAATCTGCGGCACGTCGGTTCGCCCACGGGCACCACCAAATGCGGTTCCGCGCCAAACGCGGCCTGTTACCAGCTGGAACGGACGGGTTGCAATTTCGGCACCTGCCGGGGCCACGCCAATGATAACACTTTCGCCCCACCCCTTATGGGCCGCCTCAAGCGCTGTGCGCATGACGGTCACATTTCCGGTGGCATCAAACGTATAGTCTGCCCCACCGCCGGTCAGTTCAACCAGATGACCGACCAGATCGCCTTTAACGTCCACCGGATTAACAAAATCAGTCATGCCAAATCTGGTTGCCATTTCTGTTTTGGACGGGTTCAGGTCAACGCCCACGATTTGGTCTGCCCCGGCCAGCCGCAATCCCTGCACTACATTCAGACCAATGCCGCCAAGACCAAAAACAATGGCCCGCGAACCGATCTCGACCTTGGCTGTATTCATCACGGCGCCAAGTCCCGTGGTCACCCCGCAGCCAATATAACAAATCTTGTCAAACGGTGCATCAGACCGCACTTTGGCCAGTGCGATTTCGGGCAGCACCGTATGGTTTGAAAACGTCGAGCACCCCATATAGTGCAGGATCGGCATACCGTCGGCCATCGAAAACCGCGAGGTGCCGTCTGGCATCAAACCCTGGCCCTGTGTGCCCCGGATCGCCTGACACAGGTTGGTTTTCGGGTTCAGACAGTAATCACATTCGCGACATTCCGGTGTATAAAGCGGAATAACATGGTCGCCGGGCTTCAGGCTGCTGACTCCCGCGCCACACTCCAGCACAACGCCTGCGCCCTCGTGCCCCAGAATGGCCGGGAACAGGCCCTCTGGATCAGCACCTGACAGTGTAAATTCGTCGGTGTGACAAATGCCGGTGGCCTTGATCTCGACCAAAACCTCGCCGGCCTTTGGGCCTTCAAGATTAACGTCCATAATTTCAAGAGGTTTGCCGGCCTCAAGGGCCACAGCGGCGCGGGTTTTCATGATGTTGCATCCTGCCAATAATATTTCTTGATCACATCCTGCTGGAATTTCCGATTGGTTACAAGAAAAGAGACAGCACCGCAGGCAAAATCCGAATTGAAGTCCGCCGCGAAACCCCGCATCTTCGTGCCCATGGCGAAGGCGGATGATATAGTTGACGTGTTGGTTGTTGGTGGAGGCGTTAACGGTACGGGCATTGCCCGCGACGCTTCGGGCAGAGGTCTGTCAGTGATCTTATGCGAGCAAAATGATCTGGCATCGGGCACGTCTTCCAAGGCGACCAAATTGTTTCACGGTGGATTGCGGTATTTAGAGCAGTTCGATTTTCTGCTGGTTCGCAAAGCGCTGATCGAACGCGAAGTGTTGCTGCAAAACATGCCGCATATCTCGCGCCCTATGCGGTTTGTTTTGCCCCATGTGGCGGGCATGCGGCCCGCGTGGTTGCTGCGGCTTGGACTGTTTATGTATGACCATTTGGGCGGGCGAAAGCTGTTGCCGCCAACAAAAGGTCTGGATCTGCGCCGTGATGTGGCCGGTATTCCGCTTAAGCCCGGATTTAGGAAAGGGTTTGAGTATTCCGACGGCTGGGTGGACGACGCCCGGCTTGTGGTTCTGAACGCAAGGGACGCTGCGGATCGGGGCGCTAAAATACGACCGCAAACGCAAGTGGCAAAGGCAGTTCGTGACGCCGATTTCTGGCGGGTGACTGTGATAGATAAAGGCAGCGGTCAGCTTACAGAAATCAAGACGAAAGCCTTGATAAACGCGGCGGGACCGTGGGTCAGCCTGTTTATGGAACAGGCGCTGGGCAGGCCGGAATTTGATCGCATCCGGCTGGTGCGCGGGTCGCATATTGTGGTTAAAAAGCTGTTTGACCACGACCGCGCCTATATTTTTCAAAACCCGGACGGGCGGATCATTTTCGCCATTCCCTTTGAGGAAGATTTTACCCTGATCGGCACGACGGATCAGGATCATTCAGGCAGTCCGTCAGATGTGGAATGTTCTGAAGAAGAAAAATCCTATCTGTGTCTGGCCGCGTCAGAGTATTTTGCAAAACCGGTCAGCGCTAAAAACATAGTCTGGACCTATTCAGGTGTGCGGCCACTGGACGATGATCTGGGTGTCGACGCCAAAGATGCCTCACGCGATTATCAGATTAAAATTGACGATCAAAACGGCAAGGCACCGTTGATCAGCATCTATGGCGGCAAGATCACCACGTTTCGCAAGCTGTCTGAACAGGTTGTGGCGGAACTCGCGCTCTACGCTGAATTGACCGGGCGAGCGTGGACAAACCACACACCGCTGCCGGGCGGAGATTTTACGTTTGACGATGGTAAGCGGTTGCAGGACGATCTGGCAAAAAACTATCCGTTTCTTGAGCCGCGATGCGTCCACCGTCTGTTCGCGGCATATGGCACACAGGCAGGCATGGTTATGGGCGACGCCAAATCGCATAAGGATTTGGGGATGAAATTTGGCGGTGGCCTGTCTGAACGGGAAGTCCGCTGGCTGATGCAAAATGAATGGGCGAAATGTGCCGATGATATTGTCTGGCGGCGCAGCAAGTTGGGCCTGCGCATGACAAAAGGGCAGATAGGCGCGTTGGATCGTTGGATAGCGGAGAAGGAAAAGTGAAACATATACTGGCGATTGATCAGGGCACCACGTCCACGCGGGCGATTTTGTTCAATGAACATCTGAAGCCCGGCACCACGGGCCAACAGGAGTTCAAACAGCATTTTCCGCGCTCCGGTTGGGTGGAACACGACGCGGATGAGATTTGGCAAACCACGGTCAGCACCTGCAAAACCGCGCTTAAAGGCGTGGAAATTTCAGACGTGGCGGCGGTTGGCATAACCAACCAGCGTGAAACCGTGGTGGTTTGGGACAAGCGATCAGGCAACCCGGTTTACAATGCTATCGTCTGGCAGGACCGCCGCACGGCGGATGTCTGTGCGGGGCTAAAAAATGACGGCCACGAACAGCTGATCGCAGACAAAACAGGCCTGCTGCTGGACCCCTATTTTTCGGCCAGCAAGATCGCCTGGATCCTGCGAAATGCCGATGGTGCTGCGGAAATGGCAAGGCATGGTCATTTGTTGTTTGGCACGATCGACACGTTTTTGATCTGGAAGCTGACGGGCGGGGCCGTTCATGCCACAGACGCCACCAACGCGTCACGCACCATGCTTTATGATATTAAAGAAGGGCAGTGGGATCAGGACCTGCTGAACCTGTTTCACATTCCCACATCCATGTTGCCGGATGTAAAAGACTGCGCCGCTGATTTTGGCACAACCGATCCGGCGCTGTTTGGCCGCGCCATCCCGATCTGCGGTGTGGCCGGTGACCAACAGGCCGCCACTGTCGGTCAGGCCTGTTTTTCGCCCGGAATGATGAAATCCACCTATGGCACGGGGTGTTTTGCCCTGCTGAACACCGGCTCTGAATTTGTCCCGTCAAAAAACCGCCTGCTGACGACGATTGCTTACCAGTTGGACGGCAAGCCCACTTATGCGCTGGAAGGGTCAATCTTCATTGCCGGGGCTGTGGTGCAATGGTTGCGCGATGGCTTGAAAATCATTGACGATTCAGCCCAAACCCAGGCATTGGCAAAAGCTGCGGACCCCGAGCAATCCGTCTATCTGGTGCCCGCGTTCACCGGCCTTGGAGCGCCCTACTGGGACGCCGAGTGCCGTGGCGCGATTTACGGTTTGACCCGCGCCACCGGCCCGGCAGAGATTGCCAAGGCAGCGCTTGAAAGCGTGGCCTTTCAAACCCGCGATCTGCTGGAGGCCATGCAGGGCGATTGGCGTGCTGCCGGTGACACCGTGTTGCGGGTTGACGGGGGTATGGTTGCCAGCGACTGGACCATGCAAAATCTGGCAGACCAATTGGGCGCGCCGGTGGACCGACCGGTGGTGACAGAAACCACAGCGCTGGGCGCGGCTTACCTTGCGGGTCTTTACGCCGGGATTTGCCCTGAACCTACAGAGTTTGCCAAGCATTGGGCGCTGGAACGGCGGTTTGAACCGGCCCTGTCCCAAACGCAGCGCAACGTTGCATATTCCGGATGGCAGGACGCGGTGGCGCGAACACTTACCGTTCGCAAATAACGCCCTACCCGGTTTAGGGCAGGGCGCTTCTTCACGGACGGTCATCGGCTTCCCAGCCTGTACCGTGCCGCAACCCTGTACGATCTTGGTTAACAAATCCTTGCTTCTTTTCGGCGATAAATATCCTCGCCGAAGGCCTAAAGCGCAATCCGAAAACTGGGCACCGGTTTTCGGAATAAATTGCGCGCAAG
>CAYZQS010000029.1:0-29510 GCA_964480735.1 uncultured Rhodobacterales bacterium
GATGCCGTTACCGGCGATGACCTTCAGGCACTACAGGATCAGTTTCTGCACTGGGCCGACGAAAGCCGCGCATATTCAGCGCCTTATGGCGAGACAACAGACAACCGTCCCCGCTTTGATCTGGAACCGGGGCACAGTGCCAGCAGCCCTGCCCTTCGCCGGGTGGCCTCGCCCACCGAAGTTTCCGACATCTGCAAGAAAATCACTTTTGACAGCGCAATCGGTGATTATGTGGCCGCCCTGATCGGCCCGAATGTGCGGTTTCACCACGCCAAGATGAATTCCAAACTGCCGGGCAGCAAAACGGTGGTGAAATGGCACCAGGATTTCCCGTTTGATCCGCACAGCAACACAGACCAGATCACCGCGTTGCTGTTTTTGGACGACGTATTTGAAGAAAACGGACCGCTACAGGTGGTTGCGGGCTCGCACAACGGTCCGATTCATTCATTGTGGCAGAACGGCCAATTCACTGGCGCGATTGAGCCGTCGGCCGCACAAAAACTTCAAGACAAAGCCGTTAATTGCGCAGGAACCGCAGGAACTTTGTGCATGATGCACGTTTGTTTGGCCCACGCCTCTGGCGTTAACCGCTCCCAGCGCCCGCGCACCCTTTATATCAACACCTATGCTGCCGCTGATGCGGTTCCGCTGGCGCCAATCGCGGTGCCCAGCCGTCACGCGGGGTGTTTGGTGCGGGGTGTTGAACCCGGCACCATTCGGGCAACAGCGTTTGATATTCAAACCCCGGAAATACCCAAAAGCGCATCATTTTTTGATCAGCAAAGCACTGCAGGCTGAAACCGCTCTGCGCCTGCGGCAACCGATCTATTGAACTGGCGGCGTTTGGCGCATACATTTACGCCCAGCAACACCGGAGACATTTATGGCCATTAAAGCCGCCGAAATTGAGCGCCTGATCAAAGCGGGGTTTCCCACAGCAACGGTCACAATCACCGATCTGGCGGGGGACGGGAACCATTACGCGGCAGAGGTGATCGCCGAAGAGTTTAAGGGCATGAACCGCGTGCAGCAGCAACGCGCCGTCTATGCGTCCCTAAAGGGCAAAATGGACGGTAGCCACGGTGAGTTACACGCGCTTGCCCTGACAACCAAAGCGCCGGGATGACATGACTCTGACGCTTGGCATCATATTTGGCGTCCCGATTTTGGCTTTGGCTGCGCTGACCTTCTGGCGGCGACGAAACGGTATATCACCGCTGGTGGAGGCGCAGACAGATGGTGATTTCACCATAATGCGACACGGTTATGCCGGCCACACCTGTTGTTCCGGGCGAACCTACAAGATCCCGCGCGATAAGGACGATTATGCCAAGCTTTTTGTACCACCAGTTAGGGATGACCGATGATCGCGGTCAACTTTGCTGTGATCCTTTTGTCCATAAGCCTTTTTGGTGCGGCATTGTTTGTTCTTGTCAGGCACCTATATAAATTCTATCTGGCTGTTAGATATCCGGAGCCATGACCCTGGTTGGACCGCAACCCAAGCCAGAGTCGCCAACCAACCTACGAACAGGAGAAGCCGAAATGACCAATCCAGCCCACACCGCCATTCAGGAAACCGTGTCCGCCAACGATGTGGTTTTGTTTATGAAAGGCACTTCCACCATGCCCCAATGCGGTTTTTCCAGCAAAGTGGCCGGGGTGTTGAATTATATGGGTGTGGCGTTTGAGGACGTGAATGTGCTTGAAAACGAAGGCATCCGTCAGGGCATCAAGGAATTTTCCGACTGGCCGACAATTCCCCAGCTTTATGTCAAAGGCGAGTTTGTCGGTGGGTGTGATATCATTACCGAAATGACGCTTTCCGGCGAGTTGGACACGTTGCTGGCTGACAAGGGTGTGGCATTTAACAAGGAAGCGGCTGACAAAATCCGCGAAGCCAACACCTGAAACCAACCGCTGTTGCCGTCCTATAGCCGCTCCTTACGCCGCCGTCCTGGCGCGCGCCTGCCGCAGCCGCGCCTGCTTGTTCCTGCGTTTTCGCCAGCGCGGACTGAAAAACAAAACCATTCCAGTCAAGGCAAATATTGCCATTGAACCGGCGGTTATATCTGCCAGCCATGATCCCAGGCCACCGTTCAACCAACCGTCTGTGTGCAGCGTTTTGAACACCCGCCCCCAATAGAGTTTCCGGTTCACCAGTTCGCCATCCGGGCTGAATGTTTTGCGGATATACCGGGTTTTGACCCAGTAAAAACCGGTCAGTTCATCCACGATGATCCGTCCGCTTGATTTCTTTACCACGATGGCGTCGCGCTTGTGGTATTTTTCCTTGGTAATGTCGCCAATTTTTTCCTTCGGCCAGAATGAATTTACAATTTCGTAAAAGTTTTTTTCACTGATTGTCGCTGCCCCGGGCCACGTATCCATGGACGACTCGTCAAATGTGCCATTGGGCAACATCCGGTAGATGGCCCCAGAGTGATTGAGATAGATGCCTGTTAAACCGATCACAAAAATCCACGGTAAAACGATAACGCCCAGCCAACCGTGCACGCTTCTGAATGTACGCTCGATATTTGCCAATTTGCCCGTCCTTTTTGGACGTTTTACGCGCAAAACCCTAACCAATCAATTCAGTGCCGCGTGTTTTGTGGACGGTGTTACCGGAATGCAGCCGGTGGCGGACAATGGCCGAAAAGCGCAGGTCGGCGACCTCCGGCACCTGCGGGCAGCCCGCTGCAAATCCGATTAAGGTTGGTATAGAGCCGCGTCCTTTTTATCTGAATCAGCGGAGCGGCTCTATCCTTTTGATCTTGCGCGCAATTTATTCCGAAAACCGGTGCCCACTTTTCGGATTGCGCTTTAGCGGTAAGATTCAATTCCCTTGTCAGACCCTTCCGGACGGGCAATCGCGTGAATCATTTCTTCCATAGTGATAGAACCGACAGCCTTGCCGTCTTCGGTCACCGTGGCCACTTCCGCGTTTTCTTTGACCAAAGCCTGCATCGCCTCGTCAATCACCATATACCGATCAAGACTTGGGCCGGCAGCTTTGCCGTTTTTCTTGCCCATGATCGAGCCCAGCTCCAGCACCCGCGCTCGGCTGATGTCGGCCACAAAATCGGTCACATATTCATCCGCCGGATTAAGGATGATCTCTTGGGTCGTCCCTTTCTGGATCATTGCACCGTCGCGCAGAATAGCAATGTTGTCACCAATACGCAGCGCCTCGTCCAGATCGTGGGTGATGAAAATGATCGTCTTGTGCAGCTCTTCCTGAAGCTCCAGCAGCACGCTTTGCATGTCAGAGCGGATCAACGGATCAAGGGCCGAAAACGCTTCGTCCATCAACAGGATATCCGCATCCGTGGCCAGCGCACGGGCAAGACCAACACGTTGTTGCATACCGCCTGACAATTGCGCCGGATAGCGTTCCTCAAACCCGCTGAGGCCCACGCGATCAATCCATTTTTGGGCCCGTTTGATAGCCTCATCCTCGGCCACGTCCTGAATTTCCAACCCATACAGCACATTCTTTAGAACCGTGCGGTGCGGAAGCAGCGCAAATTTTTGAAACACCATCGAAGCCTGGAACCGACGAAAATCACGCAGCTTTTCCGGCTTCATTTGCATCACATCATCACCGTCGATAATGATACGCCCATCGGTTGGCTCGATCAGGCGATTGATATGGCGGATCAGGGTCGATTTACCGGACCCCGACAGCCCCATAATGACCTGAATTCCTTTGGCAGGAATATCCAGATTGATATCCTGCAAACCCAGCACATGGCCGTGTTTTTCCAACAGCTGTGGTTTTGTCATGCCCTTTTCGACATGTGCCACCATCTTTTTGCCGTTGGACCCAAAGATTTTGTACAGGTTTTTTATTTGAACTTTCAGATCAGACACCGTGGCCTCCTTCGCGGTGCTTTTGCAGCCGCTTGCCGTATGCTTGTGACACGCGATCAAAGATAATCGCGATGACCACGATGGCCATGCCGTTAAAGACCCCAAGGGCTAAATACTGGTTGTTAATGGCACGCAGCACCGGCGTTCCAAGACCACCTGCCCCGATCATTCCGGCGATAACAACCATCGCAAGGGACATCATGATCGTCTGGTTCACACCGGCGAAAATATTTGGCAGCGCCAGCGGAATCTGTACACCCCATAATCGCTCTGTTCGGTTGGCACCAAAAGCATCCGCGGCCTCCAACACCTCTTTATCGACAAGTCGAATACCAAGGTTTGTTAAGCGTACAATCGGCGGGATGGCGTAGATCAGGACAGCCAACAACGCCGGAGCTTTACCAATGCCCAAAAGCATCACAACCGGAATGAGATACACGAATGACGGGATGGTCTGCATGATATCCAGCACCGGCACCACCATCGACTGCAATCGGTCAGAGCGGGACATCCAGATGCCAATCGGAATGCCAATGGCGATGCACAGCAACGTGGCAACCGTGACCATCGACATGGTGGCCATGGTGTCTTCCCACATATCCAGCCAGCCAATGACCAAAAAGGCCAGCACAGAGCCAACCGACATTTTCCAACTGCGGGAACCAAGATAGGCCAGTCCGGCAACAGCCAGCAGGAACAGCGGCCAGGGGGTGGCCAGTAAAAATTTTTCGATCCAGACCAGCATGAATTTTATCGGATCGAAAATCGCCTCGATCCATTCACCGTTGGCGCGGGTAAACTCGCGGAACGAACCGTCGATACCCTTTTTTAAATCCCGCAGATCCTGCCGGCCCATGACCGGCGGATCAATCCAGTTTAATTTGTCAAAGTCAATAATTCTGTCTTCTGCCACGTCTCGTCCCCCAAAAAGCAAAAAAAGACCCCCTGACAAGAAACATCAGGGGGCCTTGGTTGTCAAAGACTAAAGTGCGGCGTCGATCTTCGCAGCTGCATCTTCAGTGACCCATGATTTCCACAGATCGGCATGAGTGCGCAGGAATTCGATGGCGGCATCTTCGCCACCTGCCTGCTCGTCAGCCATAAATACCAGCATGCCGTTCATGACCGGACCTGGGAAAATACGTTTTTCCAGATACTCAACGGCAACACCACCGGCCTGCTTGAACTCATCGGTGATCACCGTGTGAACCTCAGAATGTGTCCAGGATGTAGGCTGAGGATCAGCACATTCCTGTTCTGGTTTCACAATGCAGCCATCCCAGTTGTCAGAACCGGCAAATTCAACACCAAAATCAAGCAAATTCAAACCATATTTGCCGATCATAGCTGTTGGCGCCCAGTAGTAGCCAAACCAGTTTTCGCCACGCTCTGCGGCTTTGGCGATCGAGCCGTCAAGACCGGCAGCCGAACCCGGGTCCACCAGTTTCCAGCCTTTGGCTTCCATATCAAACGCACGGAACAGGTTGGCGTTTGCCAGCTGGCAACCCCAACCGGACGGACAACCAACGAATGCACCTTTGGACGCATCTTCGCTGTCCGGGAACAGGTCTGGCCGCTCAAGAATTTTCAGCACTGTATCCAGTTCCGGATGAGCCTCTGTGAATGAAGGTGTTACCCACCAACCTTCGCCAAGCTCGGTGATCGGACCGGCAACAGCAGAATGCAGACGACCTTCGTCCATTGCTTTGAACAGCGGTTCACGCACCGCGTTGATCCAAAGTTCACCGGCAACCTGCGGCTGGCCTTTTTCGTTCATCGATGCAAACGTCGTGGTTGTAGCACCGGGGATCAGGCTGACGTCACAGCCATAACCATGCTCCAGAATGAAGGCATCAACATTGGCCATCAATTCGCCCGAAGCCCAGTTCCATTCGGCCATGACGACCTCGCCACATTCGGCGTGGGCCGCTGTGGACATCAGTGTTACGCCGACGGCGGCAGCCGCGGCTAAAGTAATTTGTTTACGCATTTAGATTTCTCCCTTTTGTATGCGCGACGATACAGTGTCATCGGTTTTTGCCAAGGGCACGTTTGCGACACTGGAGTGCCGTTTATCGACTATTTTTCTGGTCGGGTCAAACCGGAAACAAATAAGTTGATCACCAAAACGCAATTCTCACGCTTGTGTGACTGCGCCTGGCGCACGACAGCAGCAGGACGCCGTGATCTTGGTGTCAGCGCGCGCCATTGCAAAGGCCAGCCGCTGCTGAACCAGAATATTTTCCGGCTCGCGCCCCAGCCGCGTCAGGCATTCCGCCAGACCATGTAACGCCCAGACATTTTCAGGATGGCGGCAACAGCGCGGCAACGTCCGGTCATAACCAAGATCCGCGCGATAAACGGCCTCGGCTTCGCTGACATGACCCTGCGCCAGCAACAACGCGCCCAGGGCGTGGCGAGGCGGGTGCATCCAGGCCCAGGGCTCGGTATAAAAAAGATGGTCGTCCAGATCGGCGGCGTGACGCAGACAGGCAAATGCAAGGTCGTGATTGCCCCGGTGATACGCCAGTTCGCCACTCAACATTTCCCGGCCCACTGCCAGAATATCGGCCGCCCGATTGTTAAAGTACATGCGCTCTGGCGGAAGCTCCGCCAACGCCCGCCTGAAATTCTCTTGCTCTGCCAAAGCCAGTTCAAACTGTTTGAGATTGGCATAGGCCACGCCACGGGCGTAGTGGTGCATGGCCGTTGACACCACATAAAGCGCAGGATCGCTTGGCATCGGCGTGTCGATGATTTGTTGCCATTTGCCAAAACGCACCAACACATGCATCTGCGTGGCAAAATAGCCCTCCAGCGTGATCGCCATATGGTTTTTGTCGGTTTTCAGGACGACCGGCGTCAGCGCTGCGCGTATTTCTTCGGCACCCTGCATGGCGTCCTGAAAACAACCGGCCATCATGGCGGCATACATCATCAGGTGCAAATCGTGGCAGCGCGCCGTGGTGTAAAAATTATACGGCCCGCGAAAATCAAGATACTTGCGGTCAGCGACGATTGCTTCGCGGCTGCTGGTAAGAGTCTGATAAAACTTACCACACAAAACATAAATATGTCCCGGCATATGTTGCAGATGCCCGGCATCGGGGCACAACCCCAACAACCGGTCAGCCGAAATAAGCGCGTCTTCCGGCGTATCAGACATTTCAAGTACGTGGATATGCATGTGCAGAATTGCCGGATGTTGGGGCTTTTCCTGAATTTCGGCTGCAGATATGGCCCGCTGCAGCATGTCCAGCACTTCAAGTGTGGCCGCGCCCCTGGCGACTTTCCCGGTGTGCACGTCCCACAGTTTCCACGGCGTTAAAACCATCAGCGCTTCAGCGCACAATGCGGTGACGTCGGGATTTTCCGGGAACTGAGTGTATACCGCGCGCATGGCGTCGGCATAGTTGATGTCCCACCAGTCAAATTCATCAAAATCCACCGGGTGATCTTTGGGATAGCGCACCGCAATCGCCTGAATAAGCGCAACCTCAACATCAGTTGCCCCATCAAGGCAGCCCAGCGCTGTTTGCGCCGCCGCGTAACAGATCGCTGTTGCCTCTTTGGCTTCGGCAGCGGTGAAAAACCGCCACGGCATGTTATAAAAAGGACCAGAGGCATAGGCGACGCCCCACCACGCCATACCAAAATTGGGATCGTGTCTTGCGGCCTTGCGAAAACAGGTGACCGCCTCTTCGTGGTTAAAGCCATAAAGCCAGTTTAAACCGCGATCAAACCAGATCTGCGCCTGCGCTGCCTTTGTGGACACAGGCCAGGAATAGGCACCAAGATCAAACGGATAAGCTTCGCCCAAGCGATACCTCACAGACCAATCAAATTCAGGGAAATGGACCAAATCCATTTGAATGGTTCAGCACTAACAGGCAATTATTGTCAGGTAAATCAAAACTGATTGGCAGGCGGCACAAAATGCACCGCCCGTCTTAACTTCTAAAGAGCCTCTGAACAACGCAGTCGTATGATTTTTGTCGTCATTTTGAAAAAATGACAGCCCCCGCCCGCCCCACGGCGGGGGCTCTGCCAGCGCCACATCTATTTGATAACGCATGATATTCTCTCGAACACAGGCGCCATTATCTTATTCAGCACCAGCCCCCACCCGGGCGGGGGCAGTCATTTTTTCAAAACCCGCTGGTTGTTCAGAAGTTCCCTAAGAAAATTTGGACAACAACCCGTCAATCGACGCCTTGGCATCGCCAAAGAACATCCGCGTGTTTTCTTTATAAAACAACGGGTTTTCGATGCCAGAGTACCCTGTGCCCTGCCCGCGCTTTGAAACGAAAACCTGCTTGGCTTTCCAAACCTCCAAAACCGGCATGCCGGCAATCGGACTGTTGGGATCTTCCTGCGCCGCCGGATTAACGATGTCGTTTGAGCCAATGATCATCACCACGTCGGTTTCGGGAAAATCCGCGTTGATCTCGTCCATCTCCAGCACAATGTCATAGGGCACCTTCGCTTCGGCCAGCAACACGTTCATATGGCCGGGCAGCCGACCGGCAACCGGATGAATGCCAAAGCGCACCTCTTTGCCTTTGGCCCGCAGGCGTTTGGTCAGCTCGCTGACCGATTGCTGCGCCTGTGCCACCGCCATGCCGTAACCGGGCACGATGATCACGCTGTCCGCGTCGTCCAGCGCCGCCGCCACACCGTCTGCCTGAATGGCCACCTGTTCGCCGTCAATCTCCATTGCCGGACCGCTTGGCGCGCCAAACCCGCCCAGAATTACCGACAGAAAATGCCGGTTCATGGCCTTGCACATGATATAACTCAGGATCGCACCCGAGCTGCCCACAAGCGCCCCGGTCACAATCAACAGATCGTTGCCCAGCAAAAAACCGGTGGCCGCAGCGGCCCAGCCGGAATAGCTGTTCAGCATGCTGACCACCACCGGCATATCGGCCCCGCCAATGGCCATCACCAGATGAGCGCCGATGATAAAGGCAATGATCGTCATCAGGTAGAGTTGCCAACTGAAGGTCTCGATACTGGCGGCATTCATGTACGACACCAACAGGGCAATCGAGGCCACCCCCATCACCATGTTCCAGATGTGCCGTCCGGGCAAAATCAAAGCCTTGCCGTCAATACTGCCCGCCAGTTTACCGTAAGCAATGATCGAGCCGGTAAAGGTGATTGCGCCGATAAAGACGCCGATGAAAATCTCCACCTCGTGGATCACCTCTTCGGCGTGGCTGGCAAAATGATGCGCCGAAAGATCAGAGTTGATGCCGATAAACACGGCCGCCAGCCCGACAAAACTGTGCAATGCCGCCACCAGTTGCGGCATACCCGTCATTTCAACCCGCTGGGCGACGATCACGCCGATCACCGCACCAATGGCCATCATCACCACCAGAATAAAACCGATATCCACCAGCGGCCCGGCAATCGTGGCCACCACCGCAATCGCCATGCCGACGATGCCGTACCAGATTGCCCGTTTGGCGCTTTCCTGATTTGACAAGCCACCAAGGGCCAGAATGAAAAGAACCGATGCCGCGATATAGGCGGCTGTTACGAGATTTGCGCTCATTTTCCCGCCCTCCTTAAGATTTCTGGAACATTTGCAACATCCGGCGGGTCACCATGAACCCGCCGACGATGTTGATTGTTGCGATCAAAACCGAGATGCTGGCAAGCGTCACCACCAACCAATTGCCCGCACCAATCTGCAGAACGGCACCGACAATGATGATACCGGAAATCGCATTTGTGACCGCCATCAACGGCGTGTGCAGCGCATGGCTGACGTTCCAGATAACTTGGAACCCGATAAACACCGACAGGGCGAACACGATAAAATGCTGCATGAAACTGGCCGGTGCGTAAGCCCCGATCAGCAGCATCAATGCCCCGCCGGTGATCAGCAGCAGGGTTTGCTGCAGGCCGGATTTTTTCAAGGCGGCGGCTTCAAGGACCGCAATCTCTTCCGGCGTTTTCTCTGGCGCTTTTGGCTTTTGCGCCGCAATCGCCGCGACTTTTGGCGGCGGCGGCGGAAAGGTAATCTTGCCCTTATGGGTGACCGTTGCACCACGGATGACGTCGTCTTCCATATCATGCACGATCTTGCCGTCATTATTGGGCGTCAGATCGTCGAGCATATGTCGGATGTTGTTGCCAAACAGGGTTGATGACTGCGTGGCCATCTGCGACGGAAAATCGGTGTAGCCAATCACCGTCACCCCGTTTTTGCTTTCCACCACCTGATCCATAACCGTCAGATCACAGTTGCCACCGCGTTCGGCCGCCAGATCCACGATAACAGAACCGGGTTTCATGGCCTCGACCATGTCTTTTAACCACAGCTTTGGCGCATCCCGGCCCGGGATCAGAGCGGTGGTGATGACAATATCAACCTCCGGTGCAAGTTCACGGAACTTGGCCAATTGCGCCTCGCGAAATTCCGGGCTGGATACGGCTGCATAGCCACCGGTTGCGGCTCCGTCTGCCGCGTCGTCTTCAAAATCCAGATAGACAAACTCGGCCCCCATGCTTTCGATCTGTTCCGCAACCTCCGGGCGCACGTCAAAGGCCAGCGTAATTGCGCCCAGCGAGGTGGCCGTGCCAACCGCCGCGAGGCCCGCAACCCCGGCCCCGATCACCAGCACTTTGGCTGGCGGCACTTTGCCTGCTGCCGTGATCTGTCCGGTGAAAAACCGGCCAAAGTTGTTGCCCGCCTCGATCACCGCGCGGTAACCGGCGATATTGGCCATCGAGGACAGCGCGTCCATTTTCTGTGCCCGCGAAATTCGCGGGACCATATCCATGGCGATGTAGTTGACGCCCGCCTTTTGCATCCGCGTCAGCTGTTCTTCGTTCTGTGCCGGATAGAAAAACGAAATCACAGTCTGGCCTTTGCGCAGCCGCTTTTCTTCGGTCAGGTTTTCCAATGGGCGAACTTTGGCAACGATGTCTGCAGCCTTCCACAGGGCGGCGGCGGTTTTGACAACCTCAACGCCCGCGTCTTTATAGTCTTTGTCACTAAAGCGTGCGGCAGAGCCGGCACCGGACTGAATGATACATTCGTGCCCGAGTTTTTGCAGCAGCGCGGCGGATTGTGGTGTCATTGCCACCCGGTTCTCGCCATCAAATATTTCCGTTGGGGTACCGATTTTCACGTCGATCTCTCCTTTGTGATCCCGCGTGGCATCCGCGGCTATTGCCAGCGCGGCGTGAACCGCATATCCATCCGCGCCAAATAGAGAGAAACGGGCTGCGATTTCCAGCCGTTAATTGGACGCAGGGACAGAATTTTGCGAAATCACGTTGTTTTACCAACGCAAATTACAGGATTCTTCCTGTCATTGTTGCGCCGCAGCGCGATTTTCGGGCTGGCGATATTTGCGTCCCTTGCCGCGCCAACCACCAGCGCGGTCGCAGGACACAGCACTTTGAGCGCCACAGACGCTTACGCAGCTGCCGCTTCAGGCAACATCATATTGCTGGACATCCGCACCCCGCAGGAATGGCGCGACACCGGCATTGGCCAAGGGGCGCTGGGGCTGGACATGACATCCCGGGATTTCCTGAAGATGTTGGTCGCCATTCGCCGGGCCAATCCGAAAACGCCAATCGCCCTGATCTGCGCCACAGGCGGACGCTCCGCACAAGTGAACCAGTTTCTGGATAAGAATAACTTTGGCAATATGATCGATGTGCCCGAGGGCATGCTGGGGGCCGCGACCGGTCCCGGTTGGCTGAAAACAAATCTGCCGGTCTATCGGGGCAGTTCCGCCGAAATTCGCCGGCGACTGCTGCAGGTTCTTGAGGGCGGTTAAAGTATCGGGCCGCTACCCCCCCGCGCCGCAAGACTTTTGGAAAAGTCTTGGTAAGAAAATTCGAAATTTCTTACCGTCCGGCCTAAATCCACCGACGGGTTTGTGTGCAGTAGGTTTCAAAATAAGCCCCAAATTCACGGCGCAGTCCGGCCTCTTCGCCAAGGATGAACCGGCTGGTGATGATGCCCATGAAGATCGGCACAAGGGCCAGCCCGATAACCGAGCCGTTTGAAATGCAAACACCAAACAAAATGATCGCGTCCGCCAGATATATCGGGTTGCGCGACAGGCGGTACAGACCGCCCGAGATCATGGATTTGGGTGTTTGTTTGGGAATGACAGAAGTCTTTTGCCGCCAGAACATCAACGCGGCCACAACGATCAGGATCAGACCGATGCCGACAATTGTCCGCCCAACCGTAACTGACAGCGGTGCGGCGTATGACAACGGGTTCCAAATCGCCGTCTGCCCCCAAACCAGCGCGATAAAAAACACCAGCCACACGGGCGGCATGTCAATGGCGTTGTCCCATAGTTTTTTCCCCACTTTGCCCTCACTCAAATTCCATTTGCTCAAACACCCGTCCGGCGTTGCGCGTGGCCAGTTCTTTGAACGTGTGCAGATGTTCAAACGGCGATTGATCGACGTAGTAAGATTGCGACAGATCACCGCCCGCTTCCAGCAGCGCGCCGATCTGCGCCCGCAGATACAGTAAATAGTCTCGTGTATAGCGCTGAACCTGTGCCATATTGGTCGGATGACCGTGCCCGGGGATCACGTAGACCGCGCCAAGGGGTACAAATTCATTGTCCCAGGTTTCGATCCAGGCGGCAGTTTCGGTGTGTTCAAATATCGGTGGAATGCGCTCGTGAAACGCCATATCGCCCGCAATCACCAGCTTTTCGTCCGGCAGCCAAACCGAAATATCGCCGGGCGAATGGGCGGGGCCAAGATGCAAGACCTCAATTCTTGTCCCGCCAAGGTTCAGCATTTTTTTGTCTTTGAAAGTTTCTGTCGGCAAATAAACCGTGGTCTTATCGGCTTTTTCAAGCAACCGACGCCGGGCCGAGTCCAGATTGTCAAATCCGCTTTCCTCAAACACCGCATAAGCATCTTCATGCGCCAAAATCGGAACGCCAAGCGCCCCCCAATACGAGTTGCCCAACATGGCGTGGCCCTGCCCGTTTTCGTCAATCACCTGCACCACCGGCTGGTCGGTGATTTTCCTGATCTCGTCGTGCAACGCCTGCGCCAGCAAATACGCACCACCGCCGTTGACAACCACAACACCTTCGGTTGTGACGATAAAGCTAAGGTTGTTATTGTGGCCGGAATTTTCGTACCGCGACGGCTGCGTGGCCCCAACCGCAACCCACACATTTGGCACAACTTCCACCGGCGTGCTGTACAAAAGGCTGCCCGGGTATTGGTCCGCGATATCGTTTGTTGCCTGGGCCGTGGTGGTGCCCATGCAAATTATGGCGATCAAGAATAAAGTGACTCTCATGGATGAACTCCTTTTTCATCCATATTCAATAAATAGAATGTGAAAGCCAAGGAAAAAATGAAACTGTAGTTATTTTAGATATAAATCTTTTAGGCTTGAAAAGATGTGGTGCCGGTGACAGGCTGATCGCAGTTCCGACTCAGAAAACGGGGTTCAGCGATGAAAGTGGCGTGTCTTGGTGGCGGTCCCGCAGGACTGTACTTTGCGATCAGCATGAAACTGCGCGACCCGGCGCACCAGATTACGGTATATGAGCGCAACAATGCCGACGACACGTTTGGCTGGGGTGTGGTGCTGTCGGATGAGGCGCTGGAAAATCTGGCGGCGAATGATCCGAAATCAGCCGCCTCTATCCGCGAAAATTTTGCATATTGGGACGATATCGCACTGGTTCACAAGGGCAAGCGCACGGTGTCCGGCGGGCATGGGTTTGCCGGGATCGGGCGGAAGAAAATGCTGCTGATCCTACAGGAAAGATGCCGCGATTTGGGCGTGGATCTGCGGTTTTCACAGGACTACGGCGACGTTGAAAAGCTAATGCGCGAATACGATCTTGTGGTGGCGACCGACGGGATCAATTCAGCCGTGCGCACCCAATACGCGGATCAGTTTAAGCCCGATATTGACCTGCGACTGTGCAAATTCATCTGGCTGGGCACCACGCAGAAATTTGATGACGCATTCACCTTTATTTTTGAAGAAACAGAATTTGGCTGGATGTGGATCCACGCCTATCAGTTTGACGATGAAATGGCGACGGTGATTGTTGAGTGCAGTCAGGCGACCTGGGACAGGGCCGGATTTGAGTATTTGAGCAAAGATGAAACCGTGGAGCAGTGTCGCGCGTTGTTTGCAGATCATCTTGGCGGGCACAAGCTGGTGTCCAACGCCGATCATTTGCGCGGGTCTGCCGTGTGGATGAATTTTCCGCGGGTGATCTGTGAAAAATGGCACTATGAAAATGTGGTATTGATGGGCGACGCGGCGGCAACGGGGCATTTTTCCATCGGTTCGGGCACGCGGCTGGCGTTTGACAGCGCGATTTCGCTGGCCGGGTTGCTGCACAGCGAAGACAACCTGAGGGGCGCGTTTGAACGCTATCAGGACGAGCGCCGGCTGGAAGTTTTGCGCCTGCAATCCGCAGCCCGCAATTCGTTGGAGTGGTTTGAGCGGGTTGAGCAATATCTGGACATGGACCCGGTTCAGCTGAATTATTCGCTGTTGACCCGGTCGCAACGGATTTCCCACGAGAACCTGCGCGAGCGCGACGGAGAATGGCTGGCCTCTGCTGAAAAATGGTTTCACGCGCAGGCCGGGCATAATTCCAGCCGCTCGCCCATGTTCACACCGCTGAAACTGCGCGGGCTGACTTTGAAAAACCGCGTCGTGGTCTCGCCGATGGCGCAGTATAAGGCGGTCGATGGTTGCCCGACCGACTGGCATTTCGTGCATTATTGCGAGCGGGCCAAGGGTGGGGCCGGGCTGGTCTATGTGGAAATGACCTGTGTCAGCCAGGAGGGGCGGATCACGCCGGGATGCACCGGGCTTTACGCACCGGAACACGTGAGCGCCTTTAAGCGCATTAATGATTTTGTTCATGCGGAAACCGGCGCGAAGACCTGTTGCCAGATCGGCCATTCCGGGCGCAAGGGTTCAACCCAGGTGGGTTGGGAAGCGCCGGACACGCGGCTGAAGTCCGGCAACTGGGAAACCATGTCTGCCTCGGCGGTGCCTTGGTCACAGGACACCGAAACGCCGCGGGCCATGACCCGCGCGGATATGGACAGGGTGCGCGGGCAGTTTGTGGCCTCTGCCAAAATGGCGCTGGCGGCCGGATTTGACATGCTGGAATTGCACGCCGCCCACGGCTATCTGATGTCGTCGTTCATTTCGCCAACATCCAACAGACGCGACGACGAATACGGCGGCAGCCTTGAAAACCGGCTGCGCTATCCGCTGGAGGTTTTTGCCGCCATGCGGGCCGCCTGCCCAGAGGATGTGCCCATGTCGGTTCGCATTTCGGCCAACGATTGGGTGGGCGACGCCGGAGTTACGCCCGCCGAAGCCGTGGAAATCGCGCGGGCGTTTTCGGGTGCGGGCGCAGATATAATTGACGTGTCCGCCGGCCAAACCTCCACAGAGGCCGATCCGGTCTATGGGCGCATGTTCCAAACGCCGTTTTCGGATCGTATCCGGCAGGAACTGGGCATTAAAACAATGGCTGTGGGCAATATTTATGAAGCGGATCACGTCAATTCCATCCTTATGGCCGGGCGTGCCGATCTGGTGGCCCTTGCCCGCCCGCATCTGACCGACCCATACTGGACGTTACACGCGGCTGCCGAACTGGGAGACGAGGACGGCGAATGGCCCGATCCCTATCTGCCTGGTCGGGATCAGCTGTTGCGGCTTAAAGAACGGGAACGGGAGATACGGGTATGAACATTCACAAGGGGCGGCACGCGCTGATCACCGGTGGCGGTACGGGCATCGGGGCGGCGATTGCGCTGGCGCTGGATGCTGCAGGGGCCAAGGTAACGATTACCGGGCGGCGGATGAAGGCGCTTGAAGAAACCTGTGCGCTGGGGGCCAACATCCACCCGCTGGTGATGGATGTCAGTGACGAGGCCAGCATCGTTGAAGGCACGGCGGCGGCGATTGCGGCGCGGGGGATTGTGGATATTCACGTGGCCAATGCGGGCATCGCGGAGACGTCGCCATTTGCCAAAACACCGCTTGAATTCTGGCGCAAGATCATGACCACCAATCTTGACGGGGTGTTTTTAAGCTGCCGCGAGGTGATACCGGGGATGCTGGAAAATGGATGGGGGCGGATTATCACCGTGGCCTCGATTGCCGGTCTGCGCGGGTTGAAATACGGGGTGGCCTATTCGGCCTCCAAACACGGGGTGATCGGCATGACACGGGTGATGTCCGAAGAATATATGGGCAAGGGCATCACTGCCAACGCGTTGTGCCCGGGTTATGTGCGCACCCCGATTGTGGCGCGCAACACTGCCCTGATCATGCAGCGCAGCGGGCTGAGCGAAGCCGAGGCAGAGGCCGCCATGAGCAATGACAACCGGCACGCACGGCTGGTGGAGGTGGCGGAAGTGGCAGATGCGGCCCTGTGGCTGTGCGGGCCAAACTCTGGCTCGATCAACGGGCAGACCATCGAAATCGCCGGCGGTCAGGTTTGATGGCGGAGCCATCCAAACAACGTTTGCGGTTTTGGCTGCAGTTGCTGAAAGCCACAAAACATGTGGAAAACGAGTTGCGTGAACGCATGCGGGTAGAGCTGGGTACGACCCTGCCCCGCTTTGATGTAATGGCCATGCTGGCAAAATCCGGCAACGGTTTGAAAATGTCAAAACTGTCAACGGAACTGATGGTGTCCAACGGAAATGTCACCGGAATTGTGGATCGGCTGGAGAATGAAAATCTGGTGGAGCGGGTGGCGATCAAGGGCGACCGGCGGGCCACGCTGGTGCGGCTGACGACCAAAGGCAAGACGGATTTTTCATGTATGGCAAAGGCGCACGAGCGCTGGGTCAGCGAGTTATTCGCCGGTGTTGATGAAAGCGAAATGGACGGGGCGCGGTATTTTCTGGCCCAAATTCGGGAGCTTACGTGATGGGCAATATGGCGGGGCTTATGCCTGAACATTTCTTGTGGCGCATGGAGGGAAACGTTGCGGTGATACAGCTAAATTCGCCTGCGCGCAAAAACCCGCTGACCTTTGACAGCTACGCCGAGCTGCGCGACACGTTCCGCGGTCTTGCCTATGCGGACGACGTGCACGCGGTTGTTTTTGCCCCCAACGGCGGTAATTTTTGCAGCGGCGGTGACGTGCATGACATTATCGGGCCGCTGGTGGCGATGGATATGAAGGATCTTTTGGCCTTTACCCGCATGACCGGCGATCTGGTCAAGGCGATGCTTGGCTGTGGTAAGCCGATTGTTGCCGCCGTTGACGGTGTGGCGGTGGGGGCCGGGGCCATCATCGCAATGGCTTCAGACCTCAGGCTTGGCACATCCGGGGCAAAATGCGGGTTTTTGTTCAATCGGGTTGGTTTGGCGGGCTGTGACATGGGGGCCTGCGCCATCCTGCCCCGGATCATCGGGCAGGGCCGGGCTGCCGAGTTGCTGTATCTGGGCCGGACAATGACCGCGGCCGAAGGTCTGGATTGGGGGTTTTACAATGCGCTGCATTCAGCCGATGACCTTGTGGCGGAAGCGCTGAAACTGGCGCAGCGCGTGGCAGCCGGGCCGACATTTGCCAACGGGATTACGAAAACCCAGCTGAACCACGAGTGGAACATGACGCCGGATCAGGCGATCGAGGCAGAGGCGCAGGCGCAGGCGATTTGCATGCAGACCGAGGATTTCGTGCGGGCCTATAAGGCGTTTGTGGCCAAAGATAAGCCAATGTTTGAGGGGAATTGACGATGCAGCATGTGCTTCCCCCTCTCCCCGACACTCTCCCAAAGGGAGAGGGGGCGATGGGGTCGACGATTGTGTGCCTGCTCTCGCTTTGGGAGAGGGTCGGAGAGACGGGGCGATGGGGCCGGCGATTGTGCGCCCCCTCTCCCCTTGGGAGAGGGCCGGGGAGAAGGAGCCGTCATGGCTGACATAACTTTTCTGAACTGGCCGTTTTTTGAAGACCGCCACCGCGAACTGGCGGCGGCGCTGGAAATCTGGTGCGGTGCCAACCTGCCGGTTGATCACAGCGATACTGATGCGGCTTGCGTGGGGCTGGTTGCGGCTTTGGGCAAAGCCGGGTTCCTGCACCATTCAGGTGGTGACGATTTGGATGTCCGCAGTCTGTGCATTATTCGAGAGATTTTGGCGCGCCACGACGGATTGGCGGATTTTTCCTTTGCCATGCAAGGGCTTGGCATGGGGGCGGTCAGCCTCTTTGGCACGTCTGATCAGCAAAAATGGCTGGAAAAAACACGCGGTGGAACAGCCATCAGCGCCTTTGCTCTGACCGAAGCGACGTCGGGGTCTGATGTGGCCAACATAACCACCAGCGCGGTGCTGTCAGGCGGCAATGAGTATTTGATCAAAGGTGAAAAGACGTGGATTTCCAATGGCGGGATTGCCGATATCTATGTGGTTTTTGCCCGGACGGGTGAAAGCGGTGCGCGGGGTCTGTCGGCGTTTTTGGTGCCTGCGGGTACAGAAGGATTTGAAGTGGTTGAGCGGTTAGATACCATTGCCCCGCATCCGCTGGCGCGGATCAGGTTTACGGATATGCGTTTGTCGACAAGCGCGATGATTGGAGAGCCGGGCGACGGATTTAGGATTGCCATGTCGGTGCTGGATGTGTTTCGCGCCACAGTCGGTGCAGCCGCACTGGGGTTTGCCCGCCGCGCGTTGGAAGAAAGCGTAAAACGCGCCACCTCGCGGGAACTGTTTGGTGCACCCATGGCGGAATTGCAGATGGTGCAGGGGCATATTGCTGATATGGCGCTGGATGTGGATGCAGCAGCGCTGCTGGTTTACCGGGCGGCATGGACCAAAGATATGGGCGCGGCACGGGTGACGCGCGAGGCGGCAATGGCCAAGCTGTTTGCCACGGATCACGCCCAGCGCGTGATTGACAAAGCGGTGCAAATTCATGGCGGTGATGGCGTGCGCAGGGGGTCCGTGGTGGAAAGTCTATACCGCGAGATCAGGGCGTTGCGCATATACGAGGGTGCGTCTGACGTGCAGAGGATCGTGATCGCCAGACAGGTTTTGGAAGGAAATTCATGATGTTGGGTCCATCTGCACATGTGGATAGTTTCACGCGGGACAATCTGCCGCCAGAGAACCAGCTGCCGAATTTTTTGCTGGAGGATTTTCCTTATCCCGAGTTTCTGAACGTCGGCGTCGCCCTGACCGACGCGATGGTTGACAAAGGTTTTGGCGATCATACGGCGCTGATCGGCAACGGGCGGCTGCGGACCTATAAAGAACTGACGGACTGGACCAACCGTCTGGCCCACGCGCTGGTGGAAGATTACGGTGTTAAACCCGGCAACCGGGTGCTGATCCGTTCGGCCAACAATCCGGCAATGGTCGCCTGTTGGCTGGCCGCCACCAAGGCGGGTGCGGTGGTGATCAATTCAATGCCGATGCTTAGAGCCGGGGAGCTTGGCCAGATCGTTGATATTGCTGAAGTTAAATATTGTCTGTGCGACAGCCGCATGATGGACGAGATTGTGTCCTGCGGCAAATCCTCAAAGCACCTGAAAACCATCATCGGCTTTGACGGCACCGCCAATCACGACGCCGAACTGGATCGCATCGCGCTGGCAAAACCGGTGAAATTTGATGCAGTGCGCACCGGGCGTGACGACGTGGCGCTGTTGGGGTTTACATCAGGGACCACCGGTGCGCCCAAGGCAACCATGCATTTTCACCGAGATCTTTTGATCATCGCGGATGGATACGCGGCCGAAGTTTTGAGGGTTTCGCCGGATGATGTTTTCGTCGGCTCACCCCCTTTGGCCTTTACCTTTGGCCTTGGCGGGTTGGCGGTGTTTCCCTTGCGCTTTGGCGCGACGGCCACGCTGCTGGAAGCCGCGTCGCCGGAAAATATGATTGAGATTATAGAGACTTACAAAGCAACCATCTGTTTCACCGCCCCCACGGCCTACCGCGCCATGATGCGGGCAATGGACGCGGGCGCTGATCTGTCCACCCTTCGCTGTGCGGTTTCGGCGGGTGAAACCCTGCCCGCGCCGGTTTATGATGAATGGCTGGCAAAAACCGGCAAGCCGATGCTGGACGGTATTGGGGCCACAGAGATGTTGCATATTTTTGTGTCCAACCGTTTTGACGATGCACGCCCCGCCTGTACCGGGCGGCCCGTTACAGGCTATGAGGCGCGGATTGTTGACGATGACATGAACGATCTGCCCGATGGTACGCCGGGGCGGCTGGCGGTACGCGGGCCTACGGGGTGTCGGTATCTGAACGACGACCGGCAGGCGGTTTATGTGCAGGGCGGCTGGAATATCACCGGCGATACCTTCGTGCGTGATGACGGCGGGTATTACCACTTTGCCGCCCGCAACGACGATATGATCATCTCGTCGGGTTACAATATCGCCGGGCCGGAAGTGGAGGCAGCCCTGCTGGCCCATGAATTTGTGGTGGAATGCGGCGTGGTTGGTGCCCCTGACGCGGACCGTGGGCATGTTGTTCAGGCGCATGTGGTGCTGGAAAATGGCGTTGCGCGTGACGGGGCCACGGTAAAGGCATTGCAGGACCATGTGAAAGCGGTGATTGCACCTTATAAATACCCACGCAGCGTTGTTTTCATTGATGAATTGCCAAAAACCCAAACCGGCAAAGTGCAGCGGTACCGCCTGAAGGAAAGCACCTGAATGACCGATTTTGCCAAGACCAAAGCGCAGTTTTATTTGCCCGAGGGGGTGATTTACCTGGACGGCAACTCGTTGGGACCTTTGCCGTTGGCAGCAAGTGCCCACGTGTCTGACACGATGCAGGATGAGTGGGGCGAAATGCTGATCCGCGGCTGGAACAAGGCCGGCTGGATGGAGCTTTCCACCGGCATTGGCGACCGCATCGGCCGTCTGATCGGGGCGGAAACCGGGCATGTGATGGTTGGTGACACTTTGTCTATCAAGATTTATCAGGCTTTGGCTTCAGCTTTGGAGTTAAATCCTGGGCGCAAAATCATCCTGTCAGACAGCGGAAATTTTCCCACTGATCTGTACATGGCGCAGGGGCTTATTCGCACGCTTAATCAAGGACATGAATTGCGCATCGTAAAGCCTGCGGATATCGCGGAAAATATCACCGAAGATGTTGCTGTGCTCATGCTAACCGAAGTGGATTACCGCACGGGCCGCCTGCATGACATGAAATCCTTGACTGAAATCGCCCATTCAAAGGGTGTGATCACAGTTTGGGATCTGGCTCATACAGCAGGCGCAATACCGGTTGATCTGGCCGGATGCGGCGCTGATTTTGCCGCGGGCTGTACTTACAAGTATCTGAACGGCGGGCCGGGTGCGCCGGCCTTTATCTATGTCGCGCCGCGTCATATTCACAACACCCGTCCGGCCCTTTCGGGTTGGCTGGGGCATGAGGCACCGTTTGACTTTGATCTTGAGTATCGCGAGGGGGCCGGGATCGAGCGGATGCGGGTTGGCACACCGCCGGTTATCGCGTTGAAATCATTAGAAACAGCGCTGGATATTTGGAATATGGCAGATATCAAAGATGTGCGTAAGAAATCCATACAACTGTGCGATTTTTTCATAAAAGAAATCGAGGTCCGGTGCCCCGCCCTGAAACTGGCCAGCCCGCGCGACGGCAACCGGCGCGGTTCGCAGGTTTCGTTTCGCTTTGAACACGGTTTTGCCGCGATGCAGGCGCTTATTGATCGAGGCGTAATCGGCGATTTTCGCGCGCCCGATGTGATGCGTTTTGGCGTCACACCGCTGTACATCGACGAGACAGACGTAAGAGCGGCAGCCGCAATTATTGAAGATGTGATCACAAACAGTCTGTGGGACGCGGAAAAATACAAAATCCGGAGTAAAATCACATGAACAGCGCCTTTGATCCTGCTGAAGACGGGGCGCAAATGTCCTTTGACGGGCGTATGTCCTACGGCGATTATCTGAAGATAGATCAGATACTGTCGGCCCAAAACCTGCGCACAGATGCCCATGATGAAATGCTTTTCATCATTCAGCACCAAACGTCCGAACTGTGGCTGCGCCTTGCCATTCACGAGGTTGTCGCGGCGCGTGCAGCCCTCAAAGGTGACAGGTTGCAGCCCGCCTTTAAAATGCTAACCCGCGTGGCCCGGATCTTTGAACAGCTGAATTCAGCGTGGGACGTGCTGCGCACCATGACGCCCTCGGAATACACGCAGTTTCGCGACCAGTTGGGGCAATCCTCGGGCTTTCAATCACACCAGTACCGCCTGATTGAATACGCCGTCGGCAACCGCAACCCCGCCATGCTGCAGCCTCACGCGCACAAGCCTGAAATCCTTGCGCTGCTGGATGCGGAACTGCAGCGGCCCAGCCTTTATGACGAGGCGCTGCGTCTGCTGAACCGGCACGGCATCGCCATACCAAAGGCCATTTTAAACCGCGATACGCGGCAAACCCACCAAAACAATGACGCCGTGATGCAGGCCTGGAAAACCGTCTATCAGGCCCCGCAAACACATTGGGAACTGTACGAGCTGGCGGAAAAACTGGTTGATTTTGAAGACTATTTTCGCCGCTGGCGGTTCAACCACGTTACAACCGTAGAGCGCATCATCGGTCTGAAACGCGGCACTGGCGGCACCAGCGGCGTTGGCTATCTGCGCCGGATGCTGGAGGTGGAGCTGTTCCCGGAACTGTGGCGCGTCAGGACAGAATTATGAGCTGGACCGCCACCCGCACCGTTGAATTTGCCCACTGTGATCCCGCAGGTATCGTGTTTTACCCGCGTTATTTTGAGATGATCAATTCGGTGATCGAGGAGTTTTTTGCAGCCCACGTCAACCACCCTTTTGCCAAAATGATCTTTCAGGGCAAAAACGGCATGCCCACCGCGCAAATCAGCGTCAGCTTTCTGACACCGGGACATCTGGGCGACGAACTGGCGTTCTCCCTGCATTTTCCGAAAGTCGGCACCAGCAGTGCCACACTGAATATGACCTGCGCCCATCAGGGCCAAACGCGGTTTACGGTGGAACAGGTGTTGGTGCGGACTGATTTAAGCACCGGAAAATCCAGCCCCTGGCCAGCGGACATTGCCGAAAAACTGAAATCTGCCTAAGGAATTCTGATGAACACGGATACCGTGCACACCCTGCTGCACCCTAAAAACTGGAAAGCAGCCAAAGGCTATGCCAACGGCGTCATGGCCCGGGGCGCGTTGGTGTTTTTGGGTGGACATATCGGCTGGAACGCCCAGCAACAGTTTGAAAGCGACGATTTGGTCGATCAGGTGGACCAGACACTTGCCAATATCGTTGCGGTTTTACGCGAAGCCAGCGCTGGCCCCCAACATATTGTCCGCCTGACCTGGTATATCACGGATAAGAAGGACTATTTGACCAACCTCAAAGGCATCGGCGCTGCCTACCGCAAGCATCTGGGCCGCCATTATCCGGCGATGGCAATGGTGCAGGTTGTTGCCCTGATTGAAGACCGCGCCAAAATAGAGATCGAAGCCACAGCGGTGTTACCGGAGTGACCCGCCCTTTCATCTTTGCAAAAATACTCGTGTCCGCCGAGCGTCCAGCGAGGGCGGCCCGGCGCAACAAAAATCGACCGAAGGTCGCATTTTTGGCGTGAGAATTCCGTTGATCCGGCGTGTCACCCCGCCGCCGCATCCTCGATCTGGCTGGCCACACCTTCGGCCCGGTCGGCAATACGTGAAAAAATCCGCTCCAGATCATCCGGCAGGGTCGGCACTTCCACCCGCACCTCAACCGCGTCGGCCTTTTCAATCTCAGGCCGATTGTCGGCCAGTTTTTGTTCGACGTTGCGCAATTCCTCTTCCAGCCCGGCGGTTTTATCCGCCAGCATCAGACCGGCCATCAACAACATCCGCGCCTCAGGCACCCGCCCCAATGCCTCGGCCAGTGATTGGGCTTCGGTGTCCAGCAACGCGGCGGCCGATTGCAGGAAATGTTCTTCGCCCTCCTGACAGGCCACCTGAAACACCCGGCCACCAATGCGAATATCAATATCAGGCATTGATCCGGCCCTCCACCAATGGCTTTAGCTCTTCAAGTATCGCGTCCATTTCGCCTACCTCCGCGGCCCGTGTGGCGCGCAGCGCCTCCAGTTCCGCCTGCATGGACGCATCTATGGTTGTTGCGTCGCCAATATTTGCCAAGGCCTCTTCGCGCAGTCGTCCGTTGGTTTCGCGCAGATGGGTATTGGCGTTCTTGAGCCGCTGAATTTTCAATTCCTGATTCTGAACTTTTTCGCGCAACCGTTCCACCCTGCCGTCAAACGGCAAGTCGTCAGTTTCCGCTGAACCTTTCTGTTCCTGCAGTTGTTCTGCCAGCGCCGCCGCGTTTGTTTTCTCGGTCGCTAATTCCGCTTGGGCATTTTGCAAGGCGCCCTTCAATTCCTCTATCTCGGACGGGTCAGGCGCGGTGGTGCCAGCGTCCATCGCGCCGGCCATAGCCGATATTTTCTCAAGTGCTGCCATGATGCGGCGCTGATATTGCTCAATCTCTTTCATGCGCTAACTGCCCGTTTTCCCAACCTTCGAATCGTCGTTCAGATGAATATGCCCAAGTTTACTCAATGCCCCAACAGAAAGCTTCCTAAAAATCCGTTTCTTAGCAGGACAAGTTGATCCCGCTTGTGATAAGCAGTTCAGCATAGAAACAACTCGGCAAATTCCTGCCGGTTCAAACAAATTGACAAAGCCAACCTGTGAAACCCGCCATATACAAAATCAGTTCGAACCGAGCCCAACCGGAACATGCGCCGCCGGTAGGCCTCTCATGAACAATCAGGTGGGTCTGCTTTTGGCCGCTGTGTTGGTCGCCATTTTTCTGGCGGACAGCCTTGTTTTCCATTGGGATCTACAAGTTGTTTTGGGCAAAGCGCTGATTGAAGCGGTCGAATATATGGCCTTTTGGCGGTAGGGTCGCCTTCTGATTGCCGGATCAGACTTGGCAGTTGACCCGCCCGTCAGGGCGCACTTGTCCATATATAGTGCGAATCAGACTAAGAACCACATGTAAGCCCTGTGAATCGCAAAAAATTTACCGTTCACGCAAAAAAGGGGATTCACATTTCGAATCACCTGTGTAATGATTCGTTTACGCCGCCGACAAGAGCGGTACACTTGGCAGAGCAGTTGATGAACCCAAAACCCAAGCGTTTGGCGGTAAGTGCGGCGATCTTTTTCGCCACCACGTTTTCCCTCGCCGCCTATTTCGCTTTTGCAGCGGTTCAAGGAGATTTCGGGCTTTTCCGCCGGATTCAAATCCAGGCGCAAGAGGACGAGCTGATCCAGCAACTCGCAAAACTGAAAACTAAAGTCGCTGTTATGGAAAACAAGACGCGTCGCCTGTCAGATCATTATCTTGATCTTGACCTCTTAGACGAGCAGGCCCGGAAGGTGCTCGGGCTTGCTCGTGGCGACGAAATTGTAATCCGCTGATCCTCCAAAATTTCAGACAAGCGGCGCTTCCCCTTCGGGGGAAGTTTTGCGTGCATCTTCGAAATGTTTGTTGTATTCTGTAGTTTAATACTAAACTACTTTTCTACCACGCCGGAGGCTGCAGGCTATGGCCGCGAAAAAACCAAAGCAGAACACCAATACCGACAAGGATGAATTGCTGCATTTTTATCGTGAAATGCTGTTGATTCGCAGGTTTGAGGAAAAGGCCGGGCAGTTGTACGGCATGGGCGTGATCGGTGGGTTCTGTCATCTGTATATCGGACAGGAAGCGGTTGTCGTCGGATTGGAGGCCGCCGCCAAGGAAGGCGACCAGCGGGTCACATCGTACCGCGATCACGGGCATATGCTGGCCTGCGGCATGGACCCAAAAGGCGTGATGGCAGAGCTCGCCGGACGCATTGACGGCTATTCCCGGGGCAAGGGCGGCAGCATGCACATGTTTTCAGCGGAAAAGAATTTTTACGGCGGGCACGGCATTGTGGCAGCGCAGGTGCCAATCGGTGCCGGATTGGCCTTTGCCAACTGGTACCGCGAAAATGACAGCGTATCCTTCACCTATTTTGGCGATGGCGCATCCAACCAGGGGCAGGTTTACGAAACCTTTAACATGGCATCCTTATGGGGCTTGCCTTGCATATTTGTCATTGAAAACAATCAATACGCGATGGGCACAAGCCTTGCGCGGGCTTCTTCCACACCAGAACTTTATACCCGCGGGGCAGCTTTTGGCATTCCCGGCGAGGCGGTGGACGGCATGGATGTGCAGGCGGTGAAGGCGGCCGGACAAAAGGCAACTGAACACTGCCGCGCCAATAAGGGCCCCTATATTCTTGAAATGAAAACTTACCGGTACCGTGGCCATTCGATGTCTGATCCGGCGAAATACCGCACCCGCGAAGAAGTGCAAAAAGTGCGCGAGGAAAAAGACCCGATCGACCACGTGCGCGATTTGCTTATGCAGGGCAAACACGCCAGTCAGGATGAATTGAAGGCCATCGACAAGGACATCAAGGCAATCGTCAACGAAAGCGCCCGATACGCGCAGGAAAGCCCGGAACCGGAATTGGCGGAGCTTTGGACAGACATTTATGCAGAGTCGGCATAATGGGCGCGCATTTTGAATTTCACGTGGCCGACACAAAGCGCGCAAAAGATTTTTACGCGATGGTATTAGGCTGGAGCTTTCAGAAAATGCCGGGTGTGGATTACCATCTGGTCATTTCCGACGGCATTGGCGGTGACAACCCGCTGACCGGCGCGTTGATCACCCGAAACGCCGCCCCGCATGCAGCAGGGTCGGGTCCGCGTGGCGCTGTTATGACATTCACGGTGCAGGATGTTGACAAGACCTACGCCAAGGCCCTGTCAAATGGTGGTGCCGAAGCATTGCCCCCCACAGATTTTGCCGGCATTGGCCGCGTCGCCTATTGCGAGGACGGCGAGGGAAATATTTTCGGGATGATAGAGCGCCCGAAGGAGGACGCCTGAAATGACGACGAACATTCTTATGCCCGCCCTGTCGCCGACGATGGAAGTGGGCACACTGGCAAAATGGCTGGTCAGCGAGGGTGATCACGTCAAAAGCGGCCAGATCATCGCGGAAATCGAGACCGATAAGGCAACGATGGAATTTGAAGCGGTGGATGAAGGCGTGATCAGCAAGATACTTGTTGCAGAAGGCAGTGAACAAGTGGCCGTGAACACGCCGATAGCTGTGCTGCTGGAAGAGGACGAAGACGCGGATGCCGCCACAGCTGCCCCGGCCCCCGCGCCGGAACCTGCGAAAGCCGAAATTCAAGATCCGGTCTCAACACCCGCACAGCCAAAACATCCCGGATCAAGTCCGGGACAGGCCCCCTTGCCCGCTGGAACCACATTCAAAAAACAATCGGTCCGCGAGGCGCTGCGCGATGCTATGGCCGAAGAAATGCGCCGCTCTGCCGATGTGTTTTTGATGGGCGAAGAAGTCGCGCAATATCAGGGCGCATATAAGATAAGCCAGGGATTGCTGGAAGAATTCGGCCCAAAGCGCGTGATTGACACGCCGATCACCGAACACGGCTTCACCGGCATCGCAGTGGGTGCCGCCTTTGCCGGTTTAAACCCGATTGTGGAATTCATGACCTTTAACTTCGCCATGCAGGCGATTGATCACATTTTAAACTCCGCCGCCAAAACCCGTTATATGTCCGGCGGTCAAATGGGCTGTCCGATTGTGTTTCGCGGGGCCAACGGGGCCGCAGCCCGCGTAGGCGCGCAGCACTCGCAGGACTACGCAACATGGTATGCGCAAATTCCCGGCCTTAAGGTGGTGCAACCCTATTCTGCGGACGATTGCAAGGGCCTGCTGAAATCCGCGATCCGCGATCCAAATCCGGTGGTTTTTCTGGAAAATGAAATCCTCTATGGCCGTGAATTTGATGTGCCCGATGTCGCGGATTACACGGTCCCCATCGGCCAAGCCAAAATCGCCCGGGAAGGCAGCGACGTCACCATCGTTTCATTTGGCATCGGCATGCAATATGCGCTCGAGGCGGCTGCGGCTCTGGCCACGGAAAATATCTCGGCAGAGGTGATTGATCTGCGCACCCTGCGCCCGATGGACACCAAAACAGTTGTCACCTCGGTCATGAAAACCAACCGGTGCGTGACTGTTGAAGAGGGCTTTCCAGTCTGTTCCATCGGCGGCCATATCTCGGCGGTTCTGATGCAGGAAGCGTTTGATTATCTGGACGCGCCGGTCATCAACTGCACCGGCAAAGACGTGCCCATGCCCTATGCCGCCAATCTTGAAAAGCTGGCGCTGACCACCACGGAGGAAGTGATAGACGCCGTAAAATCAGTGACATACCGGTAGGAGACGGAAAATGGCAATCGAAATCCTGATGCCTGCGCTATCCCCGACTATGGAGGTTGGAACGCTGGCCAAATGGCTGGTCAAGGAAGGCGACACAGTTGCAAGCGGCGATCTGCTTGCCGAAATTGAGACCGACAAAACCACTATGGAGTTTGAAGCGGTGGATGAAGGGGTGATCGGCAGTTTGCTGGTGGCAGAGGGCACCGAAGGCGTGGCGGTGAACGCGCCGATTGCGCTTTTGCTTGAAGATGGCGAGGATGCGGGCGCAACGCCAGTCCCTGCGCCTGCCCCGGCCGCCGAGCCGGGGCCTCTCTCAACATCTGAACCCACGGCAAAAAAACCACCAAATGGTCCCGGATCAAGCCCTGACCACACCCCTGCGGGCATACGCGTTTTCGCGTCCCCTCTGGCGCGCCGCATTGCGGCAGATGCGCGTATCGATCTTGCCACCATAAAGGGCTCCGGTCCGCACGGGCGCATCGTCAAGTCGGATGTTGAGGGAATGCCACGCACTGCGACAAAACCAGCGGCAACACCATCCCCGCCCACAGAACAGGATCCCAATTCCGTCACCGCCCTTTATGCTACCCGCGAATACGAGGAAGTGCCGCTTGACGGCATGCGCAAGATCATCGCCGCCCGTCTGACCGAAGCCAAGCAAACCATCCCGCATTTTTATCTGCGGCGCGACATTCGCTTGGATGCGCTGCTTAAACTGCGGGCTGAAATGAACGCCGGACTGGACGCGCGTGGCATAAAACTGTCCGTCAACGATTATATCATCAAAGCCTGCGCCGTCGCCCTGCAGGACGTGCCTGATTGCAACGCCGTCTGGGCCGGAGACCGCATCCTGCGCTTGAAACCCTCAGACGTCGCCGTGGCTGTGGCCGTTGAGGGTGGCCTTTTCACGCCAGTGCTAAAAGACGCTGACACAAAATCGCTGTCCGCACTCTCAACAGAAATGAAAGACCTCGCCACCCGCGCCAAGGCACGCAAACTGATGCCCGAAGAATATCAGGGGGGCAGCTTTGCCATTTCAAATCTGGGAATGATGGGGATTGAAAATTTTGACGCGGTGATTAACCCGCCGCACGGCTCGATCCTCGCCGTAGGTGCGGGCCTCAAAAAACCGGTTGTCAGCCCTGACTGCGACCTTACAGTCGCCACAGTCATGTCCGTCACGCTTTCTGTGGATCACCGGGTCATTGACGGTGCTTTGGGTGCGCAATTTCTGGCCGCTGTAAAAAACAACCTGGAAAACCCGTTGGCCATGCTGGC
>CAYZQS010000030.1:0-10865 GCA_964480735.1 uncultured Rhodobacterales bacterium
CCCCGGAAAATTAACCAAATATCAATTTGCAGACGCTAGTGCCGGAACAGTTAACCCAGCAAGCAAAGGCAAACGGATGACCCAAAGTTCTGATCTCTACCTCGCGCAAATTCTCAACACGCTGTCGCACAAACGGCGCGTGAAAATTTTCCGCATCCTGTTTGAAAACGCCGGGACCGGCACCCAGTTTGCAACCCTGGAAGCGCGGGCAAGGATGCCGCATTCCTCGCTTATTCACCATCTCAGGGTTATGCAGGCCGGTGGTCTTTTGACCCGGCACAGCGTCGGAGCCCGGACAATCTATCGGTTGTCACTGTCATCTCTGAGCGCTCATATTTCCGATCTGACGCGGTTGCTGGGTCAAACCAAAAGGGATGGAAAGCAAGATATGGCCGCCTGACGCACCACTTTTGACAACACGATCACAAACAGAGATTGGATTGGGCCCGCGGCATGACCGCAGATGGGCGGTCGTGTTTGCGGTGGACTGGTGGTTGACGGTTTGGTCCGCAGCCGATACCGCAGGGACAAACAATTCTTCTGCGGGATCAAGATCATGCCCAACCCCTCCATTCTGATATTACCGGGCGACGGTATCGGCCCTGAAGTCATGAGCGAGGTGCGGCGGGTCATCGCCTGGTTCGGCGAGGCGCGCGACCTGCGGTTTGACGTGTCTGAAGATCTTGTTGGCGGTGCCGCCTATGACGCCCACGGCACACCCCTGCACGACGACACGATGGCCAAAGCGATGGCGGTGGATGCGGTATTGCTGGGGGCGGTTGGCGGACCTGCCTATGACAACCTGGATTTTTCGGTGAAACCGGAACGCGGACTGCTTCGCCTGCGCAAAGAGATGGATCTGTTTTCCAACCTGCGCCCGGCCCAGTGTTTTGATGCGCTGGCCGATTTTTCCTCGCTGAAGAAAGACGTGATATCGGGGCTGGATATAATGATCGTGCGCGAACTGACGTCCGGCGTCTATTTTGGCGAGCCACGCGGAATTATGGATGATAACGAAGGCGGGCGTGTTGGCGTGAACACCCAGCGTTACACCACCGAGGAAATCCGCCGGGTGGCGCGGTCGGCCTTTGAATTGGCGCAAAAGCGTGCCAACCGGGTGTGCTCGATGGAAAAAGCCAACGTCATGGAAAGCGGCATCTTGTGGCGCGAAGAAGTAAGTTGGGTGCACGAAAATGAATATCCGGACGTGGAGTTGACACATATGTATGCCGACAACGGCGGCATGCAGCTGGTGCGTGCGCCCAAGCAGTTTGACGTGATCGTCACGGATAATCTGTTTGGCGATATGCTGTCTGACGTGGCCGCGATGCTGACGGGCTCGCTGGGGATGCTGCCTTCTGCCAGCCTTGGTGCGCCGATGGAAAATGGGCGGCCAAAGGCGCTTTACGAGCCGGTGCACGGGTCAGCACCCGACATAACCGGGCAATCAAAGGCCAACCCCTGTGCCTGCATCTTAAGTTTCGCGATGGCTTTGCGGTATTCGTTTGATCGGGGCGCTGAGGCCACGCGGCTTGAGGCGGCGGTGGAACAGGTATTGGCTGATGGCGTGCGCACGCCTGATTTGATGCAAAGCGGCGAAGGCACGCCCGCCACGACATCTGAAATGGGTGATGCGATTCTGGCCGCACTGGATAATAGCCTTTGAAGGACTGTTATTGGCCATGCCGTTTGGGAAATGAGTATTTGGGCAAAGGTGAAAACCGGAAATCGGGTTTGATCAGAAACAAGTGTACTTGTGGCTTACGGTTGCCGGCCCGACATCTTTTTAGCGATGCCCATGAATGTGCGTATTAGCCTGACTTCTGCACGAGCCCTGATGCAGACGACGGTTTCTTCCATGGGAATGCTCGGGCCGTCGATGGGAAAGCTGACCAGCCGGTTGTCCTGCCCGTATTCTGCCTGCGAAACAAAGCCGATACCGGCACCGGCGGCGACGATTTCGCGGACGGCCTCGCGGCCTTCTGCCTCTATCGCGGGGGTCAGTTTTGTACCGACCGCTTTGGCGGCGTCTTCCAGCTTTTGGCGGGTTTTGGAACCGTTTTCGCGTAATACCAGGGGCAGCTTCGCCAGTTTGGTTAAATCCAGCGGGACATCAAAGTTGACAGACATCGATCTGGCGGCAAAGGCGACAATTGGCGTGCTGCCAAGGTAGACGCTGAGAAATTTGTCTTTTTTAGGAACCGTGCCCAATACGCCGATATCGGCGTCGTAATTGGCCAACGCGTCTTCGACTTCAGCAGAATTACCTGACCGCAACGAAAGTTGAACGCCGGGATACAGCTGGCTGAATTGGCTAAGAACGCCCGTAACGTGATAAGCAGAGTCAGCGATTATCCGCAGCCGACCGGTGGTTTGCGCACGGGATTCTGACAGGTATTCCGCAGCGCGGGCCTGAATTTCGAACATCGGGCGAATGATATCCAGCAGCCTGCTGCCCTGCGGTGTCAGGGTGACCTGCCGATTGTGTCTGGAAAACAGCAAAACGTCATAATCCTGTTCCAGCTTTCGCACCTGATCTGAAATCGCCGGTTGGGTCAGGTTCATGGCCGCGGCAGCGCGGGAAAAACCACCGTGAACGGCCACTGCATGAAAGGCTTTTAGCTGGGAGTTGCGCATTATTTCGATCTATCGAAAATTCTTATGAATAGATATTAATTAACGATTTTACAGATAGCAAGAAGCGCTTGTAACAGACTCACGAATTAACCGCATCGGAAGCCCGATTTTGACAAGGTCACCAAAACCAATTGAAGCGCCGCGACTGGGCGAGCCCTATCTTCTTACACCGGGACCGTTGACCACTTCTTTTTCGGTGAAAGAAGCGATGCTGCGGGACTGGGGATCGTGGGACGGTGATTTCAGGGCGATGACAACAGATATGCGGGCCGGCATTCTGGCGATGGTCGATGACCCGGAAAACAAGTACGATTGTGTGCCCATGCAGGGCAGCGGCACGTTCGCGGTTGAATCAATGTTGGGGTCCTTCATTCCGCGGGACGGGAAGGCGCTGGTTCTAAGCAATGGCGCGTACGGCCTTAGGATTGTGCAAACGCTGGAATACCTGGGCCGTGCGCACACGGTCATCGATAAGGGAGATTACTTGCCACCACGCGGTGATGAGGTTGCAAATGCCTTGGCTGCTGATCCCAAAATCACCGATGTGGTTGTGGTGCATTGCGAAACCAGTTCCGGCATTCTGAACCCAATGCAAGAGATTTCGGATGCGGTTCTCGCCGCCGGGCGGCGGTTGCTGATCGATGCCATGAGTTCGTTTGGCGCGATCCCGCTTGACGGCGTTCGCTTTGAGGTGCTGGTGTCTTCAGCCAACAAATGTATCGAGGGCGCTCCGGGGTTTGGTTTTTTGGTTGCCCGCAAAACAGCGTTGGAAGCCGCAAAAGGAAACAGCCATTCGCTTAGCCTTGATGCGCATGACCAATGGGCGACCATGAACAAAACCGGCCAGTGGCGGTTTACACCGCCCACCCATGTGGTGGCCGCCTTTATGGCAGCGCTGAGCGCGCACGAGGCAGAGGGCGGCGTGGCCGGACGCGGCGCGCGCTATGCGCGAAATCGCGATGTGGTTGTCGCTGGAATGCGACAACTTGGATTTGAGACTCTTCTGCAGGACCGTTGGTTGTCATCGATCATCGTCACATTCTTCTGTCCGGCGCATGAAGCGTTTTCGTTTCAAAACTTTTATGAACTGATGAAAACCAGAGGGTTTATCATCTATCCCGGCAAGCTGACGGTTGCGGATAGCTTTCGTATTGGCTGCATCGGTCAGATAGACGAACACGTGATGCACCGCGTTGTAAAAGCGGCCAAAGACAGCCTGAAAAAAATGGGCGTAACCGACGCAGCACCTCCGGCCGCGGCATTAGCGGAGCGTGCCAAACTGGAAACCTGAGACGACGACTTTGACATTAAATCTGTGAAAAGGAAAAAACAAATGAGCAACACAAGCGAGTATGTATTTGAACGCGGCTATCGTGGCGGCGTGAAGGCGCTGGTTCTGGATTGGAGCGGCACACTGGCCGACGCCTATGTTCTGGCACCGGCTGTGGTCTTTGTGGAAGTGTTTGAAAAGCAGGGCGTGCCGATTTCTATGGAGGAGGCCCGGGGGCCGATGGGCCTGCGAAAAGATTTGCATATTAAGGCATTGACCGAGGATCCGGCGATTGCGGCGCGGTGGGAAGCGGCCAAAGGCAAAGCGCCGGGTCAGGCGGATGTGGATGCGATGTTTGCCGATTTCGTGCCGATGCAGCTGGATTGCCTGCGCAAATACACCACGCTGTTGCCGGGCATCAAAGACGTGTGCCTTGGCTTTCAGAAACAAGGGATAAAACTGGGTGCCAGCACCGGCTTTGTCCGTTCGATGGTCGATATATTGCACGCGGATTGCCAAAAACAGGGCCTGAAGCTGGATGCGACCGTTGCCGGGGACGAGGTGATCAACGGCGCCCGCCCAGCGCCGCACATGGTGTTCAGAAACCTGGACCTGTTGAACATCAGCGACGTGCGCTCGGTGGTCAAATGTGACGACACAGTTACCGGCGTTGGCGAAGCTTTGAACGCCGGGTGTTGGGGTGTGGGACTGGTGCGGTATTCCAACTATATGAACATCAACTCGCTGGACGAAGAGGCAACGCTTACGGAGGCGGATATGAGGCGGCGACTGGCCCACACGCGTTCAGTTCTTGAACAGTCCGGTGCGCATTACGTGGTGGACAGCCTTGTTGACCTGCCACCGGTGATTGAAGACATCAACGCCCGTCTGGCGCGGGGCGAAAAACCGTAAACTGCCGGTCACTGGTCCGGGCTATAAAAGGGGTGGCGGTTTCTATCGGGGCCGCCGCTGCCTTTCACCTACCGCCGACTCAATATTTCCTTTCTGATTGCAGATCGGAACGCAAACATATTGACAGACCTGACGGGTTTGTTCAGTCTTTAACTGTATCGGAATGTCGCGGGTATCGTCGCGCAGCCGATTAAAGACCTCGAGGGGGATTAAGGTGGCCAACACCCTCGGTTAAGATATTTGCACATTGGCGTTTGACTGTCGTGCAGCGAGTTTCGGGGGGAACCAAATACCAATGCTGCAATTTGCACGTTTTGCCGCCATCAGAGCCGCGTTGGCGATCATCACCCTGATGTTGGTTTCGTTCATCGTATTTTCATTGATGGAACTGGTGCCGGGCGATTGTGCAGAACGGTATCTGGCCTTTAAGAATACGCAAGGAAGCGGCATATCGGTGGCGGATATCGAGGCCGAGCGCATCCGTTTGGGGCTGGACAAACCTTATATTCAGCGCTGGGGTGTTTGGATAATTAATGCCTTTCAGGGTGACTTTGGCGACAGCTGCATCCTGCGTGTCAATATCAGCCAACTGCTGGGGCAAAAGTTTTATATCAGTCTTGGCATTTGCCTGACATCGCTGTTGCTGGCCTATTTGATCGCCATTCCTGTGGGCATTATTTCTGCGACGTCCAACAGCCCGACGCTGAACAATTCCCTGCGTCTGGTCAGCTATCTGGGTCTGGCGATGCCAAACTTCCTGTTGGCGCTGATGATCATGCTGTTTTCGACAATCGTTTTTGGTGACAGCCTGACCGGACTGTTTTCCAGTGAATTTCGGGATGCGCCGTGGTCGCTTGCGCGGGTAAAGGATTTTCTTTCGCGGGCCTGGTTGCCTGTGTTCATTTTGGGTTGGTCGGCAACCGCCTTTGCCATTCAAACAGTGCGGGCGTTGATGTCTGATGAAGTGGGAAAGCTTTATGTCACCGCCGCCACGGCGCGGGGTGTGGCCGGGCGCCGGCTGTTGTGGCGCTATCCGGCGCGGCATGCTTTGGGGCCGATCATCAACTCGCTTGGGTTTGACCTGAACCGGATTTTTAACGAACTGCCGATTGTGGCGTTGATCCTGACACTGACCGAAGCCGGGGCACTGATGATCGAGGCATTGGCCCGCTCTAACGATCAACAGCTGGCCGGGGCCATTATCTTTTTGCTGACCGCCAGTATTGTTGGGCTGAATTTTATCACCGACATTATTCTGGCCCTGACCGATCCGCGCGTCCGCCGCAGTATTCTGGGATAAAATAAATGACAGATGCCGCAACACCCAACGCCACATTGGACCAGAAAACCAAAGAAGCCTATTTTACCGCGGGTCAGGGACAGCTGATCTGGACCCGTTTTAAGAAACAAAAAGCGGCGATGGTTGGCGCGACTATTTTGATCTGGTTGATCCTGTCCGGGTTTTTTGCCCCGTTTCTGACTCCTTATGATCCAACCATCGCCGGTCGGGACAAGGATTATGTGAACGGCGCGCCGCAGATACCGAAATTCTGGGACGAGAACGGTTTTTCGGCCCGGCCGTTTATTTACACTTACAACCGGGAGCGCTCGATCGAGACCAACTTTCGCTGGGTAACAAAAATTGACCGCGAGGCGCGTCGCTATGTTGTGCTGTTTCCAAAAGGTGACAAAACGTCGATTTTGGGAATAAGTTTTGACCGGCATCTGTTTGGTGTTGATAATGGAAAAATTCATCTGTTTGGCACCGACGGAACCGGCAAGGATATTTTTTCCCGCACGTTTTTTGCCATCAATACCTCGTTGGCGGTGGGGACCATTGGCGTGTTTATCGCCTTTGTGCTGGCACTGATCATTGGCGGGGTTTCCGGGTATTACGGTGGCTGGATAGACTCTGTTTTACAGATGATAACCGACGCGGTGCGCACGATCCCGGCCATTCCATTGTTCATGGCGCTGTCCGCTTTTATCCCGGCGGAGTGGAGTGCCGAAACGCGCTTTTTGTTCATTTCAATGATTTTGGGGTTCATTGGCTGGCCAACCTTGGCCCGACGTGTGCGGACACATCTGTTGACGGAGCGCAATCAGGAATATGTTCTGGCGGCACAGCTGTGCGGCGCTTCAGCGGGCCACATTATCCGCAAACATCTCTTGCCCAGTTTCACCAGCTATATCATCGTCGATCTGGTGATCTCTTTTCCCTATATGGTGCTGTCTGAAACCGCGCTTAGCTTTATCGGGTTGGGGTTGAAAGACCCGGTCAATTCGCTTGGGGTTATGCTGCAGTCGGTAACCTCGGCGGACGTGCTGCTGAATTATCAGTGGTATTTCATTCCGGTGATCTTTTTCATCACATTGGTTCTGGCCTTCGTGTTTGTTGGGGACGGGCTGCGCGACGCGGCTGATCCTTACGGAGATACCAAGAAATGACGCGGCTGCTGGATGTTGAAAACCTGACGTTACAGTTTGATACGGACGAGGGCCGGATCACAGCGGTGGACAATGTGTCGTTTTCGCTTGAGGCAGGCGAAGTGATGGGGCTGGTGGGCGAAAGTGGTTCCGGCAAATCGGTGACCGCCAAGTCGTTGATGAAACTGAATCCGCGCAACGCGATTTATTCCGAAAACACCCGCGTCACGCTGCATCTGGACAGCGGCCCGGTTGACATCATGAGCCTGCAAACCAGCACCGATCTGCAGGTGGTGCGGGGCGGGGCCATTTCGATGATCTTTCAGGAACCGATGGCCAGCTTTGCCCCGGCCATTTCAATCGGCGATCAGATGGTCGAACAGTTGATGATCCACACGGATATGAACGCCAAACAGTCCAAAGAACTGTCAGAGGAAATGCTGGCGAGGGTGGGGATTTCCGATGCCTCTACCCGGTACAAACAATTTGCGTTCGAGCTGTCAGGCGGCATGCGCCAGCGGGCGATGATTGCAATGGCGCTGTCCACCAAGCCGAAATTACTGATCGCGGACGAGCCGACAACGGCGCTGGATGTGACCATTCAGGCCCAGGTGATCGATCTGATGAAAGATCTGGTGACAGAGTTTGGCATGGGCATCATCTTTATCACCCATGATCTGGGCGTGATCGCGCAAACCGCCGATACAGTTGCGGTGATGTATTTGGGAAGGCTGGTAGAGCAAGGCACCGTGCGTGATGTCATCCGCGCACCTGGGCATCCATATACCCAAGGCCTGATCGCAGCTCTGCCGTCGCTGGACGATCTGGACACGCCGCTGACGCCAATCCCCGGCGACATCCCGTCACCGCTGGAGCGCCCGCCGGGATGCGTGTTTAACACCCGTTGCCCGGTCAATATGGGCGACCGCTGCAGCAACATTGTGCCAGAGTTTTCCAACATCAAAGGCAGCCACAACGTTGCCTGCCATTTGGCTGAGGAAGGGAACAAGGGCACATGAGCGATAACATCCTGATGTCTGCCAGGGGCCTGTCGGTGCATTATCCGTTGCGCGGTGGCCTGATTGGGCCAAAACCGGTGGTTCGGGCGGTTGAAGGCATCAACGTCAACATCGAAAAAGGCAGCTTTTTCGGGCTGGTAGGGGAAAGCGGTTCCGGCAAAACCACACTGGGCCGTGCGATGTTGCGTGCAGCACCAATCACCCATGGGGACGTGAATTATGACGACGGCGAGGTCAAATACGCTTTGCCAACCCTTAAAGACAAGGATCTGAAAGATTATCGCAGCCGGGCACAGCTGATATTTCAGGACCCCTATGCGGCACTCAGCCCGCGCATGACGGTGCGGGATATTATTGCCGAGCCGCTGGAAGTCATGGGCCTGACCAAATCACGCGAGGAAACAGACGAGCGGGTGCGCGAGATCGCGGCCAAATGTCGGCTTAACCTGGAACACCTGCGGCGATTTCCACATGCGTTTTCCGGTGGGCAGCGGCAGCGGATTTCGATTGCCCGAGCCCTGGTATCGCGGCCCCAGTTTGTGGTGGCGGACGAATCCGTTGCCGCGCTTGATGTGTCAATTCAGGCGGATGTTTTGAACCTGCTGAAATCCATCCAACAGGAAATGGGCCTGACATTCCTGTTCATCAGTCACGATCTTAGTGTTGTCGCCCACGTGTGTGACCATGTGGCTGTGATGTATCTTGGCCGTTTGGTTGAGTCCGCACCAACGCGGGCGTTGTTCGCCGCCCCGCGCCATCCTTATACCAAGGCGCTGCTGTCGGCGATCCCGTCACTTGATCCGGACGACCGGGGAAAAGCACAAAAGCTGGAGGGCGAAATTCCGTCGCCCACCAACCCGCCGCCGGGGTGCAAGTTTCAAACCCGCTGTCCTTTTGCGGTTGATCACTGTCGTAAAGCGGAACCGGTATTGAAACACACCGGCAACGGCCACGATGTCGCCTGCCACCGGTGGGAAGAACTGATGGGCGCCTCGCCGGAAGCGGCAAAAGAAACGGCGTAGCAAAGCTGCGAATCAGTATCTTAAAACCGGCGAAAAAGTGGCGACGCGAAATGGCGCGTGTTAACCATTTTATCCAATCGATGTTTTCACCCGGATACTGTTTCCAAAATTAGCTTGTTCTGGGCGAATTTGCACCGGTAAAGTGTTGATAACGGACGTTTTTATGACATTTGTTTGACTTAGGGGCGATTGGTCGGCTACCTAAAACCACTGTTCGCAATATCAATTCCGCTGACCGATCCCAAACAGTTTGGGGACTTATCCGAGGTCGTCAGCGAGATCGGAGACCAAATGTTAACCAAATCCCGCAAGCTGCCGCAGGGCTTGGCGATTGCCAGCCAAAGTGTTGAATTCTGGCGCCGTCTGGCACCGGACCTTACGATTTCCGATCGCCTGACTCAAAACCTGATCGTGCGTCCGCAAAAACAGGAAGCCAGCGACCGGATCCGCCTGATCAACGAAGGTTACTTGCACATTCGCCAACCGGGCTTTGATGCGCCACTGGACAGGATTCAGGATGCTATGGCGCGCATCGTCGACGCAGGCATGCCTGCGGCATTTGTCGGTGTGTACGACGAGGTATGGTCAATCGCCGCTCAAATGCAGGCGTTGATCGGCGGATTGCTGGGTGCGGAATGTGCCCTTAACCCGGATTTTTGGGCCGGCTACGCGGATCAGGGTGACAACGGGCAGACGGCGCGGCGAAAACGCCCGGGCAGCAGTCTTAACCGCGACCGCAGTCCCAATTCTCTGTCAGTCTGGGTGCCGGTGACAGACGCGACACCAGACAATGGCTGCCCCTATCTGGTGCCTGCCAATCAGGATCGAAATTATGCCAAACCGGACCCCGAGCGGGCCGATTCGCGTTTGCAGTCGATCAAAGCCATTCCAGCCGGTGCCGGTGACATGATCGTCACGTCTGGAGAGACATATCACTGGCGCGGTCGCACCAGCCGCTACAACACCGATGGACCGTTGATGAGCCTGAGTTGGGAATTTCAAAGCAAAGCGCTCGCGCCCTTTGACGGCCATCTGGTTGACAGCTATCCGCTGGTGCCCTTTGAAACACGCCTTGGGCTGTTGGCGCGGCAAATGCCGCGGAACAAAACCGCCATGTCAAACAATCCGGTGTGGCGCGCGGTGCAACAAACTTTGGCCAACCGCTTTCCGGTCGGACAACAACCACAGCCCTAAATACCGCTTTAAGTCGCCCAAAGAAACGTCGTATGACCCCTGCGTTCCAAACCCGTGAATGCAGGAGAATGTGATGGGTTACCGCATCGTTGTTGCCGGTGCCACGGGCAACGTGGGCCGCGAAATGCTGAATATTCTGGATGAGCGCCAGTTCCCGGTGGATGACATCGCCGTGCTGGCAAGCCGCAAATCACTGGGCACAGAATGCAGTTTTGGTGAGCGGACGCTAAAAACTCAGGATCTGGATACATTCGATTTCACCGGCTGGGATATTGCGCTGTTTGCGGTTGGGGCTGAGGCCACCAGGAAATATGCGCCGGGGGCGGCAAAATCCGGTTGCGTTGTCATCGATAACTCCTCGCTCTATCGGTACGATCCGCAGGT
>CAYZQS010000030.1:10965-28206 GCA_964480735.1 uncultured Rhodobacterales bacterium
GTTGACCCAAAGATCAAGGTGACCGCCACCTGCGTGCGGGTGCCGGTGTTTGTCGGTCACGCGGAAGCGGTGAATATCGAGTTTGAGGAGTTTCTGGACGAGGATGAAGCGCGTGAAATTCTGCGCGAGGCACCCGGTGTTCTGGTGGTCGATAAACGCGAGGATGGCGGATATATTACGCCGGCGGATTGTGTTGGTGATGACGCCACATATATCAGCCGCATCCGGCAGGACGGCACAATAGAAAACGGCCTGAACCTGTGGTGCGTCTCTGACAACCTGCGCAAAGGGGCGGCGCTGAACGCGGTGCAGATTGCCGAGTTGTTGGGCCAACGGGTGCTGAAAAACGGTTAACCGGCGCTTAACCATTCTCTGGCTTGGTGGCAGCCATGCCGGAAATGACTTTCATTGTTCCAGAAATACTCAAATCCAGTGCTTTGAAACTGGCGCAGGAACGGGATATTTCGCTGGGACAGTTTTTTCGCGATGCGGCGCTGCGCGAAATCAAGGACGACCTGCGCCGCAAAAAAGCGAAGATGCCCGTCAGGGCTGATGAGCGGCTCGTCGCTCCCTTGCGGGCGCTCCTCGCTGATGATTTCGCTTTCGCCAAATCCTGGCACGACCTGCAATCCAGACTGCGGGCCAAAGGCTATTTGCTGCAGGAATCCGGCGGCGGTCTGGTGCTGAACGCCTATCCCGCAGCCACCCGCATCTGCAAAGGCTCAGAGCTTGGCTACGGCTATCGCTTGTTGGTGCGAAAGTTCAACGCTCCATTTCCCGGCCACCGTCACAAAGTATCCTGAGGGTGCAGACTCATCTGGTGATTATTACCACCCGCCGCGAACCATTTCAGCTGATCGTGCAACGTCACCACGCTGCCGATAATCATCATGGACGGACCTTTCAGGTCCGCTGCCTGAACCTGAGCAGGCAAGCTTTCAACCGTCCCCACAACAACCCGCTGGTTTTCGCGCGTGCCATTGTCAATGATCGCCATCGGGGTATTTGGATCAACGCCGTGGGCAACGATCTCTGCAGTTAGATAGCCCAGATTTGACAGGCCCATATAGACCGCAATGGTTTGCGCAGGTCTGATCAGCGTTTCCCAATCCAGCCCCAACACGCCATCCTTGCCGTGAGCCGTGACAAACGTGCAGGATTGTGCGTGATCGCGGTGGGTCAGGGGAATACCGGCGTAGGCTGCACATCCGGCCGCTGCGGTCACGCCGGGCACCACCTGAAACGGAATACCGTTTTCAGCCAGTTTTTCGATTTCCTCGCCACCCCGGCCAAAGATAAACGGATCGCCGCCTTTTAAGCGCAGCACCCGTTTGCCCTGCTTGGCCAGATCGACCAGCAACTGGCTGATGTCTTCTTGCGTCATCGTGTGTTGTTCCGGCAGCTTGCCCACATAAATCCGCTGGGCATCCCGGCGCATCAGGGCAATGATGTCATCCCCCACCAGCCGGTCATACAGCACCACATCGGCCCGTTGCATCAGGCGCAGGGCGCGGAAGGTCAAAAGATCGGGATCACCGGGACCGGCCCCTACCAAATAGACCTCGCCAATATGCGGAGCGTTTTCTTTGCCGGCGCTCGCAAGCTCGTCCAGCAGGTGTTTTTCAGCGGCTTTGGCGTCGCCTGCCAAAAACAGATCACCCACAGGGCCCTCTATGGTCTTTTCCCAAAACCGCCGGCGGCCCATCGTGGTTTTCACTGTATCAAGCACCCGGTCGCGGAAATCAGAGACAAAGTCGGCCAAGCGGCCATAAGACGGCGGCAACAGGCTTTCGATGCGGGCCCGCAGTATGCGGGCAATAACCGGGGCCGCGCCACCGGATGAAATGGCCACAACCAGCGGTGTGCGGTCAACCACAGAAGGCGTGATGAAATCACAGTATTTGGCAACATCCGCCACATTCGTCAGGACGTTTGCATCCTTGGCTGCCGCGTGAAATGCGGCGTCGCGGTCTTCGTCTTCCGATGTTCCATAGGCCACCAGACACTTGTCAAAATCCCCGCCCTGTGCCGGTCGTTTGACGTGGGTCAGGTTATCGTTCCCGCTGAACGCATGAAATTCGTCGCTGAGAACAGCGTCGTAAACTTCCACCTTTGCCCCGGCCAACAGGGCCCGCTCCACCCGTCGCGCTGCAACGGTGCCACCTCCGTCAACGATGATTTTCTTGTCGCGGATATCCAGAAAAAGCGGAAGATAGTCCATGTTTGGTCTTTCAGTTGTCAGGGGTGTCGGACTGGGCCTTGGCCCATGTCATCAGTTGCCCGCCCAACGCATCGGCGCTGACCGGATCAAGATCGATGGTGGTGAAACGGCTGCCCTCACGAAACAGCAGACGCAACACATTCATGCCGTTGTCATAGGCCGTGTTCTTTAACGTAACCTGCTTGCTGTAGGGCAGCGGCATTTCGGTTATTGTTGTGATTACCTCGTCAGACATCAGTGCAGACCCTTGGTAAAGATCGTTTCCAGCCGCCATTCCCATTTCTTCGGCGTGTCGCGATAGTCCGGCTTGACGTCAAATTCCAGAAACATTTCACCGGACTCCCCGGCATGGGCGACCAGCTGTTCCAGTTGTTTAAAGCTGTCCACTTCGGGATGCTGGATGATCAGATCACTTAGACGGGCCATAACTTAGCTTCCTTTTACGCGGTTGTGAAACCGGATGCGCAAAACCATCCGGTTTGATTTTTGCTGCGCGACCGGATCAAATCCGGTGCGGTTGTGCAGCACGTTGTTACATAGCACGCCCTGACCGGGCGCAAACGTGACCGTTTGCATCAGGGGATCGCCGGATTGCAGCAGGTTTTGTAAATAAGCGACGGCGTTGGTTGTGTCCGGATCATTCCGCCAGCTTATGCTGCGGGTGCGGGCGGTATAGCGCATGGAAAGCGCGCCGTTTTGCGGATCAACCGCAAAGACCGGTCCGATGCTGGCGGGCCTGACACTGCCGTCTGTTTCGGTATTGGCCGGAATTGTCATGGCTGCGGGGTGCATCAGCGCGGCAATAAACGCCGGATTTTCGTCGCGCAGGCGAATATAGGCCACCTCTGGGTCCAGCAGCTGATTTTGCCCGCCATCATCCGCGGGACGCACGCAATGCAGGACCATCGCACGAATTTTTTCGTTGTCCTGATTGTAATAACCGTCAGTGTGCCAATTCATCGCTTTGCGCGAATAAGGGATATATCCACGCTGATTTTCGGTGGCCGTTGGAACCAGTGACACAATGCCACGATCCCCGGCGGACCGGTGCATTTCCGCCGTTTTCAGACCCATTGCAGCCGTAAAACCCCTTAAATCATTGCGTATTTTCACGGAATCCTGATTTTTATCCGCGCATTGATACAGAGCGATATTTTGCGTTTTACAGCGCGTAATCAGCTCAGAACGCTCGGATTCGCTGGGTTTTGCCAGGTTTTTAAGCGTAACAAAGGGCAATTCATGCGCATGTGACAAGGCGTCAAGTTTGTGAACCCGCCAGTCCTGATAGGCAGAGTCTGAGGTTAATTCCCACCTGTTAATCCGTTGATTTAACATACTTATCACTTTGGCAGGTCTCATATTTTTTTTCGACAACTCCTGTGCTATAGTCACATAGTTACACAGAAACCGCCAAAATTGGTTTGAAAGGCAACGTGGAGGAACGTTTCTCTTTACATTCAAATATCCTAATATATAAAATTAACAAGAATAATTACTGACCGAATCTTGAATTGATTCTGAAATCACGTGGATTTTAAGATGACGTTCACCAAACGAAACATAGGGTTTGTTCCAGACGCAGACCCAACAAAAGCAAGAGCCGAAAACGGCCGCGACCATAACGAACTCAAGGGAGTAATAAAATGAAAGACGGCGATTCAATTGACGATAAGGCCAACGTATCAGGCCAACATCCGACACCCATGCTGGACCAGCTTGAAGATGGTCCCTGGCCGAGTTTTGTAACCGGTCTGAAAAGATTGCGCGACACCAAAGGTGCCGAATACGCGCCAATGATGAACGATCTGATGGGTCAGTTGAACCACTCTTATGAGGAACGTCTTGGTTTTTGGAAAGGCGGCGTTGTTTCTGTCTTTGGGTATGGTGGCGGTATTATTCCGCGCTATTCCGAAGTTGCTGAAAAATTCCCGGCATCCAAAGAATTTCACACGTTGCGCGTTATGCCGCCTCCGGGCTTTCATTACACAACTGACATCCTGCGCAAGCTTTGTGACATCTGGGAAAAGCACGGCTCTGGCCTGATCGCGTTTCACGGCCAGTCCGGCGACATTATGTTCCAGGGCTGTACGACCGAGAATACTCAGAAAGCTTTTGATGCGCTGAACGAGGTTGGGTTTGACCTTGGCGGTGCCGGTCCGGCGCTGCGCACGTCCATGTCTTGTGTGGGTGCTGCCCGTTGCGAACAGTCCTGTTTTGATGAATCCCGTGCCCTGCGCGGTGTCATCAATTCTTTCCTTGACGAAATGCACCGGCCAAGCCTGCCCTATAAGTTCAAGTTCAAGTTTTCCGGTTGCGGCAATGACTGTGTAAACGCCATCCACCGGTCCGACTTTGCGGTTATCGGCACGTGGCGCGACGACATGAAGGTCAATCAGGAAGAAGTTAAAAAACACGTGGCCAAGGTTGGCCGCAAGTACATGATCGACACTGTTGTTTCCATGTGCCCAACTCGGGCGTTGTCTTTGAACGATGATGATACGCTGGATGTGGACAACAATTCCTGTGTGCGGTGCATGCATTGTATCAACGTGATGACCAAAGCCTTGTCGCCAGGCGACGACCGCGGCGCATCCATCATGATCGGTGGCAAGCGTTCGCTGAAAGTCGGCGATCTGATGGGCACAATGGTTGTGCCGTTCATGAAGCTGGAAACCGACGAAGATTTCGAAGCTCTGGAAGAGTTTGCTGAAACCTGCATCGAGTTTTTTGCCGACAACGCGCTGGAGCACGAGCGGATTGGCGAAACCATCGACCGGATTTCGCTGCCTGTCTTCCTTGAGGCAGTTGGGATTGAGGCCAATCCAAACATGGTCAACCACCCGCGTACATCCAGCTATGTGCGGACGGACGACTTTGATGAAGAAGCCGAAAAGTGGTTCGAGCGTAAGGCCGCTGAATCCAGCGCGGCTGTTGCTGGCGAATAACGCCAAATAAAGCAGTGACGCAAAAGACAATACTGGGCACCGCGCGCCACCGCGCGGGCCCCAGCATGGAGAGAATACAATGAACGCAGACGTAAAAGAAAAGCCACGTACCGCCATCGAAAGCGGCGTACCAGATAACAAACAGTACATGCATCCGACCATGTTGAAGAACTATGGCAACTGGGACTGGCATGAGCGGCCCAAAGCCGGTGTGTTGCGCCACGTGTCAAAATCCGGTGATGAAATCTGGACGGTTCGTGCGGGTACGCAGCGCCAAATGGATGTATATACCATTCGCAAGCTGTGTGACATCGGCGACGAGTTTGCTGACGGTCATATCCGTTTTACCACCCGCGCCAATATCGAATACATGGTTACGGATGAGGCCAAGGTTGATCCGCTGATCGAAGAGTTGACTGCAAACGGATTTCCCGTTGGCGGAACAGGAGCCTCGGTTTCCATGATCTCGCACACGCAGGGCTGGTTGCACTGCGATATTCCGGGAACCGATGCCTCTGGCGTTGTGAAGTCCCTTATGGATTTCCTGCACAAGGAATTTGTGCAGGAGAAAATGCCAAACCGTCTGCGGATCACCACATCCTGTTGTCAGATCAACTGTGGCGGTCAGGGCGACATCGCCATTAACGTGCAATATACCAAGCCACCAAAAATCAATCACGATATGGTTGCCAACGTTTGTGAACGTCCCGCCGTTGTGGCCCGCTGCCCCGTGGCTGCGATCCGCCCTGCGATGGTGGACGGCAAGCCAACGCTGGAAGTTGACGAGAAGAAGTGCATTTGCTGCGGCGCCTGCTATCCGCCGTGCCCGCCCATGCAGATCAACAGTGCGGAAAGCACCAAGATCGCCATTTGGGTTGGTGGCAAGCACTCCAATGCCCGCACCAAACCGACATTCCACAAACTGGCCGTTGCCAACCTGCCCAACAATCCACCCCATTGGCCCGAAGTGGCCGCCGTGGTGCGCAAGATTGTTGAAGCGTACAAAAAAGACGCAAAACATTGGGAGCGAATGGGCGAATGGATCGAACGCATCGGCTGGAACCGGTTCTTTGACATGACAGATCTGGCGTTCACCAAGCACCATCTGGATACCTGGACCGGTGCGCGGAACACGATGAACTCTTCCGCTCATATCCACTTCTAAGGAACTGCTATCGTGAAATTCGGAGTGATGATCAGCGAGGGGCCCTATACCCATCAGGCGTCTGACACGGCTTATAACTTTGTCAAAGCCGCACTTGATGGTGGGCACGAGGTTCCGCGCGTCTTTTTCTATCACGACGGGGTAAATGTGGGCACCCGCCTTTCAGTTCCGCCGCAGGACGAGCGAAATATCCAAAAGCAGTGGACCGAATTGGCCGCCGAACATGACGTCGATCTGGTGATCTGCATCGCGGCGGCGCAACGTCGCGGTATGCTGGACGAAAACGAGGCCGGTCGTCAGGGCAAAGACGCGCACAACATCGCGGATGGTTTTCGGATTTCCGGCCTTGGTCAGTTGATTGAAATGGGCATTCAGACCGATCGTCTGATGACGTTCGGGGACTAGAGGCAAAGCATGGAAGAAAACGTTAAAAAATTCCTCTACGTCAATCGTAAAGCCCCCTATGGCACGATTTACGCGCTGGAAAGCCTTGAAGTTGTGCTGATTGGCGCGGCTTTTGATCAGGATGTCAGTCTGGCGTTTCTGGATGACGGCGTGTTTCAGCTGGTCAAAGGGCAGGACACCAAGGGGATTGGCGTGAAAAATTTCTCGCCAACGTTTCGTGCGCTGGGTGATTATGAAGTCACCAAATTGTATGTGGAAAAAGAGTCGCTGGAAGAACGCGGCCTGACTGCCGACGACCTGCAGGACATCATGTACGAGGACGAAGATGATGACTGGGCGGAAAAACCATCGGTAAAAATCGTCAGCCGTTCTGAAATGGCCGACGTCATGTCCGGCCAGGACGTCGTTTTAAGTTTCTGAGTGAAGAGTAAAAATGTCAACATTACACACAGTTAACAAATCACCCTTTGCAACCCCGGCTTTGCAAAGCTGTTTGAACCACGCCAAGGATGGCGACGCGATCCTGATGATCGAAGACGGCGTTTACGGCGCGGCCACCGGGACCGGTATTGCCGACGCGGTTGCAGCGAAATCCGCAGCGGTAAAAATTGTGGTGCTTGGGCCTGATCTGGCAGCGCGTGGAATTGACGCGGGACGCATGATAGACGGAATATCATCTGTCGACTATGCTGGTTTTGTAGATCTTGCAACGCAGCACGACGTAACTCAAGCCTGGCTTTAACGAACCAGATCCGCGTTTGGATCAAACAAACTTGAAGGAAGACAAAATGTCATACGATGTAAACGGTACAGCGGTTGAACACGACGAAGAGGGCTACATCACCACCCTAAGTGACTGGTCCGAAGATTTGGCGAACCTGATCGCCAAAGAAGAAGAAATCGACATGAACGACGAGCATTGGGCGGTGGTGAATTTTCTACGTGAATATTACGAAGAATATCAAATCGCCCCGGCGGTTCGCGTTTTGATCAAATCTATCAAGAAATCCATGGGCCCTGAGATTGGCAACAACAAGTACATGTACGAATTGTTCCCTTACGGCCCGGCCAAGCAAGCCTGTAAAATCGCTGGTCTGCCAAAGCCAACCGGTTGTATCTAAAATACTTTAATCCCCTGATATAAAAACTAAAAACAGGGGTAATCATTCTGGGAGGAGTGTAAGTGTTGTCAACGCTTTATGCGGTGCTGTTTTATGCTGCGACCTTGATGCTGATCATCGGCACGGGTTTCAGGATTCGCAAATATGCGAAAGCCCCCGCGCCGTTGAAAATACCAACCACTCCGGCCCCAACCACGCGGCAGGGGGTTTTCTGGCGCATGGTTCGCGAGGTTGCGGTATTTGAAAGCCTGTTCAAGTCCAACAAATGGATTTGGGTGTTTGGCTATGCGTTTCACGCGGGACTGGCGTTGGTTTTGCTGCGCCACTTCCGCTATTTCACTCTGGATGTGTGGTGGTGGGTCGAGATTGTGCAGCCGTTCGGTGTTTACGCCGGTTTTGCCATGGTGCTTGGCCTGTTGGGCCTGTCGTTCCGGCGTGTCGTTGTAGAGCGCATCCGTTATATCAGCGATCCTTCTGACCATCTGATGTTGCTGTTGCTGATTGCCATTGGCGCGTCCGGTCTGCTGATGAAATACGTGGCCCACACCGATATTATCGCCGTGAAAGGTTATATGCTGGGGCTGATGCGATTTCGCATTGGCGAGTTGCCTGCAGACCCCATTCTGCTGATCCATCTGGGGCTGGTCGCCTTTCTGATGATCATATTTCCGATTTCAAAACTGCTGCACGGGCCGGGCATTTTCTTCAGCCCCACGCGCTATCAGGTTGATAACCCACGCGAAAAACGTCACCTGGCCGCCTGGGCGGCCGAGCTGGAGAAATAGGAAAGCGTCATGGCACCTTTAGACAAAGACGCCGAAAGCGAAAGCAAACCCATTCCTGATCCGTTGGAAATTCCGCGGCTGGCCTGCGGTGCAATGGCCGATCTGACGCCGTTTCCAGCCCATGAAAAGCACAACACCGATCTGGGTTTTCCGGGCGGGTTGATTGACAATTGGAAAGAGGTCGCCATCGCCAAAATCGGCGAGTTGGCCGAAAAGAACCGCGCCTTTCAGGTCTATCTGGACGCGTGTGTGAAATGCGGCGCCTGCACGGACAAATGCCACTATTTCCTTGGCACGGCTGATCCCAAGAATATGCCGGTGGCGCGGCAGGACCTGCTGCGGTCGGTTTACCGTCGGTATTATACATTCGCCGGAAAATATTTCCCGTGGCTGGTTGGCGCGCGCGATCTGACCGAAGAGGTGTTGGACGAGTGGTACAGCTATTACCACCAGTGTTCCCAATGCCGCCGCTGTTCGGTCTTTTGCCCCTACGGTATTGATACTGCTGAAATTTCTATGGCAGCAAGGGAAATTCTGGATACGGTTGGCAAGGGCCAGAAGTATTGTAACGAGATCATCGCCAAGGCCCAGAACATCGGCAACAACCTTGGCCTGCAGGAAAAAGCTTTGCGCGCCACGCTGGAAGACCTTGAAGAAGATATCGAGGACGAGACCGGCGTTGCGGTGCGCATCCCGCTGGACGAAAAAGGCGCGGATGTCCTGTTGATCACGCCAAGTGCGGATTTCTTTGCAGAACCGCATATCGACGGTCTGCTGGGCTATGCCAAGGTTTTTCACGAGGCGGGGGTAAGCTGGACGATCAGCTCTTACGCTTCAGAGGCTGCAAATTTCGGCCTGTTCATCGGCTCTTACGAGAACATGCGCACGCTTTCCCTGCGCATCCGCAAGGCTGCGATTGATCTGGGTGTGAAGCGCATTGTCTTTGGCGAATGCGGCCATGCGTGGCGGGTTGGCTATTCTTTCCTGAACACATTGGCCGGACCGTTTGATTTTCTGGATCAGAATTATCCTATTCCGCAGCACATTATGGAGTTCACCCATGACATGCTGGAAAACGGCAAACTGAACATTAACAAGTCCAAGAACGACGAATTTCGCGTGACCTTTCACGATAGCTGTAATGTGGCGCGGGGCAGCCGCATGGGCGACAAACCCGGCGGCCAGTTTGAACTGCCACGTGCGGTATTGCGCCACGTCTGCAACAACTATTTTGACATGGACCGCGACACCACCCACGAAAGCACCCTGTGTTGTGGCGGTGGTGGTGGCTTGCTGACCGATGAATTGATGGACCTGCGCACCAAAGGCGCCAGCCCGCGCATGACGGCGCTGCAACAGGTGACAGAGGATCACGGCGTCACCCATATGGCAGCGATCTGCGCCATCTGCAAATCGCAGTTCTCCAAAGTTATGCCGAAATTCGGATACGATATGGATTCAATCCTGTCGGTTCATCAATTGGTGTCCAACGCCATCATTCTGACCGGTCAGGAAGATGATCGTGACCAAGCGGAACCGACAGCAGTTGCAGAGGAGGCCTCACCTTGACCAACAAAGACCTGACATTCCGGCGCTACGAAGAAGGCGAAACAGAAAGCGATTGGGACCTTGAGGAAAAGATTTTCCTGCAGGATACCTCGTATAAATGCCCAACTTACATTCACCGCACGCCGCCGTGCCAAGGCAGTTGCCCGGCGGGCGAGGATATTCGCGGCTGGCTGAACATCGTTCGCGGCGTCGAAAAGCCACCGGTGGATGCAGACGGCAATGAAATGCCGTGGGAACAATATGCCTTTGACCGGGCCACCAACGCCAATCCGTTTCCGGCCATCATGGGCCGCGTGTGCCCCGCACCATGCGAGGACGGTTGCAACCGCAATGAGGTTGAAGACCACGTTGGTATCAACGCGGTGGAGCATTTCATCGGCGATTACGGGCTTGAGAATAACCTGAAACTGGCAGAAGCCGGTGCTGACACCGGCAAAAGCGTCGCTTTGATTGGTGGTGGCATCGCCAGCCTGACCTGCGCGTATCAGTTGCGCCGCATGGGCCATGCCTGTACGATTTTTGAAAGCCATGAACATCTGGGCGGCATGATGCGCTATGGCATCCCCGGTTACCGCACCCCGCGTTCGGTGCTGGACGGTGAAATCCAGCGGGTGATTGATATGGGTGTTGAAGTGAAAGCCAACACCAAAATCGGCGTTGATATCGCTTTTGACAAACTTGAAAAAGACCACGATGCGATTTTTGTCGGCGTTGGCGCACAAGGCGGCTCGCCCCTGCCGGTGCCGGGCGCGGCTGAGGCTTCAAACTGCATCAGCGGCATTTCGTTTCTGGATGCTTTTAACGATGGCCGGCTAAAACACGGGGCCAACAAGGTTCTGGTGATCGGTGGTGGCGATACCGCCATGGACGTGGCGGCTGTTGCGCGGCGTCTGGGCCACATCACCAAAGTGGCCGAAAAAGACCGGCCTGAATTTGTGGTTTTGGGTCACACCACCCACGACGTGGCCACGGTGGCCAAGCGGCAGGGCGCGGAAGTGACGGTGGTTTACCGCCGCCCGATCGACCAGATGCCTGCCACCAAGATGGAAGTGAAACACATCACCAACGAGGGTGTGAATATTCGCGGATCCCTTGTGCCCATCGAAGTTGTGCTGGACACGCCTGACCGAGCCAAAGCCCTGCGGGTGGCCGAGGCTGACTGGAGCTCTGGCAAGATGGAGATCATCGAAGGTTCCGAGCAGGATATCGAATGTGATCTGATCGTCGCCGCCATCGGGCAAGTTGGCGATCTGGGTGGTATGGAAGAACTGGACAACGGCAAAGGTCTGATCAATGCTGACGCCAATTACCGCTGGCCGGACCGCGAAGGCATTTTTGTGGCCGGTGATGTGGTAAAACCGCATCTGCTGACCACAGCAGTCGGGCAGGCGTCAATCGCAGCCAAGTCCATCGATCTGTTCCTGCGCGGCGAGGCCCAGACCAAACAACCGAAAATCAACGTGCATCACTTCAGCCTGCTGGAAAAACTGCGCGAAACCGGGTTGGAACCCGGCGCATATGATCACGTGCAGGACGAAGGCACGGATCAGGCCAAATACGCCATTCACAACTACGAAGACCGCTCTGCCACACAACTGGCCCCGGCGGACGAGTTGTTCCTAGGACACTTTCCCTATGACCCGCGCTTTCACCGGTCTGAAAATGATATCAGCCACGACAATGTTCTGGGCCATTTTGACGAGCGTCTGTTTGGCCCAAACTCCGAGCAGGCGCGCAAAGAGGCCGACCGCTGCATGAGCTGCGGCATGTGCTTTGAATGTGACAACTGTGTGATCTATTGCCCGCAAGACGCGATATTCCGCGTCAAGAAATCAGAGCGCACCATGGGGCGCTATGTGGATACCGACTATGACAAATGCATCGGTTGCCACATCTGTGAAGACGTTTGCCCCTCTGGATTCATCAAAATGGGTCTGGGTGAGTGAATGACAAAGATAGAACTGGATAAAAGAGATGAACGATATGTCGCCGGACAATAAGCCCGAGGTTGATACCACACCTACCTTTCGCCGTTTTGAGGAGGGTGAAACCGCAGCGGATTGGGATCTGGAGGAAAAAATCTTTCAGCAGGACACGTCGCATAAATGCCCGACGTATATCCACAAAACGCCACCCTGTCAGGGATCGTGCCCCTCGGGCCATGAAATTCGCGGCTGGCTGGCGATTGCCCGTGGCATGGACAAGCCACCGGTCGAGGGCATGCCGTGGCAGGAATATGCGTTCAACCGTATGGCCGACGCCAACCCGTTTCCCGCCACTATGGGCCGGGTATGCCCCGCGCCGTGCGAGGCCGGGTGCAACCGCAACGAGGTTGATGACTATGTGGGCATCAACGCGGTAGAGCAATACGTTGGCGACTGGGCGAACGAGAACAATATCAAAGCACCGGATGCGGGCGAAGACACGGGCCGCAAAATCGCCGTCGTCGGTGGCGGGCCTGCCGGTTTGGCGGCGGCGTTTTATCTGCGCAAAGACGGCCACGCGGTAACGATTTTTGAAAGCCACGACGAACTGGGCGGCATGATGCGCTACGGCATCCCGGGGTACCGGACGCCGCGCAGCATGCTGGACAAGGAAATCGGCCGGATCACCGATATGGGCTGCGAAGTGTTTTTGAGCACCACCGTTGGCAAAGACATTTCGATGGAAAAACTGGAAGCCGGATTTGACGCGGTGTTCTGGGCGCTGGGCGCGCAAAACGGGCGACCGTTGCCGGTTGAGGGCTGGGAAGGCACCGAAAACTGCATGAACGGCATCGAGTTTCTGGATGCGTTTAACCAGGGTTACGTTTTTGGCACCGCCAAGAATGTTGTGGTTGTGGGTGGTGGTGATACGTCGATTGACGTGGCATCGGTTGCCCGTCGTTTGGGCCACATCACCAATGTCGCGGAAACAGAGCACCCTTCCGGTTCGGTCATTGATTTTACCTCTCATGATGTGGCGGGCAGCCTGTCGCGCGAAGGCATGAAAGCGACGCTGACATCACTGTTCCCAATTGAGCAGATGACAGCGGCAGAGCACGAGCGTGAAGACGCCAAACGCGAAGGTGTCGACATTCGCGGCAGCGTCATGCCGCTGGAGGTTATCAAGGGGGCTGATGGCAAGGCGATTGCACTGAAAATGTGCGAATGCGAAATGAAGGGCAATGTGCCGGAACCGATCGAAGGCACAGAGTTTGAGATTGCGTGTGACATCATCATTTCCGCCATCGGACAGTCCGGTGATCTGACGGGTGTTGAAAGCCTTGATAACGGTCGCGGCTTTATCGATATCGCCGGTGGTTATCAGGTGAAGGGCAGCGACAAGCATTTTGCCGGTGGTGACATCATAAAACCGCATCTGCTGACCACAGCCATTGGCCACGGGCGCATCGCAGCGGCAACGATCACCGATTATCTGGACGACGGCGATATCGCCAAACGCCCAAAGGTGGACGTACATCACTTTAACCTGCTGAACGAACTGCACCAGCGCGGCAAAGATCCATCGCCGTTTGACCATATTGCAACCCGCGGCACTGATACGCAGGACTATACGGTTCACAATTACGAAGACCGCTCTGCCAGCCAGATCATTCCGCACCATGAATTGTTCAAAGGACACTTCCCGTTTGTTAAGCGTGAGGTTCGTGACGAAGTGCATATCGAAGGCGACAGCGTTCTTGGCAACTTTGAAGAGCGCATCATCGCCTATTCAGAAGAGCAGGCGCAAAAAGAGGGCGAGCGCTGCATGTCTTGCGGCATGTGCTTTGAATGTGACAACTGCATAATTTACTGCCCGCAGGACGCGGTGTTTCGCATAAACAAGAAAGACCGCACGGTTGGGCGCTATGTAGATACGGATTACACCAAATGTATCGGCTGCCATATTTGCGCAGATGTTTGCCCGTCGGGGTACATCAAGATGGGCCTTGGAGAGTAAAGATGTTACGGCTGCTGTCTTTAGTTCTGCTTGGATTTGCCTTGCTTGCCGGTCCAATGGTGGCGCAAGACATCTATCCGGTGGTGCCAAAGCCGGCGTTTGGCAAACCCCACCCTGAGGGCAATCTTTTCATGCGGGTTAACCATATGGACCTGCTGATCCACGACCGCGATCTGACCATGAGAAACGGCGACCGCGAGATCAGCTATTCGCTGGCCGAATGCCTGACCTGCCACGCCGTGGAAGGCCCGGACGCAATGCCTGTTTCTGTTGAAAGCGATCAGCATTTCTGTCGGGTGTGCCACGATTATGCGGCGGTTAAGATTGATTGCTTTCAATGCCACAATTCTAAGCCCGACGCTGCGTCTTTGGCACGGCTGAAGCCTGATGAGGCAGACGCGGCTGACATTGCCGCCTATTTGAAAAAGGTGGAAGAATGAAGTTACCTGCCTTGAAAATTCCAAAGAAGCCCAGTGAAATGTCCCGCCGGGACTTTTTGCAAAGTGGTGCCGCTGCCACCATTGTTCTGGCCCCGGGTGTGACGCTGATGGCCTATGGAGCCAAAGCCGACGCTGCCCCGGCAGACGCCGCAAAACGCTATGGCCTGCTGATTGACGTCAACAAATGCAGTAAAGACTGTACCGCTTGTGTGTCAGCCTGTTCCAAAGAACACGGCTGGCAGGATACCGGGCATCCGGAAACCGACGCGCAATGGATCCGCAAAATTGATTTGGTGGACAAGGCAAACGGACACGAGGTTTCGCTGCCGGTGATGTGCCAGCACTGCGAAAGCCCGCCCTGTGTTGATGTCTGCCCCACGGGCGCGTCATTCAAGCGGGTGGACGGGATCGTTCTGGTGGACAAACACACCTGTATCGGCTGCCGGTATTGTATGATGGCCTGCCCCTACAAGGCGCGATCCTTTGTGCACGAGCCGCTGACGGATCAGAAATCCTATTCCCCGCGCGGCAAGGGCACGGTTGAAAGCTGCACGCTTTGTGTGCACCGGGTGGATAAGGGTGGCACGCCCGCCTGTGTTGAGGCCTGCGACGCCACGGGCAATGGTGCCATGCTGTTTGGCGATCTGAACGATCCTGAAAGCGAAATCGCCAAACAGGTTGCGACTTATCAATCCACAGCATTGCGGGCCGATCTGGGGTTAAACCCCGGCGTTCGCTATCAGAACCTGTAAGGCGGGCAAGCTATGGAACGCACGATTTACCGCGAGATCGCTGCCACCAGGGGTGTTTGGCAACTGGCAATATTGCTGGCGGCGTTTATTGCCGCTGCCGGACTGGCGGTTCTGTTTATTGAACACCACGGCCACATCGTGACCGGCATGAACAACCAGATTGTTTGGGGCCTGCCGCATGTGTTTGCGATCTTTTTGATCGTCGCCGCATCGGGTGCTTTGAACGTGGCCTCGATTGCCTCAGTCTTTGGTAAAACGCCTTATAAGCCTCTGGCACGACTGTCGGCGTTGCTGGCTCTGGCGTTGCTGGCTGGTGGACTGGCGGTTTTGGTGCTGGATTTGGGGCGGCCGGACCGGTTGATTGTGGCCATGACCAAGTATAACTTCAAATCGATTTTCGCGTGGAATATCTATCTGTATACCGGTTTTTTTGGCGTTGTCGGTGTCTATCTGTTTGTGCAGATGGCCCGTGGCATGCCGCCCTTGGCTGTAAAAGTCGTCGGCACCGTCGCCTTTTTGTGGCGCCTCGCGCTGACCACCGGCACCGGGTCGATCTTTGGCTGGCTGGTGGCGCGAACCGCTTATGACGCGGCAATCATGGCACCGTTGTTCATTGCCATGTCATTTGCTTTGGGGCTGGCGGTTTTCATTTTGGTTGCCACCGGTGTTTGCAAACTGACCGGCCGCGCCTTTGGTGAAAAACTGTTGAACCGCATGGGTCGGTTGCTGGGTATTTTCGCGGCGGTTGTTTTGTACTTCACGGCTGTCCAGCATCTTTCAAACATGTATGTGGCAGAGCACGCGGGGATCGAGCGGTTTATTCTGGCTGACGGCGGTATTTACACACAGCTGTTTTGGATCGGGCAGGTTTTGATTGGCGGCGTCATTCCACTGATCATGATTTTCCATCCAACCGGCGGTGTCAAACCCGCGTCTACAATCGTCGCTTCAGTGCTGATCCTGCTGGGCGGGCTGGCACAGTTGTATGTGATCGTCATTGGCGGACAGGCCTATCCGCTGGAGATTTTCCCGGGGTATGAGGTTTCCAGCAGTTTCTTTGACGGCGGGATCAGCAGCTACGCACCCAGCTATCTGGAGTTTGCCCTTGGTCTGGGCGGCGTTGCATTGGCGTTGATGATCACCGGCGTGGGTCTGAAAATCCTGCGGATATTGCCTTTGTCGCTGGCGGATGCGAACGTTGACCTCTGAAAAATACACTGCATAGCCTGGCCAAGCCCTACGGACCATAGCACCGATGCAAAAAGCCCACCCTTTTTCACGTTTCATCGCCATTTTGGCGCGTGGCAAAACCAAAGTGCGTTCCCTGACCCTGGAAGAAGCCACCGAAAGCATGGAAATGATCCTGCGCGGTCAGGCGGTTCCTGAACAGATCGGCGCATTTTTGATGTTGCTGCGCTTAAAAGAAGAAACCCCGGAAGAGATTGCCGGATTTACGCTTGGCACGCGGGCGGTCATGGAATTTCCTGACGTGATTCCTGATGTTGATGTTGACTGGTCATCCTATGCTGGCAAACGCATACAGCTTCCGTGGTTCATACTTTCAGCACTCACATTGGCTGGTGCCGGATATAAGGTTTTCATGCACGGCACCGGCGGCCATACACCGGGCCGGGTTTATACCCGCGAAACGTTGCAGGCCCTTGGTCTGCCGATCGCCGGTTCCCTGTCAGAAGCCGCCGACCATCTGGCAGCGCGCAATTTTTCTTATACTCCGCTTGAAGTTCTAAGTCCGAAACTACGCGAACTGATCGAGCTGCGGCCGGTTTTGGGGCTTCGCTCGCCGGTTCACAGTTTTTCCCGCATGTTAAACCCTTTCGATGCACCGGTCATGATGCAAGGAATTTTCCACCGCGGTTTCATGGACATTCACGCAGG
>CAYZQS010000031.1:0-2740 GCA_964480735.1 uncultured Rhodobacterales bacterium
TGCCTTACTGCCGACGTTTGGATCTGACTTTAACCGCCCGGGATTTGCGTGGAATTAATAGTCGCCCGCTTGGCCGGTTCCGTGCAAAGCCTTATAAAGCGCTTCTTCGGCCCAGGTTCCGCGTCCGCCCCGGGCCTGGATTTCCTTTAGCTGCAAACGCGCCTCTTTGATCTTGCCCTGATTGAGCAGCGATTGCCCCATATAGGACCGCGCCAGAATGTAATCCGGATCAATCTGGATGGCCTGACGGTAATATCCCATGCCAACCTCCACACGACCCGCCTTGCGGTTGGCAAAACCAAGGTAATTCAGGATACGCGGGTCATTGCGGTTTTCGGCGAGGTAAAGAACCGAAATCGCGAATTCGTACTGGCCGTCATAGACAAGTTCGCGTGCGGTGTTGTAAATTTTGTCATCATCCAGATGCGCGTCTTTGGGCACCACGCATTTTTCAGTCTTTTCGTCCCAAATCTGGCCGTCTTCGCATTCAACGGTGGTTTGGGTTGGCGTGGGTGGTTTGGTGTCCTGTGAACCCACAGCGAACACGCCGGACGGGAAAAGGATGACCGCGATTGCGGCGGTTGTGTTTAGGGCGAAACGCATGGAACGATCCTTTGCTTGACTGTAACATGCGCGATGATACGCCAATGCTGTGAAAAGCCCAAAAAACTTTTAGTGAACAGTTCATAGCAAAAAAAAGCCGCCACAAATTGCTTTGCGGCGGCTTCTATTTGTTTGCCTGGAAGACTATTTGTCTTCCGTTTCCGCCTCCGGCTGATCGTCGGATTCAGCACTGTCTTCGGCCACATCAACAGGTTCGTTGTCGTCGGCATTTTCGCCTTCGATCTCTTCCATTGCGGCAGCGCCCATATCGTCAAACAGTTCGGCGATTTCAAACTCTGCCTCTGCTTCCGCTTCGGCGGCCAGTTCCTGAATGGACTTACCGGAAGACTGCAGTTCTGCCTCTTCTTCCGAGCGGGCCACGTTGATGGTGACTTTGCATTCCACTTCGGGGTGCAGATTGACCGTTACCGAATGCAGGCCAAGCTCTTTGATCGGGCGATCAAGGCTGAACTGCTTTTTATCAATTGTAAAACCACCGGCCGTGGCTGCTTCGGCAGTATCACGATTTGAGACAGACCCGTAAAGCGATCCGGCGTCAGAAGCCGAGCGAATAACGATAAACTGCTGACCGTCCAGTTTTGCGGCAATGGCTTCTGCTTCGCCTTTGGCTTCCAGATTGGTGGCTTCAAGCTGGGCTTTCTGGCTTTCAAAATGGGTCTTGTTGGCCTCGTTGGCCCGCAGAGCCTTGCCCTGGGGCAACAAAAAGTTGCGGGCAAACCCCTGTTTGACGCTTACCACGTCGCCCATCTGGCCAAGCTTGGCAATCCGTTCAAGTAAGATGACATCCATTTTGGTTTCTCCTTACTTAACCGCGTAGGGCAACAGGGCCAGAAAACGCGCGCGTTTGATGGCGCGGGCCAGTTCCCGTTGCTTTTTGGCACAAACTGCGGTGATGCGTGAGGGCACGATCTTGCCGCGTTCCGACACGTAGCGTTGCAGCAGTTTCACGTCTTTATAGTCAATCTTTGGCGCATTGTCCCCGGTGAACGGGCAGGACTTGCGACGGCGGAAAAATGGTTTGTTGGCCATGAGATAAGTCCTTTCCCTAGAACCGGCGGGGCGGGCGAGAGCCGCGCTCGTCGCGTGAATTTTTGGCTTGTATGACGGCGGATGGGCCTTCTTCGTGGGCTTTGACCTTGATGGTCAAAACCCGCATGACGTCATCGTGCAGGCGCATCAGGCGCTCCATCTCGTGCACGGCAACAGCCGGGGCGTCTGAACGCATGAAGCTGTAGTGACCCTTGCGGTTTTTGTTAATTTTATAGGCCATGGTTTTCAGGCCCCAGTATTCGCTTTCCACGACTTTTCCACCGTTTTCAGCGAGGATCCCGCCAAAATGTTCCACCAGTTCTTCGGCCTGGGTGTTGGATAAATCCTGACGCGAAATAAAAACATGCTCGTAAAGAGACATTGCTTATTCCTTTTTCAGCGTGCTTCAAAATGACGGCCCAAATACTTCCGCAGGCCGCATACGAGAGGCATCCGCGTGGGTGTTGTTTACGGAAGATGGGGCGTTATAGCGGTTTGGGTCAGCTGTGCAAGCGGAATTCAATATTCGAGCGGGCGTTTGATACCGATCCGGCGCCCGTATACTGCGCGTTTCTGTGCATCGCCAGCAGCCGGAAAGTTACTTTGTCCCAAAAGCGTAAACAATCGCAGCGAAAAAGTGGTTTTTGTCGCCACATTTTTGGCAAGAAACATCCAATTTTCACGCCCTGATCACAATTCCGCCCTATTTGGCTGGTCAAAAATTGTTAACTAAATCTGCGAACGGGCTGCTGGCCGAAAAAATTGGTTTGGACCTAGAAATGAAGAAACCAGAAGCGAAAAAACAACTTAGCGGGAATGAAAAATCGTTTGAGTCCGACGCTGTAAAGCTGATGCCAACCGAATATATTGTTGAATTTATCGAAGATGACGCCGGTGCGGTGACGGTCGATATCGTGGGTATCATCGGGGCGTCCGTTGGGATCGGTCTGGCGGTGCTTGGCAGCATTTCAGGTGGCGTTTCCGATTTAAGCGAAGACGTTTCAACAGAGGTTGGCGGGTTTCAGGCGATTGTACAGGCCAACGGTGACAACTGGTTTGATTCGTTTGATGATGTCAGCGGCGATGA
>CAYZQS010000031.1:2840-27734 GCA_964480735.1 uncultured Rhodobacterales bacterium
GAAATGGTTGTCATGATGTCAGCGAGCATCACACTTGGGATTGCGGTGATGGGCACGGTTTCGGACGGCGTGGAGAACCTAAGCAACGATATCGCCGCTTTTATTTCCGACTATGAAATTGTTACGTCCTTTGAGCCGGACGGCGAAGAGGAAGTTCACGCCGATTAGGCCGTCCCATAGTGAATGTGTGGGGGTTTGATCTGGACGAGTCTGCCCGGGGCGGCTACACCCGCCTGAAATTAATTGGGGGCGGTTTAAATGTCAGCAGCATTCGTTTTTCCGGGTCAGGGGGCCCAGGCCATTGGCATGGGCAAGGCATTGGCCGATGAAATTCCGGCGGCAAAAGCGGTTTTTGATGAGGTTGACGCGGCTTTGGGGCAAAATCTGTCCGGGATGATCTGGGGCGGGGATTTGGCCGAGCTGACGTTGACGGAAAATGCGCAACCGGCGCTGATGGCAACGTCAATTGCCGCGTTTCGGGCGTTGTTGGCGGCGGGGGTTCAAAACTCTGCAGTGAATTTCGTGGCCGGGCATTCGCTTGGCGAATACTCTGCCCTATGCGCCGGAGGTGCGATCAGCCTATCAGATACCGCCAGGTTGCTGAAAATTCGAGGCAAAGCCATGCAGGACGCTGTGCCGGTGGGCGTTGGCGCAATGGCGGCATTGATCGGGCTTGATTTTGCGGCGGCGGCTGAAGTTGCCACAGAGGCGGCGCAGGGCGAGGTTTGTCAGGCGGCCAATGACAATGATCCGGCGCAGGTGGTGGTTTCGGGGCACAAATCGGCTGTTGAACGGGCTTTGGAAATTGCAACAGCCAAAGGGGCCAAACGGGCAATATTGCTGCCGGTATCGGCACCGTTTCACTGTGCCTTGATGGAACCGGCGGCGAAACTAATGCAAGGGGCACTGGCCGATGTAGAGATTTCCGCACCAAGCATTCCGCTGGTGGCCAATGTAAGTGCGCAGGCGGTGACCAATCCTGACGAGATCAGGTCTTTACTGGTCAAACAGGTCACAGGCTCTGTGCGCTGGCGTGAAAGTGTGATGTGGATGGCGGCAAATGGGGTGAGCGAAATATTTGAGATCGGTGCCGGGCGGGCACTGACCGGTATGGTTCGGCGCATTGACCGGGCGATCACCTGCAAGGCTGTTGGTACCCCGGCAGATGTGACGGCTGCTGCTGAAGCTTTGAGCTAGCAAATGAAAAAATTCGCCATTTACAGCGCGGGGGTAGCTGCCCTGCTGATGCTGGTGATTGGCATCGTCGGAATTCAGAATACTTTAGAATTTGGACTGAACAATATCCGCACCATGCGGTTGGTTGTAAACGGCGACGTTGTGATGTTGGACGGGATTATAAATGCAAAGTCGTACCGGCAGTTTTCTGAGGTGATTGCTGAGAATCCCCAGATTACAACCTTGGTACAAGGCGAAGTTTTGGGGTCCATCGATGATGATGTGAACATAAAATTGGGCTATTATGTTCGCGAGCTGGGGCTGAATACGCATTTGACTGCTCAGAGCAATATTCAGTCAGGCGGCGTGGACTTATTTTTGGCCGGTGTCCGGCGGACAATAGAGGCCGGGGCGGTGCTTGGCGTACATTCATGGACGGACAATACCGTTGACGGCGCGGATTTGCCGCGCGACTCGGCAGAACATGACTTAACAAAAGACTATATAGCGGCAATGCTGGGCAGTACTGCATTTTACTGGTTCACATTGTCAGCGGCACCGTCAGACGGGATGTATTTCATGACGTCTGACGATGTGGAAAAATACGGGCTGGTGACAGAGTAAAGCTGGATTTTGCAGACAAAGAAGGAAAGCTGATGTTTGATTTAACGGGAAAAACGGCGCTGGTAACCGGCGCTTCGGGTGGAATTGGCGGGGCGATTGCCGCCGCTTTGCACAGCTCTGGCGCAAGTGTTGCCCTGTCCGGAACCCGCCTTGAGCCGCTTGAGGCACTGGCTGGGCAATTGGGAGAGCGGGCGTTTGTTTTGCCGTGCAATCTTGGCGACGCCGGGGCGGTTGCGGCATTACCGGCGCAGGCCACAGAGGCGATGGGCGGTTTGGACATTTTGGTGAACAACGCAGGTGTTACCAAAGACAACATATTCATGCGCATGAAAGACGAGGAATGGGACAGCGTGCTGGAGATCAACCTGACCTCGACCATGCGTCTGTGTCGTGGCGTGCTGCGCGGCATGATGAAAGCGCGCTGGGGCCGGATTGTGAATATTTCGTCGGTGGTTGGCACGACGGGCAATCCGGGACAGGCGAATTATGCCGCCTCAAAGGCGGGTATGGTGGGGATGTCCAAATCTTTGGCCTATGAGGTGGCATCGCGGGGGATTACGGTTAACTGTGTGGCCCCGGGATTTATAACAACCGCAATGACCGAAAAGCTGACGGATGATCAAAAATCGGGAATTTTGGGTTCAATACCTGCCAAGCGAATGGGTGAATCAACTGAAATTGCCTCTGCGGTTTTGTATTTGGCGTCCGAGGAAGCAGGGTATGTGACCGGGCAAACCTTGCATGTGAACGGTGGAATGGCCATGATTTAGGGATCGGCTGTGGCGCGCGTGAAACCATTTGCCATTGCCAAGGAGTGTGCTATAGCGCGGCACAGATTTGCCAGTGGGACGATCCTGTTCTGGCGGTTACGCCCGCCACGGGTTAAAATGTCGCCAAACAAGCAGCGCGGCCAGAGTTTAACGGGATTTGTTCCCGCAATTATGAGGATTACAAAATGAGCGACATCGCAGATCGCGTTAAAAAGATCGTTGTAGAGCACCTGAGTGTTGACGAAGCCAAAGTGACCGAAGGCGCGTCCTTTATCGATGATCTGGGTGCAGACAGCCTGGATACCGTTGAATTGGTGATGGCATTTGAAGAGGAATTCGCCATCGAAATCCCGGACGATGCGGCGGAGACGATCCAGTCTTTTGGCGATGCGGTGAAGTTCATAACCGAAGCCTCTTAAGCTTAAAACCTGACAGTTCAGTTACGCGGCATCCCTTGGGGTGCCGTTTCTGTTTTGACGGTTGATTTGACTTAAGCCTGCAAAAATCGTCTTATGAGTGCGTTCCTACAAATATATGCGGGTCGCTTTATTTGATCCGCACGACGAAAATGCGCACTCTGTTCAATATTTTTCGTCGTAAGGCGCTTAAGATCAGTAAGGCGGGGGGTTTCAGTGATTATCTATCCAACCATCGAATTGCAGAACCGGTGTTGTGTCAGCCTGACCAGAGGTAACATCGATCAGCCGCAGGTCTGGCACGTTGATGCGGTCGAAAAAGCACGTGAGTTTAGCGAGACAGGTGCCGCGTGGATGCACGTCACCGATTTTGACGCGGTTGTGGGCAAGGACGACAGCCGTGAAAAAGTTATAGATATCATTCGGGGCGCCTATCTGCCGGTGCAGGTGGGTGGCGGTATCAAAACGATGGAGCATGTAGAGGAATGGGCGGACGTCGGCGCCGGGCGCATGGTGATTGGGACGGCGGCCGTGCAAAACCCGACGTTCCTAAAAACCGCCGCGCATTCATTTCCGGATCAGATCGTTTTGGCTGTGGATGTTTGGCAGGGTAAGGTCATGACCGACGGCTGGCGTTCTGCCAGTGTTTTTTCGGCGGTTGATTTTATCAAGGCGTTTAATTCGGAACCCCTGGCCGGTGTTTTGTTCACGGATATTGACGCGGATATGGAAAACGGCGAGGCCTCGCTGGCCCATATCACCGCCTTTGCCGATGCGGCGCGGGCACCGGTAATTGCCAGCGGATTGGTCAAAAGCGCCGATGACGTTTCCCGGTTGAAATATGTGCGCAACATCGCCGGGGCCATTGTCGGCCGGGCACTGTTCAATAAATCTGTTGATCTGGCTGAGGTTTTGGATCTGGCTCAGCCCAGACCCGAGAAAGTTGCGGAATTTATCTGACCGGTGCATCGCACCAATCAACAGTTATTGGGCGAAACAATTCTGCGCAACTGTCGCGGACAGGGTGGCTTGCCCAGGTCACGGGATTTCGTGTAACTAGCGGGCATAAAATACCCGGGGCAGAGGTGAAACATGCGGCGAATTGTCGTTACAGGAATGGGCATGGTTACACCGCTTGCGTGCGGTGTTTCGGAAACCTGGTCCAGGCTGTTGGCGGGGCAGTCCGGGGCTGGCACAATCTCTCGGTTTGACGCTGCGCATCTGGCAACAGACTATGCCTGTGAAATTCCACTGGGTGATGGTACTGACGGTACTTTTTGCGCGGATGACTGGATGGAGTCAAAAGACCGGCGCAAAGTCGATGATTTCATTTTATACGCGATGGCGGCAGCCACACAGGCGGTTGACGATGCAGGCTGGACGCCGAAAAGCGAAGCGCAGCGGTTGCGCACGGGCGTTATGGTTGGCTCTGGTATTGGCGGGTTGCAGACGATTTCTGACACCGCGCTTACTTTAAAAGAGAGCGGACCGCGGCGGGTGTCACCTTTTTTTATTCCCGGTTCGTTGATTAATCTGTGTTCCGGCCAGATTTCTATTCGGTTTGGATTTAAAGGCCCAAACCATGCGGTTGTGACCGCGTGTTCCACCGGCGCGCATGCCATTGGCGATGCGGCCCGGCTGATCATGCTGGATGATGCCGATGTGATGATTGCCGGTGGTGCCGAGGCACCGATTTGTGAATTGGGGATTGCCGGATTTAACGCCTGCAAAGCGCTGTCTACAACCCGGTCTGATGATCCAAAGTCTGCGTCCAGACCGTGGGACGCGGATCGCGACGGATTTGTGATGGGCGAGGGTGCGGGCATTGTGGTGCTGGAGGAATATGAGCATGCCAAGGCCCGGGGCGCGAAAGTGTACGCAGAGGTGATCGGCTATGGATTGTCCGGCGATGCCTATCACATAACGGCACCGGCGGCTGATGGTGACGGTGGCTTTCGGGCAATGGAAGCGGCACTGAAACGGGCGGGAATTGCTGCGGCGGACGTTGATTACGTGAATGCGCACGGAACATCCACGATGGCTGACACAATTGAACTGTCCGCAGTAAGCCGGTTGCTTGGCGATGCGGCGGCGCAAGCAACAATGTCTTCGACAAAATCCTCTATCGGGCATTTGCTGGGTGCGGCTGGTGCGGTTGAAGCATGCTTTACCATGCTGGCCATTCGCGATCAGGTGGCCCCGCCAACATTGAACCTTGACGCCGCGCCTGCGGAAAATGTGATGGATCTGGCGCCTAAAGTGGCTGTGAAACGCAAGATTGATGTGGCAATATCCAACTCGTTTGGATTTGGCGGTACCAATGCCAGTGTGGTGTTCAGGAAAGTGGACGGGAAAATCTAGGTGATACGGCATTTTGCATCAAACGCCCTGACGCTGCTGATTGTGGCGATGATGTTTATGGGTGGATTGATTGCCTGGGGTCAGACCCAGATGGAAAAACCGGGCGCAGTCGTTGAGGACGTGGTTTTTGAGGTGAAGTCCGGTGATCGGTTGCAAGGGGTTTCTGAACGGCTTGAAGACGATGGTCTGATTTCGAGCGGCATGATCTTCAGGATGGCAGCGCGGTATTCCGGTGATGAGCAAAATCTGAAGTTTGGCGAGTATAAAATCCCGGCCTATGCGTCGATGAAAGATGTTTTGGATCTGGTGACGTCCGGAAAGGCGCTGGCCTATCAGGTGACTTTGCCCGAGGGCTGGACCAGTTTTCAGATTGTGGCGCATTTGCTGGAGCAGCCTTTGCTGACCGGAGAAATTTCTGAAATTCCACCCGAAGGGTCGCTGGCCCCCAATACCTATTCAATTTCCAAGGGTGACACGCGCGCGTCGCTGATCCGGCGGATGACCCTTGCCCAGCATAAGATCATTACCGAGGCCTGGGCCTTGCGGGCGGATGATCTGCCGTTGGTCAGCCCGGATGAAGCGCTGACGCTGGCGTCGATCATTGAAAAAGAAACCGGCGTCAAGTCTGAGCGCGAAATCGTCTCTTCCGTATTTATCAACCGGCTGAACAGGGGGATGCGGCTGCAGACGGACCCGACGGTGATTTACGGGATCACCAAGGGCAAAGGGGTTTTGGGGCGTGGGCTGTACCTCAGCGAGCTGCGAAAGAAGACGGAATATAACACCTATTTGATTGATGGATTGCCGCCGACACCGATTGCCAACCCGGGCAAGCAGGCGATTGAGGCGGCGCTGAATCCGGCAACGACGAATTTTGTGTTCTTTGTGGCGGACGGGACCGGAGGGCATGCGTTTGCAGAAACGATCGGCGAGCACAACAAAAATGTAAGGGCCTGGCGGCGGATCGAGGCAGAGCGCAAGGCCGCAAAAAACGACTGACTATTCCGGGTAGCGGCCGTTTTGCAATGCAATAATCGGGGCCAGGTAGGGCGTATATTTTTTCCAGCTTTCCGAACTTCCGGTGTAAATTTTTTGCCGGACCTGCAGGGAACTGGCCGTTTTTACAATTCTGGATGAATTGTGAAAGTTCAGACAGGCAGCATCCCATTCAAGATCGCAATATTGCAGCATTTCCTTCACAGTGGGTTCAGGCGCGCGGGTCAGCTCTTCGTAAGAGATATTCAGAATTTGGCCGGGCAGCTTTTTGTTCCAGTATTTCATAAGGTCCTGATACAGGCGAAAATAAGCGGCCAGATCGCCCAGATCATAGGCAAATTGATGCCCGTTCGCACTGAAGCGGCGCCGGAAATTTGACCAGCACACGGCAGTGGGATGCCTTGCTATATGCAGAATTTTTGCGTTTGGCATGGCGGCAAGTATAAAGCCTATCCATCTGAAATTAAGAGGCAGTTTGTCCGTGATGGTTCGTTCCGTCGCCCCCAGGTTGGCCAGTGCGGACTGGTAGGACGCGGCAACCTTGTCTGGCCGTTGCAGATTGAGTGTCGGTTTGCCGGACGACCAGGCAAATTGACCGCCTTTGGTTAGCTCCGGCGCAAGCGCGGTCTGAAGGCTGGTGATTTCGCCCGCTCCATGAACCTGACTGTGGCTGGCCAAAATCTGTTCAACCAGCGTTGTGCCTGAACGTGGCATGCCCACGATAAACACCGGGGTGACATCGCCAACGGCAGGTGCGGTCACCTTTTCAGCGGTTTCAAAAGCGATTTTTATGGCCTCAAAAAGCGCGTTATCGTCAGATATTTCATAAGGATTTTGGTCGCGGTGAAGCGCATTTGCGGTTTTTACAATTTCAAATGCCTGTTCAGTGCTGTCGATATCATCAAATGCCTTTGACAGCGCAAATCCAATCTGTTCCTTGTCTGAAACCGGCAGAGCCAGGTCTGCAAACAGTGTTTGCAGCTGACGGATATGCGCGTCATCCTTGGTATAGTCGTGGATCTGGCTGAAATTGTAATGCGCCCCGCCCACGCGGGCATTCACGTCGATGGCTTTGCTGAAAAAATCCTTTGCTCTGTCTGCATCGCCTTTTTCCAGATTGGCAACACCCGCGTTGACGAGCGTTTGAACATCATCCGGCCTGAGTGCCAAAACGGACTGGTAATATTCAAGGGCCCGGGCATGGCTATTTTCTGCCTGTTCGAGAACGCCCATATTGTAAAGCGCCGGCGCAAACCCGGCGTCAATATCCAGCGCCTGCAAGAAATATTTTCTGGCAGTTTCCAGATCGTTCAGGTCTTGATGGACCGCGCCACAGGCATTTACGGTGGGCGGGTCCTGCGCGTCTGCTGCCAGCGCTGCCTCAAAGTGGATCAGTGCCTGTTCGAATTTCTGTTCTGACGCCCGAATATGGCCCAGATTTCGATGGGCCGAGGCAGATTGCGGGTTGAGGTTTAGGTTACGTTCATAAAGTTGGGCAGCATTGGAGGGTTCACCCATATCCTGATGCAACAGGGCGGCGTTAAACAGGGCATCCTCAAAATCCGGATTAAGTTTAATGGCGTGCTGATAACTGGCCAGCGCTGCGTTCAGGTCGTCCTGCGCCTTATAGGCATTGCCGAGATTGTTATGTGCCTGCGCGTAATCCGGGTCCAGCTTGACCGAGGTTTTAAAGCTGCTGATGGCTTTGGTCAGATTTCCGGCGTTTGTGTGAATTGCACCGGCAATATTGTGATAGACCGGAACATCCGGTTTCTGCGAAATCAACGTTTCAGCCAAAGCCAGCGCGTTGGCAAGGTCGCCGGACTGGAACATCTGAATGAGCTGTCCGGCGTTTCTTTGAATTTCTTGATTGTTATCGGACATTTGCAGTCTGCGTTGGTGATTAAAGCGAACTTGATTAAGTTTAATTAGTGGATATATGGCCAAAGAGAAAGGGGGGTGATTGATGGCGCGGTCCGGTCAGTGAAATTACAACTTTAAAGAAAGTTCTTGACAAACAGTACGCCTTAGCATATACGTTGTTTCAAGCTGGAATAAATGGGTTAGCGATGCACTGGTCAACAGTGGGTCGCTTTTTTGTTTGTCTCGTGCGGAGCATGAGTAGGCTTTAATTACTATGACATCGAATGAACCTGCGGGGGATCGACCCGCCGAGCTTTTACTTGGCAAGGCGCATAAACATTATGCCGAGCTGTCGGCGCATCTGCTTAAAGTTACGGATGCTTTGGATAACGGCGAAAAACTGGATGCAAAGCAGATTGGCACTTTGGTGCGCAGTCATTGGGCGGCTTTTCAATCCGTATTTAAGTTGGAGATGGATCTTGATGAACGTCGCCGGGAACGCGCGGGAATTGTGCATGGATACGCGCTTGACCTTGAAAGCGCCGCTGATGAGGTTGGGCGCAGATTGGCTTGCCTCCGTGACGCCAGCCGAAGTGGAAACGTTTCTGGAGGGCCTGAGTGACAACGCGAAGTTGGCGCTGCCGTGGCTGTTTGAGTTTTGGGCCATGGAGCATCAGCTTGCGCCAAGCGGGGATTGGCGGACCTGGGTGATACTGGGTGGACGCGGTGCCGGGAAGACCCGAGCCGGGGCTGAGTGGGTGCGTGCCCGCGTTGAAGGGGCAAGGCCGCGGGACGCGGGTGTTGCAAGGCGGGTGGCGCTGGTGGGGGAAACCATCGAGCAGGTGCGCGAGGTTATGGTTTTTGGGGACAGCGGGATTTTGGCCTGCTCGCCGCAAGACCGGCGGCCGAAATGGGAAGCGACACGCAAGCGGCTGGTCTGGCCCAACGGCGCGGTGGCCCAGGTGTTTTCAGCCAGCGAGCCGGAAAGCCTGCGCGGGCCGCAGTTTGACGCGGCCTGGGTGGACGAGCTGGCGAAGTGGAAAAAGGGCCGGGCGGCCTGGGATATGCTGCAGTTTGGGCTGCGGCTGGGGGAAGTACCACAGCAGGTGGTTACGACCACGCCAAAGAACGTGGCGATTTTGAAAGAGATATTGGCGGCGCCTTCAACCGTGAAAACCGCAGCACCGACTGCTGCCAACCGGGCCCATTTGGCGGCCTCGTTTTTACGCGAGGTGACGGCGAAATACGCGGGCACCCGGTTGGGGCGTCAGGAGCTTGACGGCGAACTGCTGGTGGATGCGGAAGGCGCATTGTGGCGTCAGGGGCTGATAGACGGGCTGCGCAGTGATGCGGTGGGCGAATTTGACCGGGTTGTGGTGGCGGTTGATCCGCCGGTGACCAGCCACGCGGGATCAGACGCTTGCGGGATTGTTGTGGCCGGGGTTATGGCACGGGGCGGCCCGCATGAGTGGCGGGCAACCGTTTTGGCGGATGAGACATTGACCGGGGCGTCACCGCAGGCCTGGGCTGAGGCGGCGGTAGAGATTTATCACAGGTTTGGCGCGGACAGGCTGGTGGCAGAGGTTAATCAGGGCGGCGATCTGGTGGAAACGGTTGTTCGCAGCGTTGATCCGATGGTGGCTTACCGGGGCGTGCGGGCCTCGCGCGGTAAAATTGCCCGGGCGGAACCGGTGGCGGCTTTGTACGAGCAGGGGCGGGTTAAGCATGTGCGGGGGCTGGGGGCGCTTGAAGATCAGATGTGTGAGATGACACCGCACGGGTTTTTGGGGCAGGGCAGTCCGGACCGGGTGGACGCGCTGGTGTGGGCGCTGACTGATTTGATGCTGGACCCGATGGCGGCCTTGCGGGTGCCGCGGGTGCGAGCGCTTTGAGGCGATTATAGTTGCCTCCGGCGGGAGTATTTTCGCAAAGATGAAGCCGACAATTTTAATTAAATTTGAAGTATTACAGGAGCTTACCTGAAATGGGATTTCGGTTTTTTCAAAGTGAAAAGAGTGGCGCGAAAGAGGTTAAGGCCTCGGCCACCGGGCCTTTGATTGCCTTTCACGGGGCCGGGCGGGTGGCGTGGTCGCCGCGCGATACGGCCTCGATGATGCGGGTTGGATTTAGCGGCAATCCAGTTGGTTTTCGCTGTGTGAAAATGATTGCGGAAGCCGCCAGCGCGTTGCCGTTGGTTTTACAGGACGAAAAGCGCCGGTTTGAGAACCATCCGGTTTTGGCGCTGCTGGCCCGGCCCAATGGGGCGCAGGCGCGGAGTGATTTGCTGGAGAACCTGTTTGGGCAGTTGTTGTTGAGTGGCAACGGGTATTTGGAAGCGGTCGTTGGTGCGTCCGGCCTGCCTGCTGAGTTGCATGTGCTGCGCTCGGACCGCATGTCATTGGTGCCAGGCGCGGACGGGTGGCCGGTGGCCTATGAATATGTGGTGAGCGGGCGCAAGCACCGGTTTGATATGACCGGTGATCTGGCACCGATCTGTCATTTGCGGAGTTTTCATCCGCAGGACGATCATTACGGATTGTCACCCATTCAGGCGGCGGCCGCGGCGCTTGACGTGCACAACGCGGCGTCTAAATGGAGCAAGGCGTTGCTGGATAATGCGGCACGGCCATCCGGGGCGATTGTTTACAAGGGCGTTGACGGGCAGGGGCGGCTGGGGAGTGATCAGTATGACCGCCTGCTGGAAGAGATGGAGAGTTATCATCAGGGTGCGGCCAATGCCGGGCGTCCGATGCTGCTGGAAGGCGGGCTTGACTGGAAACCCATGGGGTTTTCACCGAGTGATATGGAATTTCAGAAAACCAAGGAAAGTGCGGCACGCGAAGTGGCGTTGGCCTTTGGGGTGCCACCGATGTTGCTGGGGCTGCCGGGGGATGCGACTTACGCGAATTATGCCGAGGCGCATCGGGCGTTTTACCGCCTCACGGTGCTGCCGCTGGCCACCAAGGTGACGGCAACGATTTCCAATTGGCTGGGCGGATTTTTGGGGGAAGCAGTGGCGTTAAGCCCGGATCTGGATGGGATACCGGCGCTTTCGGTTGAACGCGCGGCAAGGTGGAAGCGGGTGACGGAAGCGACGTTTTTGAGCGATGGCGAGAAGCGGCGGTTGCTGGGGTTGCCGGCGGTTGCCGATGAATGAGCGCAAGCGGGGCGCGGGATCGCGGTATCTGTACGAACCGTTTGAAAAGGCGGCAGTGCAAATTGAGGCGCATGAGAAGATTTTCGATGCCCGGTGGGATGGTTTGGAGCGGCGCTTGCAGACCATTGAAAACATGCTTGAACGGCTGGACCGTCGGTTGTGGCTGGCGGTTTACGGGGTGGTTGGGTTTATTTTGACCCAGGGCGCGCTGGGCCTGATGCAGTTTACGAATTTATGAAGGATAACATGATGTTGTATGGATATGCGCACCTGGGGCTTGAGACCAAGTTTTGCCGGTTTGAAGAGGGGATCGGGGTTGAGAAAACCGGTGAAATATCCGGTTATGCCTCTGTTTTTGGCCATCGGGATCAGGGTGGCGATGTGGTTAAGAAAGGCGCTTACGGGGCCTCGCTTGCGGCGCTGAAATCCAAGGCGCGGGCGGTCAAGATGCTGTGGCAACATGATCCGGCGCAACCGATTGGCATTTGGGACGAGGTGCGAGAGGATGCCAAGGGGCTGTTTGTGCGGGGCCGTTTTTTGACCGACGTGCAAAAGGGGGCCGAGGCGCTGGCGCTGGTGCAGGCGGGGGCAATTGACGGGCTGTCGATTGGCTATCGGACGGTACGGGCGGAAAAAGATGCCAAGGGTCACAGGCTCTTGCATGAACTGGAGCTTTGGGAGGTGTCGTTGGTGACCTTTCCAATGCTGCCGGAGGCACGGGTCGGCGGCGTTGCGGATGCCAAGGCGGATGATCTGATGTTGCAGCTGGCGGACGCTTTTGAAGAAGCCCGCACCATGATGGTGTGATTTAGCCTAATATTTTCATCAAGAAAGCAGGATTATCTGATGACGAAAACTGAGACCAACAGCCGGGCGGTCAAATCCGTTTCCGGCGTCAACCCGGCGATGGAAGTGAAAACGGCCCTGGCTGGATTTTTAAGTGATTTCAACAATTTTCAGGCCGACATTAAGTCGAAAATTCAAACACAGGAAGATCGTTTAACCATGATTGATCGAAAGACTATGACTGCCAAGCGTCCCGCATTGTCAATTGCGGCAGAAGTGGATGCACCGCACAAGAAGGCTTTTGGGGCCTATCTGCGCTCTGGCGATGACGACGCCTTGCGTGGTTTGGCCATTGAGGAAAAAGCGCTGTCCACCACGGTATCGGCGGATGGCGGCTATCTGGTGGATCCGCAAACGGCGGATCATATTGCCGGTGTTTTGCGTGATGCGTCCTCTATACGGGCGATTGCCAATGTGGTGGAGGTCGAGTCGACGGCGTATGATGTGTTGGTGGATCACACCGATATCGGGTCAGGCTGGGCGTCTGAGACGGCGGCAACGGGTGAAACCGGCACGCCGCAGATTGACCGGATTTCCATTCCGCTGCACGAGCTTTCAGCCTTGCCAAAAGCCTCGCAGCGGTTGCTGGATGACAGTGCGTTTGACGTTGAAGGCTGGCTGGCCACGCGGGTTGCAGACAAGTTTGCCCGGGCCGAGGGTGGTGCGTTCATTTCCGGTGACGGGGTGGATAAACCAACCGGGTTTTTGAACTACACAGCTGTTGATGACGGGTCCTGGACCTGGGGCAGTCTGGGCTATGTGGCCACAGGTGCGGCGGGTGATTTTAACGCCACAGATCAGGCGGATGCGATTGTTGATCTGGTTTACGCGCTGGGAGCGCGGTACCGGGCCGGCGCGACGTTTGTGATGAATTCCAAAACTGCCGGTGCGGTGCGCAAGATGAAGGATGCGGACGGCCGTTTCCTGTGGTCTGACGGATTGGCAGCCGGTGAGCCTGCACGATTGATGGGCTATGGTGTTTTGATTGCCGAGGACATGCCGGATATTGCGGTTGATGCGACGGCGATTGCTTTCGGTGATTTTGGGGCCGGTTATACGGTTGCCGAGCGTCCTGATCTGCGCATCCTGCGTGATCCGTTTTCGGCCAAGCCGCATGTGTTGTTTTATGCAACCAAGCGCGTGGGCGGCGATGTGTCTGACTTTGCAGCCATCAAACTGTTGAAATTCGCGATAAGCTGAGGGGCAACCCCCGAAGTTTAACGTGATGACCTGCCACTGTTTATGGTGGCGGGTCTTGCGTGCGCGTGCCTGCGTTGTCCAGCTGCTCCCCCTCCGTCCGAACGATGTGGGTGCGCGTGCGCAAACACTGCATTGTTGGTTTATTGGAGAATTATCATGGTGTTGGTCGAGTTGAGTACCGTTCCATCAGCGGCTTTGCCGGTTTCAGATTTTGGCGATCATTTGCGACTGGGAACAGGTTTTGCCAACGACGGATCGCAAGATGCAGTACTTGAAAGTTATTTGCGGGCGGCTCTTGCGGCCATTGAAGCGCGAATTGGCAAGGCGCTATTTCAGAAGACATATAGTTGGCAACTGACGGCGTGGCGCGAATGCGCCTCGCAAGGATTGCCGATTGCACCGGTTGTTTCGATTACCTCTGTCAAAACCACCGATCTGGTCGGGGCTGTGACGACACACGACGCAAACGCCTATTACTTGCAAAAAGACAGTCAGCGGCCGCGCCTTAAGGCGGTTGGGTCTGCACTGCCTGACATTCCCAGTGATGGTGTGGTTGATATTGAGTTTGAAGCAGGTTTTGGGCCCGCGTGGTCTGACATTCCGGTGGATCTGGCGCAGGCGGTGTTTTTGCTGGCGGCGCATTATTATGAGAATCGTTTGGGGCAAGGGGACCGTGGGGCTGTGATGCCGTTTGGCGTGATGGCTTTGATCGAGACATATCGCACGGTTCGGGTGCTGGGCGGGTTGACGTGAAAGCGGTGCATCTGAGCCGGAAACTGGTGCTGGAGGCAGCTACACGGGTGCCTGATGGCGCTGGCGGTTATACCGATACATGGGCAGCGCTGGGCACGGTTTGGGCTGATGTGCGGGCCGGTTACGGGCGTGAACGCGAAGGTGTTGCGGCAACAATTTCCTATGTGACCTACCGGATTGTTGTGCGCAGCTCGCCAGTGGGCGCGGTTTCGCGGCCAAAGCCGGATCAGAGGTTCCGAGAGGGCATGCGGGTTTATCAGATTGTGGCGGTTACAGAGTTTGATCCCGGAAGTCTGTATCTTGAGTGCTTTACCAAAGAAGAGGTGAGCGCGTGACCTATGCGGTATCAAAGGCTTTGCAGGAAGCGGTATTTGCGGCACTCAGCGGTGATGCGGCGCTTGTCACGTTGGTTGGTGGCGATATTTTTGATGCGATTCCGGGGGGTGTTTTGCCAATCAACTATGTGGTGATCGGTGAAGAGGACGCGCGTGACAAATCTGATGTAACGGCGTGCGGAGCGGAACATGATCTGGTGGTCAGTGTTTATTCCGCGGCGTCCGGGTTTTCGGTGGCCAAGGATGTTTCGGCCGCGGTTTGCGATGTTTTGGTGGATGCGAACCTGAGCCTGAGCCGGGGGACATTGGTTTCGTTGCGGTTCTTAAGGGCACAGGCCCGAAGGGGGCAGGCACCGGATATCCGGCGGATCGATCTTAAGTTTCGGGCGCGGGTGGATGATGTTTAGGTGATTGCCAAAAATGCGCTGTCGGTGTGGCCGGGATTGTTTATTTGGGGTGAACCTGGACCGACGACGTTGCACAATGAACCCGGGTTTTGTCAAATTGTTAGTTAATATTGGTAATTAACAATGACTTACGGCGGTAGCGCTTAAACCATTAAACTGGTTTAATAGTTTAACATTCGCTTGCGATATTTGCGGTAATTTTGTGCTGCGTGTTGGTCGAAATGGGATTTTGGTGCGGCCGCAATGTTGGTCGTTTACCGGCGCATTTTTGTATATTGGAAATTCAGTCTTTTGAAAGGGACACATTATGGTGGCGCAAAAGGGCAGGGATCTGCTGATCAAGCTTGATCTGACCGGATCCGGCAGTTTTTCAACAATTGCGGGGCTGCGGGCGTCGCGGATTACGTTTAATGCTGAAACGGTGGATGTAACAACGCTGGAAAGTTCCGGCGGTTGGCGAGAATTGCTGGGCGGTGCCGGCGTGCGGTCAGCGGGAATATCAGGGTCTGGTGTTTTTCGCGATGAAAGCACAGACGAGCGGGCGCGGCAGATATTTTTTGACGGTGAGGTGCCGGATTTTCAGGTTATTATTCCTGACTTTGGTATTGTTGAGGGTCCGTTTCAGATCACGTCGATAGAATATTCAGGGGCGCATGATGGCGAGGCAAGCTATGATCTGTCGCTGGCCTCTGCCGGGTCTTTGACGTTCACGGCAATTTAGTGGTCAATCCATTTCACGGCGAGGTGTTGCTGATTGTTGATGGCAGGACGCATGTTCTGCGGCTGACCTTGGGGGCTTTGGTAGAGCTGGAGGACAGCCTGCAAAGCGACAGTTTGCTGGCACTGGTGGAGCGGTTTGAAAGCGGCGGGTTTTCGGCACGCGATATTGTGGCGCTGTTGGCTGCCGGGCTTAAGGGCGGCGGGTGGCAGGGCGAACCTGTTGATTTGTTGAACAGCGAAATTGCCGGTGGGCCGGTCGGCGCGGCCAAAGTTGCAGCCCAGCTGTTGGCGCGGTCGTTCTCTGTAACAGATCAGGCAACATGACAGCGTTTGACTGGCCCGGATTGATGCGGGTCGGATTAGGGGTTTTGCGCCTTAAACCGTCCGATTTTTGGTCGTTAACCCCGGCGGAACTGCTGCTGATGCTGGGGTTGCAGGATGGTGCAACTGCAACGTTGAGCCGGGAGCGGTTGCAGGAGCTGGCCCAGCAATATCCGGATAATTCGGGTGATTAAGGAGTGGTGATGGCGGATTTTGGCACAGAAATTGAAGCGCTGGATGATCAGGTTTCCGGGCTGGAAGATACGCTTGGTTCAGCCCAGGAAATGACCGCGGCGTTTCAGTCAGAATTGCTGAGCATGCAGGATGTGATGGTCGCCACAACACGGCAGACTGCCAGCTTGTCCCGCTCTGTGGGATGGGGGTTGCGACGGGCGTTTGACGGGTTGGTTTTTGACGGGATGAAATTGTCGGATGCGTTTCGGCAATTGAGTAAAACAATGATTGATTCCGTGCTGACCCAGGCGCTGAAACCAGTGCAGAATGCACTGGGCGGGGCTTTGATCGCCGGTCTTAACAATCTGGTGGGCGGGGTGTTGCCGTTTCAAAACGGTGCAAGTTTTTCCGGTGGCAAGGTGACGCCTTTTGCCCGCGGCGGGGTTGTGTCAGCGGCCACGTCGTTTCCCATGCGGGGCGGCGTTGGTTTGATGGGTGAAGCAGGGCCTGAGGCGATTATGCCTCTGGCGCGGGGACAAGACGGCACGCTGGGCGTGCGCACGCAGGCAGGGGGTCGTGACGTTCGGGTGACCATGAATATTTCAACTCCGGATGTGGAAAGCTTCAAGCGGTCGCGGACCCAGGTTGCGGCAATGGTTAGCCGTGCCATTGGGCGCGGTGCACGCAACAATTAGGAGGGTTGATTTTGAATTTCCATGACATCAGATTTCCGGCGGCGCTGAGTTTTGGCTCAGTTGGCGGGCCGGAGCGGCGGACCGAGATTGTGACATTGGCCAATGGCTTTGAAGAGCGGAACACGCCCTGGGCGGACAGTCGGCGGCGTTATGATGCAGGCGTTGGCATGCGTTCGCTTGACGATATTGAAACGTTGATCGGCTTTTTTGAAGCACGACAGGGGCAATTGTTCGGGTTTCGGTGGAAAGACTGGACTGATTACAAGTCCTGTGCACCGTCGCAAGCCATTTCGCACGGCGATCAGGTTATTGGTGTCGGCGACGGTACGACCAAAGTGTTTCAGCTTAGCAAATCTTATCGGTCCGGACTGGAAAGCTATGCCCGGCCAATTTCCAAACCCGTTTCAGGTTCGGTTCGGATTGCGGTGGCGGTTGATGTGTTAACAGACACAGTTCATTTTACAGCCAGCAGCGAAACCGGGATCGTCAGCTTTGTTGACGCGCCTGCCGAAGGGGCTGAAGTGACCGCCGGGTTTGAATTTGATGTGCCGGTGCGCTTTGACAGCGATCGGCTGGAAATGTCTCTGGCCAGTTTTTCCGCTGGTGAAATTCCAAATGTTCCGGTGGTTGAGGTGCGGGTCTGATGCGCGAAATCAACCCGGCACTGCAGGCCCATCTTGATGGCGGAGCCACGTGCCTGTGCCGGTGCTGGCAGGTGACCCGGCGCGATGGGGTGGTTTTTGGATTTACCGATCACGACCATAATATCGTATTTGAAGGCGTGACTTTTAAAGCAGGTACAGGCTTGGACGCAGCGGCGATCCAGCAGTCAACCGGACTGAGCGTAGACAACACGCAGGCCGTTGGGGCGCTGAGCGATTTTTCAGTGAGCGAAGCCGATATACTGGCGGGGTTTTACGACGGGGCCGAAGTTTTGGTTTATGTTGTGAATTGGATGGATGCGTCGCAGCGGGCCTTGCAATTTCGCGGGTCATTGGGTGAAATCAAACGCGGGGGCGGGGCTTTTGAAGCAGAACTGCGTGGGTTGAGTGAGCCGCTGAACCAGCCGCAGGGGCGGGCCTATCATAAATCCTGCAGCGCGGTTCTGGGCGATGCTGATTGCAAGTTTGATTTGAGTGCTGCGGGATATGTTGCTGATCTTGCGGTGGAATCCTTTGAGGATTCGCGCGTTTTTCTGTTTTCCGGTGCAACCGGGTTTGACGAGGGGTGGTTTGAAGATGGTATGTTGCGCGTTCAAAGTGGAGCCGCGGCAGGAGAGCTGGCGATTGTTAAACTGGACAGGTTCAGGGATGGATTGCGACGGGTTGAGCTGTGGCAGGAATTGCGCCGAAACATTGCGACAGGCGACACGGTTCGACTGACCGCGGGTTGTAACAAGCGACCGGAGACCTGTCGGCTCAAGTTTCAGAATTTTTTGAATTTTCGCGGGTTTCCATATATTCTCGGTGATGACTGGGCGATTTCAGTACCTTCGGGCCGCGGTGTCAACGATGGCGAAAGTCGCTACTGATGCGGGACATTGTTGCGTGCGCGCGCGGCTGGATCGGCACGCCCTATCGGCATCAGGCCGTGGCCAAGGGATTTGGCGTGGATTGTCTGGGGTTGTTGCGCGGCATTTGGCGCGAGATCTACGGGCGGGAACCGGAGGTTGTTCCTGCCTATAGCGCAGATTGGTCAGAGCCTGCGCGGCAGGAGCTTTTGTGGGAGACCGCGCAGCGTCATCTTTGCGAAAAATCCGTCTCAGACCATGCACCCGGCGATCTGTTGTTATTTCGGATGCGCAGCGGTGCGGTGGCAAAACATTTGGGGATCGCAGCCGAGATCGGGCAAACGCCCACTTTCATTCATGCGTATTCAGGGCACTGTGTGGTTGAAAGCCCGCTGTCAACACCCTGGGCGCGGCGTATTGTTGCGCGGTTTTCTTTTCCAAAACGGGGGGTCTGATGGCCACGATTGTATTATCGGCAGTGGGCGCATCCTTGGGCGCTGCTGTTGGCGGGTCTGTTTTGGGGCTAAGCTCGATCGTTATCGGCCGGGCGATTGGCGCGACCTTTGGGCGGGTGATCGACCAGCGTTTGATGGGGCAGGGGTCTGATGCTGTAACCACAGGCAGGATAGACAGGTTCCGTTTGACCGGGGCCACGGAAGGGGCCGTCGTGCCCAAGGTATTTGGGCGCATGCGCGTGGGCGGGCAGACGATTTGGGCGACGCGGTTCAAAGAAAGCGTTGTAACGTCTGGTGGGTCCGGCAAAGGAGTATCATCAAAGCCGACAACGCGGACCTATAGTTATTCCGTCAGCTTGGCCCTGGCGTTGGGGGTGGGTGTGGTCAGCCGGATTGGTCGGGTTTGGGCCGACGGTGTGGAGATTTCCAAAGACGACCTGAACATGCGGTTTTATCCGGGTGACGAATTGCAACTGGCCGACCCGAAAATTGCGGCTGTGGAGGGTGCCGAAAATGCTCCGGCGTTTCGCGGTACGGCTTATGTGGTTCTTGAAGACCTTGGGTTGAACGCATTTGGCAACCGCGTGCCGCAGTTTAATTTTGAAATATTCCGCGCTGCGCAATCAGATCAGACGGGTGACGATCTGAGTTCCACCATCAGTGGCGTGGCATTGATGCCGGGGACCGGCGAGTACGCTTTGGCAACGACTGCGGTTCATTTTAGCGATGGTGCCGGCGTAAACAGATCGGCCAATGTGAACACCGCCAGCGGTAAATCTGATTTGGCAACATCGCTTGAAAATCTGCGCGAGGAATTGCCGGCGGTTGGTTCGGTTTCATTGGTTGCCAGTTGGTTTGGCGACGATTTGCGCTGCGGGCAATGTCAGCTGCAGCCCGCTGTGGAGCAAAACGCCAGCGACGGTGTGGGAATGCCCTGGGCGGTTTCTGACCAACTGCGCGGGACCGCAAAGCAGGTTTCGCACTTGGACGGTCGTCCGGTTTTTGGCGGCACTCCGACGGACGCATCGGTGATTGAGGCGATCACAGAAATTAACGCCGGTGGGCAGGACGTCATGTTTTACCCGTTCATTCTAATGGATATTCAGGACGGCAACGGATTGAGCGATCCCTGGAGCGGTGCGGTAGATCAGGCAGTGATGCCCTGGCGGGGGCGAATTACATTGTCTGCGGCACCGGGGCAAAGCGGAACGCCGGATCAAACGGCCGGAGCGGACTCTGAGGTTGCGGCATTTTTTGGCACCGCGGCGGTTGGTGATTTTATCCAAACAGCCCAGGGCGTGGATTATTCCGGGCCTTTGGAATGGTCATATCGCCGGTTTATTTTGCACTACGCCCATCTATGCGCGGCGGCCGGGGGGGTTGCGGCTTTCTGCATCGGTTCAGAGATGCGGAGCTTAACTCATATTCGCGGGTCAGGTGGCGGATTTCCAGCGGTTGACGCTTTGATCACTTTGGCAGCGGACGTGCGGGCGATATTGGGCCCGGATGTGAAAATCGGCTATGCCGCTGATTGGTCGGAATATTTCGGTTATCATCCGCAGGATGGTTCAGGCGATGTGCTGTTTCATCTGGATGCTTTGTGGGCAGATGCAAATATCGATTTTATCGGTATAGACAACTACATGCCGCTGTCAGACTGGCGGGACGGGCAGGATCATCTGGATGCGGAATTTGGAGCGATTTATGCGCCGGATTATCTGGCGGGCAATGTAGCCGGGGGTGAAGGATTTGACTGGTATTACCCGTCAGTTCAGGCCCGCGATGCACAGTTGCGCAGTTCCATACAGGATGGGAGCTATGGGGAAGACTGGATATTCAGATATAAAGATCTGAAAAACTGGTGGGCGAGCGACCACCACAACAGGCCGGGTGGCGTGCGGCAGGCGGCGGCGACCGCATGGGTGCCGGAAAGCAAACCCATCTGGTTTACTGAACTTGGTTGTCCGGCGGTGGACAAGGGCACCAACCAACCGAATGTTTTTCTGGACCCAAAATCATCGGAATCTGCTTTGCCGTACTATTCCTCTGGTGGTCGCGATGATTTTATTCAGGCGCAGTATTTGCGTGCGATTTTCAACCATTGGGAAGAGGGGAACAATAACCCGATCTCCAGTGTTTATGCGGCACAAATGGTCGATATGACCAAAGCCCACGTCTGGGCATGGGATGCGCGGCCCTGGCCTGCATTTCCAAATAATTTGGCGTTGTGGAGTGATGGTGACAATTACAGCCGCGGTCATTGGATCAGTGGGCGGACCTTTGGGCAATCGCTGGGTGCCGTGGTGGCGGAGATCTGTTTTCGCGGCGGTGTGATCGACTACGACGTTTCAAAGCTATTTGGCAGTGTCACCGGGTATTTCGTAAATGATATCCAATCCGGCCGCGCGGCGCTTCAGCCGCTGATGCTGGCCTTTGGGTTTGAGGCATTGGAACGGGACGGAGTGTTGTGGTTTCAAAACCGTGACGGGAAAGCGGTTGAGGATATCGCGCTGGAAAGGCTGGTCTGGCAAAATGTCGGCGACGACACAGTGCAATCGGTGCGAACGCCCGAGGCGGAAACGGCCGGAAAAGTGCGGCTGGAGTTTATAAAGGCCGGGGAGGATTATCAAACCGGGGCGGTCGAGGCAATATTTCCGGATGAAATGGCGCTGGGCGTGACCGGCAGCGAAATGCCCCTGGCGCTGCGCACGGGTGAAGCGCAGGTTGCTGTGGAGCGGTGGTTGGCGGAATCCCGAATTGCCCGGGATACGGTATCATTTTCTGTGCCGCAGTCGCAATTGGCACTGGGTGCTGGCGACGTGATACGACTGCCTGACAGTCAGGGTAATTCGCATTTTCGGATTGACCGGGTCGAGGATGTCGGGTTTCGGCAGATTGAGGCGGTTCGGGTGGAGCCGTCGGTTTATGACACTAAGGCCAAGCCTGACGACACTGCACCGCCAAGTGAATTTGTGCCGCCGGTTCCCGTTTATCCGCTGTTTATGGACTTGCCTTTGTTGACAGGCGCTGAAGTGGAACACGCGCCGCATATCGCGGTGACAGCGACGCCCTGGCCGGGCTCTGTCGCCTTGTACAGTTCACCAACCGATGCCGGGTACGAGTTGAACCGGCTGATTGGAGCATCATCGGTTATTGGCGTCACTGAAACCAACCTGCAGGCGGCTGCGCCCGCGCGGTGGAACAACGGACCCGGCGTGCGGGTCCGGATATTTGGTGGCGCGCTGTCCTCTGGCAGTGCTGAAGATGTGCTGAACGGTGCAAATGTAGCGGCCATCGGTGACGGATCCGGGGCCAACTGGGAAGTGTTGCAGTTTCAAAACGCTGATCTTGTGGGCACGGATACCTATGTTCTTTCAGGTTTGCTGCGCGGGCAGTTGGGCAGTGATGCATTGATGCCCGACGACTGGCCGGTGGGCAGTCAGTTTGTTCTGCTGAACGGGGTGTCCGAACAGATTGAACTGGCGGTAACGGCCCGGGATTTGGCGCGGCATTACCGGGTTGGACCGGCCCTTAGGTCGTATGATGACCCATCATATGTGCATGAAATCCATTCGTTTTCAGGCGTCGGTTTGCGACCCTATGCACCTGCGCATCTAAGGGCGGCAAATGATTCCGCCGGTGATCTTGATATTAGCTGGATACGGCGCACCCGGATTGACGGCGACAATTGGTCCTTGGGCGACGTGCCGCTGGGGGAAGCATTTGAGGCTTATCGTCTGCGGATTTTGGATGGATCAGCGATTGTTCGCACGGTGGATGTTGGGGTGAACAACTGGATTTACACGGCGGCGCAACAGGTTTCTGACGGCGTGCCAAGTTCATTTGACATTGAAGTGGCGCAGATTTCGGAACGGTTTGGGCCGGGACTTTACACAAGGATAACTGTTAATGGCTGAGACTTCTCAATTTGGATTGCCTTTGGTGCAGGCGTCACAGGCGCAAAAGCATGTGACGGTGAACGAGGCTTTGGCCCGGTTGGATGCGGTGGCGCAATTGCGGCTGGCGTCTGTAGCGGTGACCGTGCCACCAGTTTTGGCTGCGGAGGGCGACGCCTTTGGGGTGCCAGCGGGAGCCGTGAATGACTGGAATGGGCACGAGGGTGAAGTTGCGGTTTATTCCAACGGCGGATGGGTTTTTGTGACGCCATTGTTTGGCTGGCGTGCGTGGATCGTTGATCTTTCACGATGTTCGGTTTTTAACGGCATTGATTGGGTCACTGAGGTTGTCGCGCTGTCAGCCGGTGGGGCAATGACGCAGAACCGGGTTGTGGAATTTGACCACACAATCGCCGCCGGTGCTACATCGACAACCAGTGTTACCATCGAAAACGGCGAGCAGGTGATCGGAATTACCGGGCGGATATTGAGCGATTTCACCGGCACCGGTTTGACAAGCTGGGATTTGGGCGTGGCGGGTTCCATAAGTCGATATGGCAACGGATTGGGGCTGTTGAACGGATCATGGGTGCGCGGGCTGAGCGGTGCGCCGGTGAGTTATTATGCGGACACGGCGCTGGTATTGACTGCAAACGGTGGCGATTTTTCCGGCGGGACAATTCGGCTGGTTATTCACTCTGTTAAGCTGGAGCCGCCTGTTTAAAGCCGGTGCGGCCTGTTTTACATGGGGATGTTGTCAGTGCTGCCAGGGTGCTGTTGGCAGCACCGGACGCGGAACGTGGTTTTTTGATGAAAAGGCTGCAAAGGGCGGCTGAAGTGGCGGATGTGTTTCGCACTCACGCCGGGAAAAACCATCCGTTATTTGGTGACGGCACATTGGCTTCGGCCTGCGGTGGACGCGCAAAGGCGCCAGAGCCTTATCTGGATGATCCGGATTACTGCCACTGTATGCTGTTGGTTTTTCAGTGCCTGCTTAACCCTGTACGCAAGACATGCACCTGGCCACGGTGGGATTTAGATTGAGGCGTTTTGGCTCGATCGCCTCACCACAATCCAGACAATATCCAAATTCACCGGCATCTATACGCGACAGCGTTGCCTTGATACGTTGTATTTCCTGATTTCGCCGCCGATTTGTTGCGGCTGCCATTGCCTGTTGCTGCATGGCGTCCATGCGCGACAATCGTCCGACTGTTTGTTGATCCAGTGTGACCGTTGCGCGGCTTGATTGGCTGTTGTTACTTTCGCGTTCCAGATCGTCAATGCGGGTGTTCAGCAATTGGCGCAGTGTTTCAAATTTTTCACCCGCGCGTGACAATTGTATCGCGACCTCTTTGCATGTGACTTTTCCTGCCTATCTAGTGTAGAAGGTGCCAAATTGCGAAGGAAAACGCCATGGCTGTGCAAAACCCGTCGGTTGCCGATTTTGATCCTGTCTGGGACCGCATTCGGACTGAAGCCCACGATATTGTTGAAAACGAGCCAATTTTAGGCGGGCTGGTGCATTCGGGATTACTGCATCACAGTACGCTTGAGAATTCACTGGCCTACCGGACCTCGCTGAAACTGGCGTCGGGCGAGATGACCGACCAGATTTTGCGCGAAATAATCGATGAAGCCTATAATTCTGAACCGGTGCTGGGTCAGGCCGCGCGGTCTGATATTGTGGCGATTTATGAACGTGACCCGGCGTGCCACCGCTTTATTCAGCCGGTTTTGTTCTTCAAGGGATTTCAGGCGGTTCAGGCCTACCGTGTGGCCCATTGGTTGTGGCAACAGGACCGCAAGGAAATGGCCTATTTTATCCAGATGCGGGTGTCTGAGGTGTTTGGCATTGATATTCACCCGGGCGCGGTGGTTGGGCAGGGGATCATGATCGACCACGCTCATTCGATTGTAATCGGCGAAACCGCAGTGGTTGGTGACAACGTGTCGATGCTGCATTCGGTGACGTTGGGTGGCACAGGCAAAGATGATGGCGACCGGCATCCGAAGATTGAAAACGGTGTTTTAATCGGCGCCGGGGCGAAAGTGCTGGGCAGTATCACGGTTGGTTACTGCACCCGGATCGCGGCGGGCTCGGTTGTGTTGGAGGATGTGCCGCCTTGCAAGACAGTAGCGGGAGTTCCGGCGCGAATTGTCGGCGAGGCCGGGTGTTCGCAGCCCTCTGTGATGATGGACCAGATGTTTGAGAACGC
>CAYZQS010000032.1:0-27707 GCA_964480735.1 uncultured Rhodobacterales bacterium
GCGGCTTCGGTATCGGCGGCTTTTTCACTGACGCCTATATCGCTCAGCTGTTGCAGCGTCAGCCCGCGCAATGCCCGGCGCGTTTGAACTTTGTTGAACCAGCGGACCGCATCGCTTGCAATGCCGGTTGCGCGTTGAAAAGTAGCTGTGTTTGTTTCTGAGAAGTTGGCCATTGGTTCGTCCCTTTCCTGATTTAACTGCAATCAACTTAGTCCGGAACCGAACCGGCGCATAAGTATGGGAATGATTACCGTGGGGTATGGAAATGAATACCCAGGGGTATGGTTATCCGCACCATTGACGCGAAAATGCCCCCCCGCCACTCTGTCATCCCCGCGAAAGCGGGGACCTCCCACTTAAAGCGCCAATCTGAAAAAGGTCCCCGCTTTCGCGGGGATGACAGCTGGAATATCCTAAATCCCGCCAGTTTGGATTGGTCTTTTCGATCAACGCGATCTTCCAGTCGCGGTTCCATTTTTTTAAACGCTTTTCCCGTAAGATCGCTTCGCTGACGTCTGTGTGATGCTCAAACCAGATAAGGCGGTGCAGGTTGTATTTGTTCGTGAACCGGCTGGCCTGACCATGACGGTGCTGCCACAGCCGCCTGTCAAGATCATTGGTTACGCCGATGTAAAGCGTGCCGTTTTGGCGGTTTGTCAGTATATAGACATAGTAATTGTGGTTTTGCATGGCGAAAGCGTGCGCGGGCCTTAGTTAAGGATCGTTTAATTTAACAGCTGTCATCAAAACCCAGGCAACCGCTCCAGCCCAAAGGGCCGCAGCATATCCGGCACTTTTTCTTCAACGATCACTTCGCTCATCAACGCCCCCAATGCGGGTGCCAGCGTGACGCCGCTGTGGGTGGCAATCACATACAACCCCCCGGCCCCCGGCACAGCGCCTGCGATTGTCATGCCGTCTTCGGGATAGGCCCGCACACCCACGCCGTACTTACAGTCATCAACATCAACAGACCCAATGAACTCCGGAAAATAACCGGCCGCTTTGTCCAACAGTTTCATGGCCAGATCGCGCAGGTTTCCGGCTTTCTGATCCGCCAGCAACCCGTCGATATCATCAGACCCGATCCGCATGCCGCCGCCGATATCCGGCAACATGTGAATTTCCGCGCCCGCATCGGAATAAATCACATGCCGAACCATCCGATCCGGCATCCTTGGCGTCGTCAGGATCAGCCCCGGCACTTTGTTGACCGGAAAGCGTGCGGTAAAACCGTCGTATCCGGTCAGCGATCCCAGAACTTCCGGCGTATTGGGCCCGCAAGCAACGATCACGCGTGGCGCTTTGAGGTCGCCCTGATCGGTTTTCACGCCGCAAACCACGCCGGCATCATTTGTCAGCAGCTCCTGTGCTGCGCAGTGCCTGTGGACAACCCCATCCACCTGCCCCGCCATGAACCGTGCAAAACCCGGCGCGTCCAATACCATGTCATCAGGCGCAAACATCGCCTCGGCGTCAGGTGGCAGCGAAATATTCGGCTCCATCGCCGACAGCGCTTTGTTGTCAACCCAATTGGTGTTGTAACCAAAGTCCCGCAAAATCCGCGCCTGCTTTTTCTGCGCCGCAAACCCGGCAGCATCCCTTTGCGAGACCACAGCCAAAGCGCCGCTGCCGTTCAGCCCCAGCGCAGCCGCGCCGTATTCCTCGGCCAGTTCCGCGTAAAGTTTGACGCCCAGCGCATTCAGCCGGTGATACGCCAAATCAGAGGTTTTTGACGTGCCGTTGATCCAGCCAAAACTGTTGTCGGTCGTACCATTGCCCACGCCGTTTTTTTCCACCATCGCCACCTTCATCCCGGCAATCGACAGATAGCGCGCACAGGTGGTTCCGATAATGCCAGCACCAACAATAATCGCGTCAAAACCCATCCACGCACCCGCGTTCCATCATCCGAATTCATCCCTATGAAAACCATATGAAATACATATGCAATACAGACGTCCGTGCCCCGCACATTTACGGCTAAAATCCCCCTTCCCATTCACCGGTCCCGCCTCTAGCATTTACGCCATGCTGCAGTTTGCCATCTCCCGCCTGATCTCGCTTGGTCTGTCCTTGATCGCTGCCAGCGTGGTGATATTTGCGGTGATCGAAGTGATCCCGGGCGATCCTGCCTCCTTTATGTTGGGCCTGAACGCACAAGAGGATACGGTCAACGCCCTGCGCGACGAACTGGGGTTAAACGGCAGTATTGTCAGCCGGTACTTTGGCTGGATTTTTGGCATGTTGCAGGGCGATTTTGGCACATCTTATACCTACCGCGTGCCGGTGACGGAACTGGTTCTGGCGCGGGTCTGGGTGTCATTGCCCCTGACGATCTATGCTTTGATCCTGTCCACCGCGATTGCCTTTCCAGTGGGCCTGATAGCTGCCGCAAGGCGCGGAAAAGTAACGGATTTATCAATCATGGGCGGCACTCAGCTGGGCGTTGCCATCCCAAATTTCTGGTTTGCCATGCTGTTGGTATTGATCTTTGCGATCAACCTGCGCTGGTTCTCTGCCGGTGGGTTTCCGGGCTGGGATGAAGGGGTGTTTACATCGCTGAAATCCCTGACATTACCGGCGATTGCCCTGGCCCTTCCGCAAGCCTCGATTCTGGCGCGGATCATGCGCTCCAGCATTCTGGACACGCTGGATCAGGACTATATCCGCACGGCGCGTGCCAAAGGGTTAAGCCAGCGCCAGACGGTACTAAAGCACGCGCTCAGAAACGCCATGATCCCAGTCCTGACCATCATCGGCATGCAGTTTTCATTCCTGTTGGCAGGCGCCATCATTATCGAAAACGTCTTCTTTTTGCCCGGCCTTGGACGCCTTATTTTCCAGGGCATCACCCAGCGCGATCTGGTGGTTGTTGAAAGCGTTGTGATGCTGCTGGTGTTTGCCGTTATCATCGTTACTTTTATCGTCGATCTGGCCTATGCCGCCGTTGATCCGCGTCTTCGGCGCAAGTCATGAGAATACCGCGGTCCCTGATCATTGGCGGAGCGCTGTTTGCGCTGTTTCTGGCCGGTGCGCTGATCTCGTTTGTGTGGGTGCCATATAATGTGGAAACCCTTAATATCGCAGGAAAATTCAAGCTGCCCAGCGGTACAAACTGGTTTGGCACCGATCACTTTGGCCGCGATATATTCTCGATGATCATGGTCGGTGCGCGCACCTCTATCGCTGTGGCGATTGTGGCAGTCGGTATTGGCATCGTCGTCGGCGTGCCACTTGGATTGGCCGCTGCCGCCAATCACGGCTCGATACTGGACGAAGTTATCATGCGCGGCAATGATCTGGTATTTGCCTTCCCGTCACTGGTCATCGCCATTCTGATCACTGCTGTATTTGGCCCCAGCGCGGTTAACGCCATCATCGCGATTGGCATCTTTAACATTCCGGTATTCGCCCGGATTTCCCGTGGTGCGGCGCTGTCAATCTGGACGCTGGATTACATCCTGTCTGCCCGTGTGGCGGGCAAGCGCGCATGGCGTATATCGGTGGAACACATCCTACCAAACATTGCCAACCTGTTGATCGTGCAGGGAACAATCCAGTTCAGCCTTGGCATTCTGGCCGAGGCAGCGTTGTCCTATGTGGGCCTTGGCGCACAGCCGCCCACCCCCAGTTGGGGCCGTATGCTGGCAGACAGCCAAACAATGATTTCCTTTGCGCCGCATCTGGCGCTGTTCCCCGGTTTTGCCATCGTGTTCACGGTGCTGGGCCTGAATTTGATGGGCGATGGCCTGCGCGATATTCTGGACCCAAAAATCAGGCGGTCCCGGAGATGAGCCTGCTTTCGGTCAAAAATCTGAATCTGTCGATCCACGGTGACGCAATCCTGAAAGACGTCAGTTTTGACATACAGGCGGGCGAAGTTTTGGGCGTGGTCGGCGAAAGCGGCTCTGGCAAATCCATGATGGCGTTTTCGCTGATGCAGCTTTTGCCGTCAGGCGCGCAGGTTTCAGGTGCAGCGCAGTTTGGCGATACCGATCTTTTGAGTATTTCTGAAAAGAAGATGTGCAGTCTTCGCGGCCAGGACATGGCGATTATTTTTCAGGAACCTATGACGGCACTGAACCCTGTCAAAACAATCGGCGATCAGGTGGCCGAAACCCTGATTGTTCACGGCAAAGCCAACAGGCGGGAGGCGTTGCAAATCGCCCGAGAGCGGTTGAACCGCGTGGGCCTGCCCGCAGATCGATTTCCACTGGACCGGTATCCGCACCAGCTGTCCGGCGGGCAGCGCCAGCGCGTGGTGATTGCGCTGGCGATTGCGTTGCGACCCAAACTGCTGATTGCGGATGAGCCCACAACCGCGCTTGATGTGACCACGCAGGCGCAAATACTGGACCTGCTGAAATCGCTGGTGGATGACGAAGGCATGGCATTAACGTTGATTACCCACGATCTGGCGGTGGTGGCGGGTTTGGCCGATCACGTGGCAATCATGAAAAAAGGAGAGATTGTTGAAGCGGGCGCAACCGCCCGTGTTTTTTCCAACATGAAACACCCTTACACACGTCAGCTGCTGGCAGCATCAGACCACGTGCCAAAGCGAGAAAATCAATCCACCAAGGCCCCCCTTCTGGAAGTGAAATCCGCCATCCGAAACTACACGCTGCCGCGCATGTCCATCTTTGGCAAACCCCCGGTATTTCGTGCGGTGAACAACGTTAGTTTTACACTGAGACAGGGCGAAAGCCTGGGGTTGGTGGGGGAAAGTGGTTGCGGAAAGTCCACGCTGACCCGCGCCATTCTGGGGCTTGATCCGCTGCAGGGCGGCAAGATTTTTCTGGATGGTCAGGTGGTGCGGGCCGGGCGTTTTATGGACCCTGTGCAACGGCGAAAAATGCAGGTGGTGTTTCAGGATCCCTTTGGCTCTTTCAACCCTCGGCACAGGGTGTCCCGGCTGGTGGCGGAACCGTTTTTTGTGATGGAAGACGCACCCGGTGGGTCGGCCCTGACCGCGGCAATTAACGAAGCCCTGACCAGCGTTGGTTTGACGTCGGATGACGCCGGCAAATACATCCACGAGTTTTCCGGCGGCCAGCGCCAACGCATCGCGATAGCCCGAGCCCTGATCATCAAGCCCAGCCTGATTGTGCTGGACGAGGCCGTGTCGGCGCTTGACGTCTCGATCCGGGCGCAAATCCTTGATTTGCTGGCAGAATTATCCGAAAAATTCAACCTGTCCTATCTTTTCATAAGCCACGACCTGTCGGTTGTGCGGGCCATCACAGATAGGGTTTTGGTAATGAAGTCCGGCGAAATTGTGGAAAGCGGACCGACGCAAGAGGTTTTTGACGCACCGGCACATGCCTATACCAAACAACTGATCGAGGCGACGCCGCGATTGTCGGATTTCAACGCTGCAACCGGGTAAATTGGTCGTAATCCAAAAGGTATTCGACGGTTTATCTGGCTTTACAGACAACCGGATAGGTTATTTTGAACGGCCGCTCCGGCCAAAACCCTGAACTGCTAAAGCAAACCACTTTTCCAACGCCACCGGCCCAATATAAACTGGGATCCAGCTGCACGAACCGGCCGTTTTCCTGCTGCTGCAAAACCTCAAAATGCACATGCAGTATTCCGCTGGACAAAAACCCGGTTCGCCCCAGTCCGCCGATTTTTTGCCCGCGCTTAACCTGCTCGCCCTCTTTGACATCACGACGGTACAGATGTTTGTAAATTGTCTGCATTTTTTTGCCGGTGGAGTCAGTGCCATGTTCAATGATCACCGTGTTGCCGTAAATCGGTTCTGAATTTGATCGAACCACCCGGCCGGATGCGGCGGCCAGAACCGGCGTGCCTTCCGGCGCGATGATATCAATGCCCAGATGCTCTTTGCGGACTTCATTAATGTTTGCCTTTGGAAACCGGCTGTACTGCTGAAAAATCGACGGGGCATGAGGCGGTAAATCAATTTCTATTGTCAGTTGATCCGAATACATCTTTCGGATTTTCTCGCCATGATCCTCAAGGCCTGCAAAACATCCGGACACAAATACAAAAGTAACCGCCAACGTTGTTTTCGCCGAAAACTGCCGCATATCTTCCCCAACGCCACGATTTACCCGGTTTCTGAATTTGACCTTTATACCGCGTTGGCATTAGCCATACAATCAGACGCCGTCGATTTAACGATTTACGAGGATAACATGACGCTTTCCGCGCTTTGGTACGACACCACAAAATGTTTCATTAACGGGCGTTGGCAAGACGCCATCGGGGCGGATTATCTGCCGATTGAAAACCCGTCTACCGGTCAGGAAATCGGCAAGATCGCGCGGGGAACCCACCTTGAAATTGACGCGGCGGTTCAGGCCGCCAGTGCTGCGCGCGCGTCGGAATGGGGCAAAACCACCGCCGCCGAGCGGGGGCGTTTGCTGGCAAAAATGGGGCGGCTGGTGCTGGATCGCGCTGACGCTCTGGCAGCGATCGAGGCCGCTGACGTGGGCAAACCGCTAAAACAGGCGCGCGCGGATGCGGTGGCGCTGGCGCGGTATCTGGAATTTTACGGCGGTGCGGCTGACAAGGTTCATGGCGAGACCATTCCCTATCTGGACGGTTATACCGTTTACACGCTGCGGGAACCCCACGGCGTGACCGGCCATATAGTGCCCTGGAATTACCCCATGCAAATCATTGGTCGCAGCGTTGGCGCAGCGCTGGCAATGGGCAACGCCTGCGTCTTAAAACCGGCAGAAGAGGCTTGCTTGACCGCACTGGCATTTGCAGAGATTGCAAAAGCCGCCGGAATGCCAAAGGGCGCATTGAACGTGGTGCCCGGTTTGGGAGAAGAGGCCGGTGCCGCGCTGTCGTCCCATCCCGGCATCAACCATGTTTCTTTCACCGGATCGGTGCCCGTTGGCACCCTGATCCAAAGTGCGGCCGCGCAAAACGTTGTGCCGGTCACGCTGGAACTTGGCGGAAAATCCCCGCAGGTGGTTTTTGATGATGCTGATCTGGACGCCGCGCTGCCGTTTTTGGTGAACGCCGGCATTCAAAATGCCGGTCAGACGTGCTCTGCCTCTTCGCGCATCCTTGTTCAGCGCGGCATTCATGATCAATTGCTGGCCCGCATGGCTGCGCGATACAATGATCTGAATGTCGGCCCGGCGGTGGATGATCTGGATGTGGGCCCGCTGATATCAGGTGACCAAAAAAGCATTGTCACAGGTTTTCTTAAAAAGGGTGCCGATCTGGAAACAGCCGCGACCGGCACAATCGTTGCCGACGCGCCGGGTGGCGGTCACTATGTGCGGCCAACACTTTTGGCCGGGGTTTCGCCCGGTCATACACTGGCAAAGGACGAGATCTTTGGGCCGGTTCAGGTGGTCATCCCGTTTGAAGACGAAGAAGAAGCTGTCGCAATTGCCAACGGCACCGATTTTGGCCTTGTCGCCTCGGTCTGGACTGCAAACGGTGCCCGCCAAATGCGCATGGCCAAGGCGATCCGTTCGGGGCAGGTGTTCATCAACAACTACGGTGCTGGCGGCGGTGTAGAGCTGCCCTTTGGCGGCGTGGGCAAATCAGGCCACGGACGGGAAAAAGGCTTTGAGGCTCTCTATGGTTTTTCCAGCCTGAAAACAGTCGCCGCTTTTCACGGCTGAAACAAACGCAAAGCCATTTCATCTTTGCAAAAATACTCGTCCCGGACGAGCGTTCAGCGAGGACGCCCCGGTCCGCTAAAACGGGCCGAAGGCCAAGTTTTTAGCGGAAAATCGCCCTGCTCTCAATCGTGTGGGTCCCGCCCGCTGGCCATCATCCAGTGATGGGTCTGATGATGCGAACCCAAGGCCATCACGCCAAAAAATCCCAGCGCCTTTACTTTGGCCAAGTCGTCTTGGGGCACAATCACCGTGATCCTGGCGCCATCGTCAGTTTCCTCGGCAACGTACTGCCAGCCGTGGATACCACTCATCACGTCAGCATGGGCAATCGTCATACGGCGAATGGACGGCGCAACATCCGCAGCGCCAGTTACAATGAACTCGACTCCACCGCGCACGTCCTTGGCCACGGCCACCGCATCAATCGTTACAACATTCATGTCGCGCAAGTGCGCGCGCAATCCGGCGATGTTTACTTTAGACCAGTCGGTATTTGGATCGGCTTCAAGCTTGGCCACAATTTCAGCTATGGCGGCAAAGGCACCCTGTCCCGGCTCGCGGACAGGAGCAGCCAGAATGCCATCGTGCGCGGCGTCACCCAGGTCCGCTGGGTCATGGTTCATCGAGCCGTGATCCATCGTTGCTGTGTGCGTTTGCGCAATCGTGATACCGGCAATGCCAACAGATCCGACCAGCAGAGCCGTGATGATCATAGATATTCGTCTCATAGATAAGTCCTTTTCATTATAAGTTTCTGACCCTCACTTGCCTTTTCTTTGCACGGTGTGACATGATAACGATCATGTCTCATGATTTTAGACATTATTTATCTGAACTGCGTTGTGTCTCCTGCAAATTTTCGCACGGAAATCTGATTTTTGAACAGGGCGACCCGGTCAACAGCCTGTACCGCGTTGAAACCGGAACCGTGCATCTGCTCCGGCGGCAGGAAAATGGTGCCGAGTTCATTTTGCAACGCGCGGGCGCGGGTACAATATTGGCCGAGGCCTCGTTGACGACACCAAATTATCACTGCGCGGCGGTGGCTGTCACGGATGTGGTCATGTCAGCGATTCCGCGCCAACAAGTTTTGAAACTGGTTGCCAATAACGCCGATGTTGCGGTGGCGCTGGTCATGCATCTGGGCCGTGAAGTGCGTCATGCGCGTCTTCGCGCTGAAATCGGGCTGTTGCGGAAAGTGTCCGACAAGCTGGATGCGTGGTTGGCTTGGAACGGTGGTGCCTTGCCCAAAAAGGGTGGCTGGCAGTCTTTGGCACAAGAGTTGGGAGTGTCACCGGAAGCGCTGTACCGCGAACTGGCAAATAGACCTCAGAACCAAAAATAGGGAATTTTACGCTTCGACCTTTACAGCAGAAGTTTTTTGAACTGACATTGTCACGTGAAGCAACAGGGACATGAACATGCGACTATCAGGAAAAACCGCGATCATCACCGGCGGCGGCAGCGGCTTTGGCGCAGGCATCGCCGAAAAATTTGCCTTTGAAGGTGCGCGGGTGATGGTGGCTGACATAAATGAAGACGCGGCAAAATCCGTGGCAAAGGCGATTGGCGGCGTTGCCTGTGTGGTGGATGTTGGCGATAACGCCAGCGTCAAAGCGATGGCAAAAGCCGCAATCGCCAATTTTGGCAAGGTTGACATTCTGATCAACAACGCCGGCATCACCCATTTGCCAACGCCGCTGGAAGACGTCAGCGAAGAAGACTTTGATCGCGTTTTGAATGTAAACACCAAATCCGTTTATCTGACCGCCCGACATCTGGTGCCGCATATGAAGGCCAACAGTACCGGCGCAATCCTGAATGTGGCATCCACCGCCGGGGTTTCACCCCGCCCGAACCTGAACTGGTACAATGCCTCTAAAGGCTGGATGATCACCGCCACCAAAGCGATGGCGGTAGAACTGGCACCCTTTGGCGTGCGGGTGAACGCCCTTAACCCTGTGGCCGGAGAGACGCCGCTTCTAAAATCATTCATGGGTGAGGATACGCCCAAAATGCGTGCAAAGTTCATTTCCACCATCCCGCTGGGGCGGTTTTCAACACCCGAAGATATGGCCAACGCCGCGTGCTTTTTATGTTCTGACGAGGCCAGCATGATCACCGGTGTCGCGTTAGAGGTCGATGGCGGACGGTGTATCTAGGATGCGACCGGGAGCGAACAACCTGATCACCGATGTTTCCGGCCTGAAAGTTGGCAACGCTCAGGATGATGAATTAAAATCAGGCGCAACGGTTTTGGTTGCGGACGCGCCATTTACGGCGGCGCTTCACGTAATGGGCGGCGCACCGGGCACCCGTGACACAGAACTTTTGGCCCCGGATCGTTTGGTTCAGCAGGTGGACGCGCTGGTGCTGTCCGGTGGGTCGGCTTTTGGATTGGACGCACCGTCAGGCGTTGCCGACGCGCTGTTAACCATGGGCCGTGGATTTGTGGTTGGCGAGGCGCGGGTGCCAATCGTGCCCGGCGCAATCCTGTTTGATCTGCTGAACGGTGGAAACAAGAAATGGCAAAAAAACCCGTATTATGATCTTGGCAGGGCGGCGTTTGAAAATGCCGGCACTGTTTTTGATCTGGGCACCGCCGGTGCCGGCACCGGTTGCACCACGTTGGATTTGAAGGGCGGGCTGGGATCAGCCTCGTTTGTTTTGGACAACGGTCTTACGGTTGGCGCACTGGTCGCTGTAAATGCCATCGGGTCCACCGTGCAACAGGGCCACCGCAATTTTTGGGCCGCACCGTTTGAGACAGACGCGGAATATGGCGGGCACGGCTGCACAAATGATCTGGATCCCCGGATCGAACTCCGGCCCGCAGGTGACATCCCGCACGGCACAAACACCACCATTGCGATTGTCGCAACCGATGCGAACCTGACACAGGCGCAGGCAACCCGCATGGCGATTGCGGCGCACGATGGCATGGCCCGCGCAATCGTACCCAGCCACACGCCCTTTGACGGCGATCTGGTATTTGCAGCCGCCACGGGGAGCAAAAAGCTGCCAAACCCGGATGCCGCTCCGATGGAACTGGGCCACGCCGCCGCGGTCTGCCTGTCCCGCGCGATTGCCCGCGGGGTTTATCTGGCAAGCCCCGCCCCGGGCGATCCCTTTCCCACGTGGCGCGAAAAATTTGGCTAAATGTTGCCGGTCTTAATATAGCGTTAACCACGACCGCCGATCCTTGGGGCGACGACTCAATTTGCCGGGAAATATGTCTGGCGAAATCGGACAAACGAAAATGAAATTTCAGCTGCCCAACACGCAGGCCGCGATGCCTGTAAAACCATCCGGCTGGCAATCCCGGCCCTGGGGTGGCTTTCAGGCGTTAAAGGAAAAGGGCCGGTTCAAGGTCCGGCATCTGGTGGTCACACCGGGGGCCAGCCTGCGCCTGCAAAGCCATTTCCACCGCGCCGAACACTGGATCGTTGTCTCGGGTTCAGGCCGCGTTGTTGTGGATGGCGACACCAAGGATATTTACGAAAACGAAAGCATTCTGATCCCGATTGGCATAGTTCACAGTCTTGAAAACCACGGCAAAGTGGACCTGCATCTGATCGAGGTGCAAACCGGCGCTTATCTGGGTGAGGACGACATTGTGGTGCATGAGGCTGCTTCGGTGAATTAGCCGTTCAACCAGCTAAAAGTACTTTGGTCAGCGGGCTGTCTGCGTCTTCCAACCCGTCAATAACATCAAAATGGTGTTTGTCAGCATCAATCACAATGTCCACGCCAGTCCACGCATTCGCCAAAAGCTGTGATTGCTCGACAAACGCCGGTCGCTCGTTGGCGCCCACCCATGTGGTCACAGCCGCAGGCACGGATTTCGTGCAAAGCACCGGGCTTTCGCTTTCGGCCTCTGCCATATCCATGCCAAAATCATCGTTCATTTCGGTACGCAGCAAAGGCCGCAGATCGTGGACGCCGGAAATTGACACAACACGCTGAATGCGGGATTGAGTTTGGTTTTTCCACCCGATGTTGTCACACACCATCCGCGTCACCAGATGCCCCCCTGCTGAATGGCCCACCAGATGCACCGCTCCTGCAACCTGCCGCGCGGCGGCCTCCACCGCCACGACGATCTGCCGGGTTATCTGCGATATCCTGACGTCCGGGCACAGCGAATAGCTGGGCATGGCAACCGCATATCCCCGCTCCAGCGAACCGGCGGCCAAATGTGACCACGATGATTTGTCAAACGCCCGCCAGTATCCGCCGTGGATATAGACAACCAAACCTGACGGCACACCGTCCGGCAGGAACAGATCGTACTTTTCGCGGTCATCGTCACCATAAGCAATATCAACGCGGCACCTGCCATCCGCTGCCAATCTGTCGCGCAAACCTTCGGCTTTTTCTGCCCAGCGCGGCGGATACTCTTCTGCCCCGGCAATATATTTGCCGTTGGCATAGGCATCGTCCCAGTCGGTCATAGCTTCACCCCGTTTTGCTGAACGGTAACTATCGCCACTCTGCCAAAGTTTTGAAAGCAAAATTATTTTCTTTTCGCGCCAAGGATTGACCGCGCCCGCGCGTCCAACCAACATATGTTGATGCAAGCGAATGACCAAAACCTTGTGGCGCTGGCCAATAACGGCGACGGTGAAGCCTTTGGTCAGCTGGTTTCCCGACATTATGACCGGATTTACAACGTCGCCTTTCGAATTCTGGGCAGAAAATCCGATGCCGAGGACTTAACGCAAGATGTGTGCGCAAATCTTGCCACAAAAATGCAAAGCTTTCGTGGTGATGCGAAATTCACCACATGGCTGTACCGCCTGACAACCAACGCCGCGCTTGATCGATTGCGCGCAAGGGCCAGCCGGGCCAAGGCGGCGGACGGCTGGGGCGCGTTTGAGGTGGCCAGCCGACAGGCGGACAGAGAACAGCAACAAGAGCTGGAGTGGCTGCAAACGGCAATGGCGCAACTGGACCCGGACCTGCGGGCAACCGTGGCGCTGGTGGTCAGCGAAGAGATGACCCATGCAGCGGCCGGCGCGGTTTTAGGGGTGTCTGAGGGAACAATTTCCTGGCGGATGAGCAAAGTGAAAGAGGCTTTGCGCGACATCGCCAAACAAGAGGAACAGATCTGATGGATGATGATCTAAAGCGGCTAAAGGCGGCCCTTTCCACGGCGACGCCCGATCCTGATGGTGACGCAAAGGCCCGCGCAATCGCGCTGGCGCAAAAAAACTTTGCAAAAAACCAAGGATCAACCTCTGGCCTGCGTCCCAGTCATAACCGCCCGGAAAATCCGGCCGGATTTTTGACAGGAGTAAAGAATATGTTTGCCAATTTTGGATTGCGTTCCGCGTTGCTTGCCACCTCCAGCCTTGCGGTAGTCGGGCTTGGGGTGATGATTATTTTGCCTGATAGCGGATTGACGCCGGACCTGGGGCTTGGAACCGAAGGGCGGTTGCAGGACGAGCGGCGCAAGGATGTGGATGGCGTCGTTGTGACAACCGAGGTGGTTGAGGAAGCGGAATTGATGCTGGCGGAGCCGCTTATTGAAGCTGATGTATCCGGCGAACAGCCGGTTGTTCCGCTGGCAAAATTATCCGTTGCTGAAGGACAGCAGGGGTTGGCGTCCATGCCGGTCAAACCTTCGCCCGACGATCAGGCCCGGTTGCGCGATATGGATAACGAGCGGTTCGCCAACGAGGTGGCCAACCCGCTGAGCATCACCATTGAAGATCCGGTCTCGACGTTTTCCATTGACGTGGACACCGCTTCTTACGCTTTTGTGCGCACGTCCATCATGAATGGCTTTCTACCGCCCGCCGATGCCGTGCGGATCGAGGAGATGGTGAATTATTTCCCCTACGACTATGCGCCACCACAACCAAACGAGGCACCGTTTTCAACCGCTGTCAACGTGTTCCAAACCCCGTGGAACCCTGATACCAAGCTGGTGCACATCGGCATTCAGGGCGAAAAACCCGCCGTTGACGACCGCCCGCCGCTGGATCTGGTGTTTTTGATCGACACATCCGGTTCCATGCAGGACGCCAACAAACTGCCCCTGCTAAAACAATCGTTTCGCCTGTTGCTGTCAAATCTCCGCCCCGAGGACCGGGTGGCGATGGTGACCTATGCGGGCAGTTCCGGCGTGGTTTTGGAACCCACTTCTGCTGAAAACCGCAGCGAAATTATGGCGGCCCTTGACAGGTTGGAGGCAGGCGGGTCAACCGCCGGGCAGGCCGGTCTGCAACAGGCCTACGCCATTGCCGAACGCATGAGCGGTGAGGACCATGTTGGCCGCATTCTTCTGGCAACAGATGGTGATTTTAACGTCGGCATTTCTGATCCCGAGGCCCTGAAATCCTATATCGAGGACAAGCGGGACAGCGGCACCTATCTTTCTGTTCTGGGCTTTGGCCGAGGCAATTACAACGACGCGCTGATGCAGGCGCTGGCGCAAAACGGCAACGGCACGGCGTCGTATATCGACACGCTGTCGGAAGCGCAAAAAGTGCTGGTGGATCAGGTGTCAGGCGCTTTGTTTCCGATTGCCAATGACGTGAAAATCCAGGTGGAGTTCAATCCGGCGGAAATCGCCGAATACCGCCTGATCGGCTATGAAACCCGCATTCTGGCGCGTGAGGATTTTAACAACGATGCGGTGGATGCCGGTGACATCGGTGCGGGCCATTCGGTGACGGCGATTTACGAGGTGACGCCGGTGGGTTCCCCTGCGATCAGTTCTGATCCGCTGCGCTATCAGACCGCTGAAAATGTGGCGGATTCATCTGGCGAAGCCGGTTTTTTGAAATTGCGCTACAAGGAACCCGACGCGGCTGTCAGCCAATTGATCAGTACGCCATTCACTTTGGAAGGGACATCACCTTCTCAGGAAGCAGCCTTTGCCGCCGCGATTGCCGGTTTCGGCCAGTTGTTGCGCGACGGTAAGTATCTGGGCAATTGGGGTTTTGGTGATGCGATTGAATTGGCCGTGGCCAACAAAGGCGACGATCCGTTTGGCTATCGCGCCGAAGCGGTCAGCATCATGCGGCTGGCCGAAAGCCTGTCCCGCTAGGGGCGCTCTTCGCTTCCTTTGGTCGCTCTTCGCTGGTGACGAGCGCCCGCAAGGCAGCGAAGAACCACAAAAAAGCCCCGCAGCAATGACGGGGCTTTTTCCATTTCAGATCAGCAATCAGGCGGCTTTGGCAACAGCCTTTTTAACAGGTTTGCCGGAAATCGCCTTGGCCGAGCCAATCTCGATCCGGCGCGGTTTCAGCGCTTCGGGCATTTCCCGCACCAGCTCGACAAACAGCATGCCGTTTTCAACCACAGCGCCGGTTGCCCGCACATAATCGGCCAGTTGAAAGCGTTTTTCAAAGCCGCGTTGTGCAATGCCACGGTGCAGATAGCTGGTTTTGGCCTCACTGCCTGCCCTGTTGGCGGTGATCACCAGCTGATTTTCGCGGGTTTCCACGTTCAGGTCATCTTCGGTAAACCCGGCCACCGCGATGGAAATGCGGTAGGCATCATCGGCGGTTTTCTCGATGTTGTAAGGGGGATAGGTGTCCTGGGACACATTACCGGTGAAGGTGCGGTCCAGCAGATCGGCGAAATGGTCAAAACCGACGGTTGAACGGTAAAGGGGTGTGAAATCAAAATTACGCATAAGAGCATCCTCCTAAGAAGCGATACGTTGGTGACGGCCTTCCATCATGGACAGACCATTCAGTTGGATCATCAGGCCCGGTTTGGCGCCTGACACCAGAAATGTAGGTATGGAAACCGGCGGTTCAAGAGGTCAGGGTTTAAGAAACTTCGCGCCCCCGGAACCGGTGCTGGTCACGCTTTGCAATGTTGTGACCTTTGGGACTCTGCGTTGAAAAACCCCATCGGTTTCTGCCAGTTCCTTCATCAGATCCTGCAGCGGAGCACCAAGCGATGATCCAAGGGCCACGCTTTTGTCGTTCCATTCCGCCTTTGCTGAAACCACAGAGGTGATCCGCGCTACACCGTTTTCCATCACAAATATCGGCGATCCGGACGCCCCGAAATTCACATGGCAGGACAGAACCAGAACATGTGCGTCCCGGCCCAATACTTTGCAGGTTTCCTGCAGGCTGGGCGAATTCGCGCGTTCTTTGGCGTAAGATACAACCTGCACCTCTTGCCCGATGCGCGGCCGTTTAGACCAGCCGAACGGCACAACGCGGGTGTTGCGGATGGGATGCTCAAGTTCAATCAGGGCGATATCTGCCGCCACCCGCTCCATCCGTTCGGTGTTTTCATAGACGTAATCTTTGTGAACAACCACCCGGCGGGCAAAACGCGAGGCCACCGCACGGCCATCCCGCCATCCGGCCAGAAATTCGATTTCCCGCGGATCAACCCGCTGACCGGTGTATTTGTCAAAAACACAATGGGCCGCTGTCAGAACCAATGTCTCGGTGATCAGTGCTCCGGTGCAAAACCCGGTTCCGGCCAGGTTGATGCGGCCCACCGCTTCCCACGCCCGGGCCTCGTCCGCCGATTCCAGTCTGGCCAGGCCGTCCTTGGCCGGGGCCCGTTCAGCCGTCAGCCACAGCAGCGCCGCGAGCACCATAAAAATACGCATTTTGATTCCTCAAAACTGCGCCCCCTGCAAACAACTTTGCGTCTGGGTGCGGCGAATTTGAGGCCGATTTGTGGGATTACGCGCCCATTTTGCGGCAATATCGCGGTGTTGGGATTATTTGCCACGCTCCGGCAACAAAGCCCGTGGACTTGGCCCGCCGGTTGCCCAATCCAGCAACTGAACGGTGTGAACCACCGGAATATCAGTGCCGGAACCGATCTGAATCATACAGCCCAGATTGCCTGCACAGATAACGTTGGGTGTTGTTGCCTCTATGGCGCTGACCTTGCGCTGTTTCAGATTATTGGCAATTTCCACCTGCAGCAAATTATATGTGCCCGCAGAGCCGCAGCATAAATACGCGTCTTTGGGTTCGCACACTGTGAACCCGACCCTTCGCAACAAATCTTTTGGCGCGTTCTTGATCTGCTGACCGTGCTGCAGCGAACAGGCGGCGTGATATGCAACATTCATCGGTTGTGCGCAGTTTTCCGGCAAATCCAGATCTTCAAGTACCTCGCTGACATCCTTGGCCAGCGCAGAAATTTTCGCCGCGGGTTCTGCCAGTGCGGCGTTTCTGAACATATGCCCGTAGTCTTTAACGGTCGTCCCACAACCGGATGTGTTGATCACAATAGCGTCCAGCCCGTCGCCGTCCACCTCTGCCATCCACGCATTGATATTGTTGGCTGCCGATCTGTGGCTGTCACCGGTTTTACCCATGTGGTGGGTCAGCGCGCCGCAACAGGCCGCCCCCGTAGCCACCACAACCTCGCATCCCAGCCGTTGCAACAGCCGGATTGTTGCGTCGTTGATATCAGTGTTCAGCACCTGTTGGGCACATCCCGTCATCAGCGCCACGCGCTTTTTTCGTTCGCCAAACGCGGCAAACACCTGAGGGCGGTCGTTTTGGCTGACCGGGGGCAGGTGTTTTGGTGCAAAATTGATCAGATTGCGCTGAAATCCGGGCAACAACCATTTGAAAACCCGCGCAAGATTGGCTGCACGAATCGCCAGCCGGAAGCGCGGCGGATAGGGCAGCACCTGCGCCAAAATCCAGCGGTTGATCCTGTCCATGATCGGGCGCCTGTAGGTTTTCTGAATATGCGCGCGCGCGTGATCCAGCAGATGCATATAGTTCACGCCGGACGGACAAGTGGACATACAGGCAAAACAACTGAGACAGCGGTCAATATGTTTGACGGTTTTCGCATCGGCGGCGCGGCCATTCTCCAGCATGTCCTTAATCAGGTAAATCCGCCCGCGCGGCGAATCCAGCTCATCACCCAGCACCTGATAGGTGGGACAGGTGGCCGTGCAAAAACCGCAGTGCACACAAGAGCGCAGGATTACTTCTGCCTCGGCGACGTTTTTGTCGCGCAGCATTTCACGGGTGAAACCAGTTTGCATATTACGCGCCGCCTGTTGTCATAAGTCCGGGATTGAAAATCCCGCGCGGATCAAATTTTTTACGAAGGTCCGCCGCCAGCCTGTCAAGCACCGGTCCGGACGAGTGAAAAACGCCCAATTTCTGTTTTACTGGCCCGGATGCCTTGATCAGCGTTGCGTGCCCGCGTACAGCGCCAAAATGCGCCCGCACGTTGGACCCCTCGGGCACCAGCGCCCAAACCAATCCACCGCCCCAGTCATACAGCAGCGTCGCCCCAAACTGCTTTCTCAGTTCAGTGCCAATAACCGGCCCGTCGGTCGGCTTGACCGAAATCCGCCAGATGTCACCCTCAGATCCTTCAAATGCCTGCACGTCCCGAACCCAGCGCCATCCCGCAGCGGTGCGGCTGGCGTTTGTTTCAATACTCATGTCACCAAAGTCTGACAGTTCAAGCCGCAGTTTTTCGGCCCGCATTTTAACGGAATCGGCAAACCCCTCCAGCCGGATCATCGTGACCGGTGCGCCGTCCAGTCCCTTGGGCGTGTGTGCGGCACCGGTAACCTCGTAAGGTGTGCCAAGCGCCTGAATCATCGCCTGCACCGCACGGGCGTCGTCAAGACCTTCAATCAGCAACACCGCGCGCACTTCCGTTTCGGGAAGCACCTTCAGCGCCACTTCGCTGATCACGCCCAATGTTCCAAAACTGCCTGCCGCCAGTTTGACCAGATCATAGCCGGTGACATTCTTCATCACCCGACCACCGTTTTTCACCACGTTGCCCCGCCCGTCAACAAACCGAACGCCCAGCAGAAAATCACGGCACGCCCCGGCCTGAATCCGCCTTGGGCCGGAAACATTTGCAGCAACCACCCCGCCGATTGTGGGTGTTCCCGTGGTGCCCAGCAGGCCACGGTAATCCATCGGCTCAAACGCCAGCCTCTGGCCCTCGCTGGCCAATCCCCGCTCAATCTCTTCCACCGGCGTGCCCGCACCTGCAACAATCGTCAGAGCGCCCGGTTCATAGACCGATATGCCCGACATTCCGGCAGTGCTCAGCAAATCACCCGCGTCCTGGGCGGCAAGTCCCAAAGTCCCGCCACCAGCAATATTCAGTGGAGCCTCAGCCCCGGCGATGGCAGCTGCCAACTCTTTTTCTGATCCGACTGTGATCTTCATTGTTCAGGCAAATACTCATTCTGTGCGTACCGCCGGGTATGGGTGGCGGCCAGCGGAAAGACTTTTGCCGGATTCAGCAGCCAGCCCGGGTCAAAGACGTCTTTCACCTGCAGTTGGGTCTCAATATCAACATCCGAATACTGTTCGTTCATCAAATCGCGTTTTTCCACACCAACGCCGTGCTCTCCGGTCAGGCACCCCCCCGCCGCGACACAGTATTTGAGAATTTCCGCACCCAATTCCTCGCAGGTTTCCAGATCGCCGTCTTTGTTGGCGTTAAACAGGATCAGCGGGTGCAGATTGCCGTCTCCGGCGTGAAACACGTTGGCCACCCTCAAGCCGTATTTTTCTGACAACAGACCGATGTGTTTTAACGTTTCCGTCAGTTGTGACACGGGTATAACGCCGTCCAGACACATGTAATCGCTGATCTGCCCCATCGCCCCAAATGCCGCTTTGCGCCCGGCCCAGATGCGCTGGCTTTCGCTTTCCGATTTGCTTTCGCGGATTTCGGTCGGGTTGTGTGCCTTGGCGACTTCGATAATCCGCGCCAGTTGAAAATCTATCTCAGCAAGCGCGCCCTCGACTTCCACGATCAGCAACGCTTCCACGTCTGGATAGCCTGCCCCGGCGAAGGCCTCGCAGGCCGCGATGCAGGGACGGTCCATAAACTCTATCGCCACGGGCAGAACCCCGGATTTGATGATGTCCGCCACGCAGGCGCCGGCGGCTTGTGCTGTGCTGAAGCCCATCAGGACGGGACGGGCGTCAACGGGCTTGGGTAAAATCCGCAACGTTGCCTCGGTTACAACCGCCAACTGTCCTTCGGATCCACAGATGACGCCCAGAAAATCCAGGCCCGGCGCGTCCAGATGTCCACCGCCGATCTCGACAATCGTGCCGTCCATCAGCACGGCGGTTACGCCCAACAGGTTGTTGGTGGTCACCCCGTATTTCAGACAATGCGCGCCGCCTGAATTCATTGCCACATTGCCCGCGATGGCACAGGCCAGCTGGCTGGACGGATCGGGCGCGTAAAAGAAATTATTTTCTTCCACCGCACCTGAAACACTAAGATTGGTGCGCCCGGACTGCACGCGGATCAGTCGATTGCTGTAATCACATTCCAGCACGGCGTTCAGCCTTGCAACGCTCAGAACCACGCTGTCGGCTGTTGGCAGCGCCCCGCCCGAAAGCGATGTACCAGAGCCACGCGGCACCACCGGAACCCGTTCTTCGTGGCAGATTTTCAAAACTGCCGCCACATCTTCGGTGGAGGACGGTAAAACGACCGCCAACGGCGCGCAGCGATAGGCGGACAAGGCATCGCATTCATAGACGCGGGTTTCGATTTCGTCCACGATCACCGCGTTCGTGTCCAAAATATCCAGTAACCGGCGCACAACATGAGATTTTTTGGACAATACATCCGCGCTGGGAACGGGCATTTCCATGTGGGCAATCCGATTCTTGATTTTGGTAATTTTTTATTACCAATTCAACATATCGCTGTCAAATATCAGGTAACCGACTATCGGCCTTCAAACCGCCAAGCCCCGACAATCATCAATCCACCCAACAGCAGCAACAACCACACCGGCGCCAGCGCGATCAGCCGGATATCTGTGGTTACAAACGCGTTGCGCGGGGTCAGCCCGATCCAGCCGCGCCCCGAGGCAACCCGCCCTTCGCGCACCATGCGCAAGGCTGGCGCGCCCTGATCCAGACGGTGCACACCACCGTTGGTGGCCTTAATCAGCGGCGCCAATACGTCGCCTGTGGAAATCGTTTCCTCAAACTCGCGCGCTGCTGCCGGTCCCAGCGCCACAACGCTGTCCAAAACGCCGTCAGTCAGACGATACAGCCCGTTTTCGTCGCCCTCGAACTGCGCCACATAGCGCCCCGGCGAGACCTCCTCCATCGCCAATGAACGCAATGAACCATCCGGATCGGTGATGGTCAGCTCGCGCGGGACATCAAGCAGTGACCGTCGCGTGACCGTTACTTTTCCCGCCCGCGAGACGGCCCGCAAGTCTTCCTCTTCCAATTCCGGCTCTTTCATCATCCAATGGGCCAGCCGCCTCAGCAACTCCAGCTGTGGCCCGCCGCCCTCAAACCCTCGGTGCCACAACCACGCCTGATCAGACGTCAGCATGGCCAACCGCCCCTGCCCTACCCGGTCAAGGATCAACAGCGTGCCACCATCCGGCCCGGTCATCAAGGCATGGCCGGATACCATATCCGTATCCACCATACGAAACCAGCGTCCCCAGCCGGGGGTTCCGTCTTCAAGGGCGGCACGTGGTGCATGGTTCTGCAGTTCCTCAGTCACCGGATGGCGCCGGCCAATATCAGAGATACGCGGCACAAAGCCTTCTTCAAAAACCCGCGCCGTGGGCCGGGCCGGCAAAATCCGCGACAGCGGCGAACGGTACAGGCTTTCAACACCGGCAAAGGCAGGACCGGCCACCACCAGCACCGCGCCACCCTCGCTGACGTATTTGCTGACATTATCCAAATAGATCGAAGGCAGAATGCCCCGACGGCGGTAGCGGTCGAAAATAATCAGATCAAATTCTTTGATCTTGTCCAAAAACAACTCGCGCGTCGGAAAGGCGATCAGGGACAGTTCGCTGACCGGCACGCCGTCCTGTTTGCCCGGCGGGCGCAGGATTGTAAAATGGACCAGATCAACGGCACTGTCGGATTTCAACAGATTTCGCCATGTTCGCTCGCCTGCATGAGGCTCGCCCGAAACCAGCAAAACCCGCAACCGGTCGCGCACGCCGTTGATCGAAACCACCGCCGTGTTGTTGCGATCCGTCAGCTCTCCAGCCACTTCCGGCACTTCAAACTGCAGCACATTTGCACCGCCGTGTGGCAGTGTCAGCGGCAGCTCCAGATCTTCGCCAACCCGCACACGGAATGTTTGCGGCCTGCCGCCGTCCACCGCAATGGTCAGGGCTGTCTGCCCCTGCACGGCCAAAGGCACGCGTCCCTGATCCTCTACCTTCAGTTTCAACGTCACCGGCTGGCCCAGAATTGCAAAAGCCGGTGCGTTTTTGACTATCAGCCGCCGGTCCCAGTCGCTTTGTTCTCCGGTCAGCAAAAGATGCACTGGTGCCGGAAAATCCGGGGCAAGTGCCATGTCATGCACTTGACCGTCGCTGACGATAATCGCCCCGGCAATGCGCGAGCGGGCGACTTCTGCTGTGGCCTCGGCCAGCGCCGCGATTAACAACGTACCATCGTCCGCGCCATCCGGTGCATCCCGAACGACGACGGTTTTGGTTTCAAAATTTTCCAAATTGCCCAGCTTGCCGGCCAGTTTGTCCACCGCTTCCGCAATCTGCTCGGGCCGGACAGAGACGCTTTGGCTGGACGTTTCATCAACAACCACAATCACCACATCGCTCAGCGGGTTGCGTTCCTCCTGCCGCAGCGACGGGTTAAAAAGCGCCAGCAGCAGGATCATCGCAGTCCCGGCCCGCAACCACCATCCATTCAGGCCGCGCCAAAGGCTGAACGACACGAACACAAGGCTGACACCGGCGACGAGCGCAAGAACATAGAGCGGCAACAGCGGATCAAATGTGATTTGATTGACCACTTTACTGCCCCAATCTTTCCAGCAGTGCAGGCACATGCACCTGATCGGATTTATAGTTACCGGTCAGCACATACATCGTCAGATTTACACCAAAGCGCAGGGCAAATTCGCGCTGTCGCTCGCCCGCCGAGCCACGCCCGACCGGGAACATGAACTGCCCCTGACGGTTCATGGCCCAGGCCGAGGCCCAGTCGTTGCCGCCGATCACCACTTGCGTGACCCCGTCATTCAGATTGCGAAACGGCATGCCCTCTATGCGCTTGGCATCTGCAGGTGCCGCCTCAACCCAGACATCCCGGCCCGCGTGGCGCCCGGGAAAATTTTGCAACAGGTAAAAACTGCGGGTCAGGACATGATCGCCCGGCACGGGCTCCAGCGCCGGAATGTCAAGCGAGGCCGCCAGTTTCTGCAGCTGCCGCCCATTAGGCGTACCGCTGCCAAAACCACCGATATTGGCATCGCGCGTGTCAAACAGGATCATGCCGCCCGTGCGCAGATAGGTGTTCAGTTTCACATATGCCGCGTCAGAGGGCAGTGGTTGGGCCTGGGTAACCGGCCAGTAAATCAACGGGTAAAACGCCAGTTCGTCAGTTTCCAGATTGATCGCAATGGGGTCTTCCGGTTCTATTGCCGTGCGTCGAGTCAACACCTGTGACAGCCCAAACAACCCGGCATCAGAGATCGCGTCGACCCGGCTGTCACCGGTTTTCACATAGGCCAGCACCGTCGCATTGGCACTGCGCAGGGCAAGCGCGTCATCGTTTTGGGCATCCGCGTCCTGCGGTGATAAAGTCATTATCAGCAAAAATGCCCCAACGACGCCCTCTTTTGGCCCGGTCAGCCGCCCGCTTAGGGCCAGCGTCGCCAATATATCCAGCATCATCAGGCCCAGGGCCGCCACCAAAAGCGCTGCCATCAACGACTGCTCTTCTTCCTGCTGCATGCCCTGAACCTGAACCGCCGTCGACCAAACAGACGGCGCAAGGATGCTTTTTGCCGTCATCACGTTCACGGCGATCTGACGATCCCCGTTCTTATAAGTTCCCGGCGGCAACAACGGCCCAATCTGTCGTTCGGCCAAAAGCTTGCCGTCAACCCCGGCCAGTTCGGGGGCCTCCCGCAAATCACCAAAGCCGTTCATGACCCGCTCGGGCGTCCACACCTGCCCGATCAGATCCTCAGCACCCGGAACCGCGTTGCGGGTGGAAATCGCCAGTCGTTCCAGCATTTGCATAAACAGTCCTGACAGGGGCAAATTGGACCACTCGGCGTTGGCGGTCACATGCACCAGCACCACGCGGCCCTCACCAAGCGTTTCCTGCGTGACCAGAGGCGTGCCGTCCTGCAACGAGGCAATCGTCCGTTCTGCCAAAAACGGTCCCGGCTGGGCCAGAACCTGCGACGTTACCGCCACTTCGTCCGGCACCTCCAGCCCAAAAAACGGCGAGCCTTTTTCGAATGGTTTTAATTGCTTTGGCGATCCCCAGGACATGGCCCCGCCAACATTGCGCCCGCCTGCCCGCAATTCCACCGGCAGCAACGGGTCATCGCCGGTTTGGGAAACCGTGCTGGCCGCCAGTTTTGGCCCGGCAAACCGCACCAGCAAACCGCCGTTTTCAACCCATGTGGTCAGTTCCAGCGTTTCGCTGCCGGTCATCTTGGCCACATCCGCCAATATCACAACGTCCGGATTGGCCCGCAGGCTGTCACCCACCGGGGCCTCAATCAGTTCTACCCCGGGCACCAGTGCTTTGCGCAGAAAATGCAGGGAACTGACCAGTTCCTGTCCTTCCTGTGCCTGAACCCCGGCAAACAATGCCACTTTTCGGCGCTTTAGGGCATCATCGCTCACCACAGTGGCGCCAGCCGACCGCACACCTGAAATTTCAAACCGCCGAATGCGGTTGCGCAATTCTGAAGGCAAATCAAAAGTGACAGTGGCGACAGTTTCACCTTCAGGAAATGCCGCCTGCAGCTGTGCCAAAACCTGTTCCACGCCGCTTGGGTCTGGGCCAAAAGCCTTAAGCGTGATATTTTGCTCCGGTCCCGGCAGGGCCCGCAACGCACCCAGTTCGATCATACCATCGGTGAATTCCGGCGGACGCAACGCCAGCGAAGGAGTTTCGGCCTCGATCACGGTCAGCTTGCCGAGTTCTGCCAGCGCATTCGCCACGTCTGCGCGTCCGTCGCGCTGCAGGCCGTCCGATATCCAAATGGTCTGAACGCCGCGATTTTCCAAGCCCTGCAACCACTCCAGCGCTTTGGTATAATCAGGGCTCCAGGGTTGCGGGGCCAATCCATCCAGCCTTTCTTGCCAGACAGAAGCATCCTGCAAATCAAGCGCCACGGCATTTGGCGGTGGATCGGACAGGTTTACCAGCGCCACGGGCCGAGCATTGCGTCCTGCCTCGCCCAATACGCCATTCAACTTATCCTGCCGCAGTTGCCAATCATCAGCACTGGCCCAAGACCCATCAAGCAAAACCAGCAAAGGCCCGGTTGCGAGCCGCGGCGCTTGCGGGTTTAAGACCGGACCGGCAAAGCCAACAATCATCGCCGCCACCACCAACATGCGCAGCAGCAACAACCACCAAGGGGTTTTATCCGGCGTGGTTTCGGGGTCTTTCAATCCCAACAGCAATGTGACCGCCGGAAAGCGTCGCCGGATCGGTGCGGGTGGCACCGCCCGCAGCAGCCACCACAGGATCGGCAGGGCAAGCAGCCCAAACAGCAACCACGGTGTGGTAAATCCTATGGCACCCAAAAACGGCATCTAGCGACGGACCTTTTCAAGCGCCGCATAAATCCACATCAGCGCCGATTGCGGACTGTCTGTGGTGTGATGACACAGATATTGCCAACCGGTTAAAGCGCACGCCTCCTGCAAATCAGCTTTGCGCCGCGCCAGTTTTTGCAAATAGTCACCCCGCAGGCCTTTGGCGCGCAGGGTTTCAAACCGGATCGCGCCGGACATGCTTTCAAACACCGTCCTCCCGTCAAAGGGAAAGGCCTCTTCCAACGGGTCCAGTACCTGCACCAGCGCACCTTTCACGCCACGATCCGCCGCGCGGGTTAAGTTTTCCTTAACCGCGCCCCAATCGCCCAGAAAATCGGACAGAAACACCGCACGGCTGCCCTTGGGAAAAATCCGTTCACCGGGCACGCCGTAATCATCGTGTCCCGCCGATGCGGTCAATTGCGCCACCATCTTGTCAATCTGGCTGTCACCGGATTTTGCAGGTTCGGGATCACTGGTCAGGGCCACTTTTTCACCGGCACGCACCAGCAGAATTGCCGATGCAAGTCCCAGCAATCCGGCCCGGTCTCCCTTGGCAGCGCGGTTTTTCGCGCCGGTAAACTGCATGGATTGCGCCCCGTCGATCCACAAAAGTACCGACTGCGCCGCCTGCCATTCCAGCTGCTTCACATAATGCGTGTCAGATCGGGCCGAGCGCCGCCAGTCAATATGCCGCCACCCGTCCCCGGGCAGTGCATTGCGAAACTGCCAGAACTCGTCGCCCATACCGGCACGGCGTCGCCCGTGGGCACCGATAACGCCGCTGGCCAGATGCTGCGCCTCAGCCAAAAGCGGTGGCAGCAGGGCCGCCTGTTCCTGCGCCTTTTGGCGAAGAGAGACCACTTTGCTAATCAAGCTGCGGCCTCTACTTTGGTCGCCTGCCGCACCATGCTGTCAATGACGTCCACCAGCATAATGCCCTGCGCCCGCGCAGCAAACCCCAGCGCCATGCGGTGAATCAACACCGGCTGCGCCAGCGCCGTCACATCGTCAACCGAAGGCGCCAGCCGCCCGTCCAGCAGCGCCCGCGCCCGTACCGCCAGCATCAACGCCTGCGCCGCCCGCGGCCCGGGACCCCAGCTGACGTGCTCTTTCACTTCGGGCAAAGCAACATCTTCCTGCGGCCGACCGATGCGCACCAGATCAAGGATCAGATCAACAATCGCGTCTCCCACCGGCATTCGGCGTACAATTGTCTGCGCCGCCACCAATTCTTTTGCCGTGAACACCGGGTCGGCTTCGGCCTCTTTGTCACCGGTGGTGGCCAGTAAAACCTCGCGCTCTGCGTCACGGTTCGGGTAATCCACGTTGATCTGCAACAAAAACCTGTCCAGTTGCGCCTCAGGCAGCGGATAGGTGCCTTCCTGTTCGATCGGATTTTGCGTGGCCAGAACATGAAAAGGAGTGGCCATATCCCGTTCTTCGCCGGCAATGGTCACCTGCCGCTCTTGCATCGCCTGCAAAAGTGCCGATTGCGTGCGCGGCGAGGCGCGGTTGATCTCGTCCGCCATCAACAGCTGGCAAAACACCGGCCCCTCGATAAACCGAAAGGCACGGGCACCGTCAGCCGAAGTATCCAGCACCTCTGAGCCCAGAATATCTCCCGGCATCAGGTCTGGCGTAAATTGCACGCGATTGGATGACAGCCCCATTACCACGCCAAGGGTTTCCACCAGGCGCGTCTTGGCCAGTCCCGGCACGCCCACAAGCAATCCATGCCCGCCGGACAACAGCGCGTTCAAGGCCAGATCAACCACCACTTCCTGCCCGATAATGCGTTTGGCCACGCTGGCACGCGCCGCGCTCAGCTTTTCACCAAGTTCAGCTATATCGGTCACCAAGTTTTCGCTGTTATCGCTCATGACATTTAATTCCCTGCATTCTATGCTATGGCGGCAATTCCGGTGCTTACCGCCTATCCGCCGCCATTAAACCGAAGTAACGCAACGAAAACAAATGGCAAATAAATCTGACACACAAAAGATTGTGAAGCCCAGCGCTGAAACTCTGGCAAATGCCGCCCGGATCGCCGGTAAAAAGGGCCTGCCGCCGGTCCATTTGTGGCATCCGGAATTCTGCGGAGATCTGGATATGCGGATTGCCCGCGACGGTACGTGGTTCTATCTGGGCACGCCGATTGGCCGCAAACCGCTGGTCAAACTGTTTTCGTCCATTTTGCGCAAGGACGGCGATGATTACTTTCTAGTCACGCCGGTTGAAAAAGTTGGCATCACGGTGGACGATGCCCCGTTTGTGGCGATTGATTTTGAGGTTTCCGGTACCGGAAAAACCCAGTCCATCACCTTCACCACGCAGGTGGATGACGTGGCCACCGCAGGACCAAACAACCCCATCCGCGTGATGCGTGACCCAAAAACCGGCGAGCCTTCGCCATACATCCTGATCCGCGCCAATCTTCAAGCGCTGATCGACCGCAAAAGCTTTTACCGGCTGGTGGATATCGGCACACATTTAGACATCGGCGGAACCCGCTGGTTCGGCATCTGGTCCGGTGG
>CAYZQS010000033.1:0-13776 GCA_964480735.1 uncultured Rhodobacterales bacterium
TCTGCCACACCCCAGCGGTCGCGAAAGATTACGAAATCGATGTTGGCGGTGCCGGGATGGCCGGAGGGCGCCGATAAAACCGTAAAGATCGACGGATCGGGATGGTCAAACAGGATCGCCCCCACCGGCGCGAATGTGCGCAGATCGTATTTGCACGGCGCGTAATTGCCGTGCCACGCCACGACGTCCAGGGGCGAATGGTCAATGAAAGTCTCATGAAACTGACCGCACCACTTTATCACGATGCGTGCCTGGCAATCCCGATCCTCAAATGCCGCCACCGGGGTTTTGAAATCGCGCGGATTGGCCAGACAATTGGCACCAATAGGGCCGCGGTTGGGCAGATCAAATGTAGAGCCGTAATTTTCGCATACAAACCCGCGCGCGGGACCGCCCGGCAGCGTAACCCTGTAAACCAGACCGCGGGGAAGAATGGCAATTTCCAAAGGCGCAAGTTCAATGATGCCCAGTTCCGTCCAGAATGTCAGAGCACCATCCTGAGGAACCACCATCAATTCGCTGTCAGCAGAGTAGAAATACTCGTCCTGCATATCCGCCGTCACAAGATAGCTGTGCGTGGCCATGCCGACCTGAGTGTTCACATCCCCAGCCGTTGTCATGGTGCGCATTCCGGTCACAAAGGTCTGCGGTTCGTCAACCATCGGGATCGGGTCCCAGCGGTTTTGCACCAGCGACTGGATGTCAGGATCAATGCAGGGTGCCGATTTCCAATACGGTATTTCAACCGGCGAAAACCGTCCGACATGCTTGACCGACGGGCGGATGCGGTAGCACCAGGTGCGCTCCAGCTCGCCGCGCGGTGCGGTAAAGGCGGTGCCTGACAATTGCTCTGCATAAAGACCGTATTCACATTTTTGCGGTGAGTTCCGCCCCTGCGGCAAAGCCCCGGCCAGCGCCTCTGTTTCAAAATCATTGCCAAAGCCGGGCATATAGGCGGGCATCGTGCCGGTATTGTCTTTGGACCGGATCATTGATCCGGGACCGGGCTGTTTGTTCATCAGGTTTTCTCCTGCGGGTAAAACGTCTGGAACTGTCGGCAAAGTATATCGTTGCAATTGCAACGACGTCAAGCTGTCTTGCAAATTGAAATCAGCCGTGGCTTTATACAAAGTCATATCATTCACAACGAAAGGCGCGGGGTGCAGAAATTTGATCTGGATAATTTCCTTCCCTACCAGCTTGCGGTGCTGGCTGGCCGGGTAAGTCTGGCATTTTCACGCACCTATCGTGAAAAATTTGGAATCTCGATCGCTGAATGGCGCGTTATCGCGCATCTTTCACAGCGCGAAAAAATCAGCATTCGCGAGATTTACCAAAGGGTCGAGCTGGACAAGTCAAAAGTCAGCCGGGCCGCTGCGCGTTTGGTCAGGGCGGGTTACGTTCAAAAAGTGGTTAACCAAAGTGACAAACGACTGGTTGAACTGTCGTTGACGAAATCGGGGCGGGCGATGACAGCCGAGATCGTCATTCTGGCCGCAGAATTTGAAAGCGGCTTTCTGTCTTCGCTGAATAAGCGGGAACTGGCGGGGTTTAAGGCTGCTCTTGGCAATTTGATGGAACAGGACCTGTGACCGCAACCCTGTATGATTACTGGCGCTCGTCCGCTGCTTACCGGTTGCGGATCACGCTGAACCATCTGGATATACCCTATGATCAGGTTCCGGTTGATCTGGTTGCGGGGGCGCATTTGCTTGCCGAAAATATGGCGCGTAACCCGCAGGGACTGGTGCCAACACTGGATCTGGACGGTCTGGTATTAACCCAATCTTTGGCGATCATTGAATATCTGGACGAAACCCGCAACGCCGGGTTGCTGCCAAAAGACCCGCCGGGACGGGCGCGGGTGCGGACCATATCATACGCAATTGCGATGGAAATTCACCCGGTTTGCAACCTGTCGGTGGCCCGGTTCGCCACCGAAAATTCCGGTGACAATATGTCTATGGCTGATTGGATGTTGCAGTTTATTCCAAAGGGTCTGGCGGCGGTTGAACGGATGCTAAAAGCGGACGCGACCGGCAGATACTGCCACGGCGATGTGCTGACGATGGCCGACATCTGCCTGATGCCGCAGATTTACAATGCGGACCGCTGGAGCGTGGATATGACCAACTTTCCGGCCATCAACCGGATTGCCGCACAGCTGCAACAACTTCCGGCAGTGCAGAATGCCCATCCTGATCAAAACAGGGTAACCGCGAATTAACCAAACGCCACTAGCTTGATTCGCACAGGCGCGTGAATCCGGTTGGCATGAAAATGCATCAGGCAACGCGGCGCTTAAAGGAAGTACCCTTGTGCAGGCATGCCCGGTTTGTGGAAAGCGCGGGCGCAGGCAACGTTAGACTTAACAACACGCGGTGCCAGCCCGGCGCCGCTTGTAAAATCTCACTAGTAAGATGGAGGTGTATCAGGAATAAATTCGGTTCGATCAGCGCGTTTTAGACGGTGAATTCCCGCCTGACCAAAGGCTTTTGTGCGGGTATACCAAACGGCGGTTATCCGGTTAATCAGAAGCTCGACAAGCTGGCTTTGTCTATGCACACCTGTGTCTGCACGCATTCGGACGCAGCGGCTGCTATGGCATTACTGCGCAGTACGTTTTATCTGAAGGACCGTTTCAACCTGATCTGATAGACAGCGGTTGTCATGCACCTATGGCACGCCTGCGCTTTGTGCAACTATGGCACGCCAGCGCTTTGTGGTTTATCTGAGGTATTGTATCACGCTGATCTGCAAGACAGCGGGTGTAATTCAACCGCGTTTGTGGGTCAGGGCCATGCAAATAACACGCAGAGCGTTTTAAAAGCAATTGTTTGAATTTTCCGCGTTCGGGACACGCTTCATCTGTTGCGGGCAGCGGTTAGGTTTATTGCTGACATCACGCTGATATGCGGGTTGCCGCAAATTGCTCTGCGGCCATAGGAAAGCCCCGGGTTGCAAACGTAAAATGCCCGTCGGTGCCTCAGCGCAGCGTCCCAACTGAACGTATTAATTGCTGGTTTTTCCATTCCCCGTTATCGCAATTCCACCCGCGTTCGCTGGGATTGGCCGTTGGCGTCGATCACAGATATTTCCACGAAACCCGGCCCCGCCGGGGCCAGTTCGGCCTGCCTGTCGTGATCAGCTACCAGAAACGGCTTGCCGTCGGCGATCCAGGTAAACGGTGGTGTACCGCTGCGAACCTTTAAAACCAGTGTGGCGTGCCGGTTTGACGCCAACCCCAAATCAATCCGCGCACCATCCGGCGGAAAGGCAATTTCCGGCGGATTGCTGTCAATTTCAAACACCGCATTCACGCCGCGAAACCGTTTCAGCGGCTGCGGCAGATCAGCATTTAGAACCAGTAATGTGGCGGGCGGTGGGGCAGACAGCGGCGTTAACTCAGCCTTTAGTCGTTCAAATGCCGCAAACAGCACCGGGGCTGCCAGATCGGCCCCCAATATCCCCGGAATGGACGCACCATCCGCCCGGCCCATCCACACGCCAATAACGTGCCTTCCGTCAAACCCGATGGCCCAGGCATCGCGATATCCGTAAGACGTGCCCGTCTTATATGCCAAATGATTTCGCGGTGCCGTCAAGGGCCCGCGCACACCGGTCAGAATGTCCGCGACCTGCCAGGCCGCCGTTGGCGACATCAGTGGCTCCAGCGGCGCAACCCGAAGATCCGGCGTAAAATCACGGCGCAGCGAAACCGGGCGACCGCCACGGGCAATCGCCGCGTAAAGCTTTACCATGTCCTGCAGGTTGACCCCCACACCGCCAAGCGCCACCGCCAATCCCGGCGCGCCCGCACCCGGCAATCGCGCATCCACCCCGGCGCGCCTCATGCGTGACATCAGCACAGACGGCCCGACGGCCTCCAGCAGAGCCACCGCCGGAATATTCAAAGACAACTGCAGCGCCTGCCGAACCGGCAACGTGCCATAAAACTGCTTGTCAAAATTCTGCGGCGCGTAGCTGCCAAAGGCGGTTGGCTGATCCCGGATCAGCGTTTCCGGATGCGCCAGCCCCTGGTCAAACGCCAATCCGTAAATCAACGGCTTCAGCGTGGACCCCGGAGAGCGGATCGCCCGGGTCATGTCAATAAACCCGGCACGGCCCTGATCCAGATATCCGGCAGAACCCACAGAGGCCAGAACTTCGCCGGTTTGGTGGTCCATCACTAATATGGCCGCTGACATCGTGCTGATCTGATCAACCAGAACGCTTTTCGCCAATGCCTCCAGCTTTTGTTGCAGCGGCCGGTCAATCGTAAGGCGGTGCCGTGCGTTAAGCGGGTTTTCAGTGACCGCCCTGTCTGCCACATGGGCGGCAATTGCCGGGAAATCACGTCGTGCGCCGGGCACCTGTTCAGATTTCGCCGCCTGCGCCTCTTCCGGTGCCAGCACACCCGCCCCCACCAACCGATTCAATATCCTGTCGCGCCCATCTTTTGCCGCCGCAGTTGCCCGGTCCGGTCGTCGTTTTTCCGGTGACTGCGGCAAGGCGACAAGCAAGGCAATCTGTGCTGCGGTCAACCGCGCGGGCTCTTTGCCAAAATACGCCAGCGACGCCGCACGAACCCCTTCCAGATTGCCGCCAAACGGTGCCAGCAACAGATAAAGATCAAGAATTTCGCGTTTGGTCAACCGCCGCTCCAGCGCCAGCGCCAGCCGCGCCTGCCGCATCTTTGAGTGCCAGCGGCCGGTGCCGCTTTCCTCCAGCAGCCGCGCCACCTGCATGGTCAAAGTCGATCCACCAGAGACGATCCGCCCGTTCCACGCTGCCTGCGCGACGGCCCGCAGCAAAGCCAGCACATCCACGCCACTGTGGCGATAAAACCGCCGATCTTCATAGGCAATCAGATAGGTCAGATAGGCGGGGTCCACAAAATCAACGCCGACATCCAGTCGCCAGCGCCCGTCGGCAACTGTATAGGCCCGCAACAATTTTTCGTTGCGATCCAGCACAATGGTCGAAACCTCGACATCCAGATCGGGGATGACCGTGCGCGCGACCCAGCGGTCAAACCCAACAACTGCGGCGGCAATCACAACAGCCGCCAGACCCGTGGCAATGGTAAGGCGTGGTCGCAACTTCACTGCGCGATTTCCACCTGACCTGCGGCTGTGCGCGCCCGGTATTCGGGCCGGTACATGTCTTCGACACTGGCCGCCGGATGATGGAACCGCCCGGGCGAAATCGCCCGCACCACATAGGCCAGCTGAAACGGTTTGGTGTCAAACCAGTCTACCGCCGCCAAAAACCGTTCCGATCGAAATTCGGTAAATTCGGTTTCTGTGCCCAGTTGCAGCCAGTCAAGCGCCGCCACGTCGCCGGATTTCAACAGGTTGGGGTTGTCAATCTCCAGCCCTGCCGGCAGCGGATCATTGATCATCAGCCGCGCCTCTGACCGCCCGTGCGGGGTGATTTTCAACACCACCACCAAACGGTCATTCAGCTGGATATTTTCCGGCGAAACCGGTGCCCCGTCCATTGTAAAATACAGCCGGTCAATGAAGTATCCGTTGCCGCCCGCCGGTTCCGGCTCTGTTGGCACGCCATAAGTCGTCAGGATCGTGGTGGCCGCTTTGCCCGATTGGTTCCTGATCTCAAGCGCCTGCCCGGCGCCGGTCTGGGCGTCAAGCACCCGTACCAACGGGCCACCCGCAGGTGTGCCGTTCACCGTAAAGGCATCCGCCGGCGTGTCCTCAATCAACGCATTGGCCGCCAGCAATGACCACATGTTTTCCTGCGTTGACCGGGCCCGGTTCACCGTCTGCCCCGGTGTGATCAGCCGGGCCAGTTCGCGCTGGTCGATCACCTCGGTCCCCGCTTCAACCGCCAGCGTCAGCACCGCCGCTGCGTCACGCAGATCGGTGCCGTAATCGACCCGCCAAAGATTGCTTTCCTGCCTGTTGGCATTCCGGTCAAGCCGCGCGCCCGCCTTGCGGAACATCGCGTCTGCGCGTGCCTGATCGCCGTAACTTGCCAGCGCGGCACCCAGCTGCGCCATCGCCAGGGGCGTTGCAAACTGATCGCCCAATGTGTCCGCATAATACCGCAGATCACCGATATTGGCCGCCCCTTCACGGGCCAGAACCATTAGAGCATAAGCAATATCCTCGCCTGCGTTCTCAAAATCACCGGCATAGTTGATCCGGTTGCGCAGGTTATCAATTGCCAGACGGAACGCCTGTTTTGGCACGGCGTATCCGCGCTCTTGTGCCCGGCTAAGAAAGTCAGCGACATAGCTGTCAAGCCACAGGTCCCCGCTGTCCGGATGCCACAGGCCGAAAGAACCAGACGATGACTGGTTCGTCAGAACCTCTGCAATCGCCTGCTCCACCCGTTCCTGCACCGAATGCCTGCCACCCAATCCCATCGTGGTGGCCACCTGATCAAAATACAAAAGCGGCAAGGCTTTGGATGTGATCTGCTCTGTGCAGCCGTAGGGGTAACGATCAAGCGCCGAAAGCAGCCCCGGTGCATCAAACCGCGCGATTGGCCCTACGGATAATGTGGCGTGTCCGCTGCCCGGTAACAGTCCGGCGAACACGTTGTCATCAAACGTAAATACCTCTCCGTCTGCCAGCTCCAGCCGCGTGGTGCGGGCGACCTCCGGATCATTCAGGCGGACCGGCAGCTGCAGGGATTTGGTCAATACCTGCCCATCCGGCGTGGTTAAAACAACCGTAATTTCCGGTGTGCCAGAGGCGGGCGCGGTGATCGGCAGCTGCAGACTTACGCGATCACCCGCAGCCAAATTAACCGAGCGCGGCAGCGATTTCGTATCCAAAAACAACCCGCCCGTCGCGCTGACGTCCAGCTTCACCTTACCCGCCGGTCCCTTGGTGTGGGCCAGTTCCAGCAACATGCGGCTTTCGTCAAAAGGCGCCAAAAACCGTGGCAGGCTGGCGGTCATCACCACAGGATCGCGCACCAGCACATCTTTGCTGGCCTGCCCGACACCCGTTTCAGACCACACCACAGCCATCAGGCGCACCGTGCCGTTAAACTCTGGCATATCAAATTTGGCAACCACCCTACCGGACGCATCCGCAACCACCGGTCCGGCAAAAAACGAAACCAGATCTTCTGTCGGTGGCGGGCTTTGCAGCCGTTCGGCCAGTGGTCCGTCCCCACCTGACCGGATTTGTCCCAATGCGCCCTGCGTGCCGTCAATCAGGCGTCCGTACACATCGCGCATGGCCACACCCAGTTTGCGCTGGCCAAAGTAATGCCCGTCAGGATCGGGGGCTTTAAACCGCGTCAGGTTCAGTATGCCCACATCCACAGCGGCAATCGTGGCATAAACACTCTCGCCCTCGGTAACCCCGTCAACCTGCAGTTCCGCCAGCATCGGTCCGCGCGGCGCCACCTCATCTGGCGTTAGAAATTCCACCGAAAGCCGGTGTTTCCCCGGATCAACAAACGCCCAGTTCAGCCCCAAAGACCGGGCCGGATTGCGCCCCGCCGCCACGTTCATCGGCCGGATAACCGAGGCGGTTACATAAGCCCCCGCGCCCCAGTCTTCTGTCACGTTCAGCTCAATCAGGTTTTCGCCCTCAACCACATCAACGGTTTTCATGGCGATCAAACGGTTGGAAACCACCTGCACCAGCGCTTTGCCACCGTACCGTGGCACCAGCCGCAATTGCGCCACATCCCCGATTTGATACGTTGGTTTGTCAAGCCCAATCTCCAGCGTGTCCGGCGTGTTGCCGCTGTCAGCGGGTGCATACCACCCGGCGTAAAACACCTGCGACGCCGCCGTGTATTTACCATCCAGATTTTCCAGCTTCAGTTCATAACGCCCCCAGTCAACCGGCGCTTCGATCTGAACCGCGCCGTCAACGCCAAGGGTCACCTCACCATTTGCCACCCGCTCGCGAGTGGTGACGGGCTCGTAATTCCAGTTGCCGTAAACCTCGTACCACTGATACCGCGTGCGCACCCGGTTCAGGGTCCACTGCACCTTTTGCATGTGCAATTGTTCAAGATCGGGACCAACCGCCAAGGCTTCGAACCGTGCCAACCCGCCTTCGTCCACCACGCCGTCAAACAGCGGTTTAATGCCGATTGTCGCGCTGCCGGGCGCCAGGGTTTTGCGGATCGTCCGCTCAACCGGGCGGCCGGAACCTTCGGACATCCTGATCAGCGCCAGCATCTGCAGGGGCCGCGAGGTTTCCTGCACCTCCGGCAAATTCATGGGAAACCGCGCTTTGCCGTCCTGATCCGTCACCACGCCTTGCGCTAAAAACGCATATTGAATGCCAAACAGCGCATCGTGCTGTCCGAACTTATAACCGGGATAGGCCTCATAACCGTCTGCCAGCGTTACCCGCACCTCGCCCTCGATATCCAGCCCGGCGCCCGGTGCGCCATAAAGATAACGCGCGTCCACATTCATAATCGGCACGTCGGTCACCCGAACCGGTCCGTCCTGCAACGCCAGATCAAATTCAATCCGGTCCGGCGTGAAATCCTCCACCAAAAAGCTTTTGCGGCTCAGCGCTGCCGCGTCCACATCGGCGTGCACGCGAATATTCCACGTGCCCCGCTGTGCCCCGTTTGGCAGATGCACGGCAAAAACCCGGCCGCCCGCGCCTTGATCATCAAGCAACTCACGCGTGAATTCCACGCCGTCAGGGCGTGTTACGATTGCCGTTAAGGGTAAAGAGCCCAAGGCCTCTGCCTTGTGATCCCGCGCCAAAGCTGTGGCAAAGACAGTTTCGCCAACCCGGTAAGCACCGCGATCAGTGGTCAGGTAAACGTCAATCGGTGGCGGGGATACCCGCCCTTCCACACCCCGGTCAGAAAGGTCAAATTCCGCCTCTTTCAGGTTGAGAAATGCAAAATCGTCGCTGTCGGCCACAGTCAAAAGCGCAGGCGCTGACCCGCCCGTGCCACGGGTCAGACCCACAGCAAATTGTGCATATCCCGCAGCATCGGTGACAGCCTCGCCCAAAACGGTGTTGTTGGTGGCCAGCAGTTGCACGACCGCACCAGCCTTGGACTCTGCCGAATTCAGCGAACGCACAAACACATGCAGGCCGTCTCCGCCACTGGTGGTGACAAGGCCAAGATCGGTAACGATAAACCACTGGGCGGCGGCCTGACTGTCGTAGACATCCGCGCCGGGCACCCGGGCACGCATGACATATACGCCCGGTTCAAAACGTGAAATCGCCTGACCAACCGGCAGGGCGGTGGTTACTTCCCGGTTCACGTCCATTTCAACAATGCCCGCGCCGCTCCAGACCTCCTGGCCAATTACGTTTTGCAAATCTTCCTCGTCCCATACAGACAGGGGCCGCGCGAAAATCCCGTTCTGAATCGAGCGAAGCAGATTGCGGTCGCCAACCCGGTGAATTTTCAGATCAACCTCCGTCAGGTTGACCGTCACAATCGGAATATTCGCCGCTTCACCGCGCGGCAAAACGTAGGCCCGCCCAACGAACCTTGCCGAGGGGTCGCGGTCGCGCACATAAACGTTCAGGTCAACCGATTTGCTTAGCACCTCGCCGCTGTCTGCAGGCAGTCCTGCCCTAAGGGTCAGGCGATACCGCTGGCCGTGCTTTACACCGTCAATACACAGTTGCGTGCCACTGGCCTCTACAACCAGCCCACTTTCAGGCAATCGCACAAAGTCGGCGTAATCCACGCCTGCCTTGACCAGCCCTTCAGAAAAGATCGCGCATATCCGGGGAGCAGCGGAATTATTGTCTACCTTATGTTCGGTCACCCGAAACCCGTATAACGAAATCGCCCGCGCAAGCGCGTCTTCGGTTTCAAACCTTGGGCTGATCGACTGCGCCAGCCGCAATGCAGAAATCGTCGCCCGCCCCTGCCCGCGCAGTTCCAGCCCTTTTGCCAGCGTGTTTAGCGCCGTCACCTGAACGCCGGGATTTGTTCCGCGCAGATAGCTGTTGATCGCAGCAGAGGTTGAAATTCTTTGCAATTGCCGCTTGTTGTTGGACTCGCCCGGTTTCACCTTCAGCGCCAGCGCCGCCATTTCCGCCCAACCGTCAGCCGCGTCGGTGATGTTCAGCGCCGCCCCCATAAACCGCATGGCGTTGTCAAAATTGCCACTGGCCCGCGCGTTGTTTGACGCCTCAACCAGCTGATCCGCTGTCCACTGGTTGGTTATATAGGCCCGCGCCAGCCCTTCGGCCTGTTCCTTTGCCTCGTTCATAAAAAACGACGGCACAAAACTTAAGTGCTGCACGCGCTCTTTTTCAAGCGCCAGAATGACAAGATCGGTTTCAAAAACCGTGGCTGATGCGGCGCCTTCAAACGGTTGTCGTTCACCCGCTTCTGATTTTGGGAAACAGGCGTTGGCATTAAAGTTGAACGTGAAGGCACGGCAATTGCTGTCGGCCAGACAAATCCGCTGGCAAGAGCCAAAATCCGTGTCAAAGACCGGCTGCAGATCAAACCCCGGAAAATCGGTGTTTTGGATGATCGCCGTCCGTCTTTTGGGGATCACGTTGTCCTGGGCGAGCGTCTCTCCTGAAAGTCCCGATAAAAACGACGCGGCAACCAATGCGGGAACGGCGCTGCGAAAAAAGGCGGAAAGTGCCATGAAACGACTCCAAATATGAAATATCTTTACGGTTATGCTGGCACAGATCACCCCGCAAATGCAAATTTTTCACTGGAAACAAACGGGCGGTTTATCGCCCTATATGGCAACAAATTTCTGGCTTCCGCTTTCGTAATATTCCAGACCACCGGTGCCAATATCATTCCAAAGGCCGTGCAGCGTCAGGGTTTCCGCATCTACCGCTTCCTTAATAAATGGAAATGTCATCAGGTTGCGCAGGGAAATAAGCACGCCTTCATGCTCCAGCTCACGAATTTGCGATGGCACGTCCGGCAGGTCTTTTACCCGCTCATATCCCGGCTTTAAAATATCCATCCAGCGCCCGACAAAGCTGTATTCCTGCTCTTCCTCCGAGGGTAATGTACACAGCCGGTGGCATTCATTCACCCCGCCACAATTTGAATGCCCCATAACGATAATATGCGCCACATTCAGGGCGGTCACACCATATTCTATCGCGGCCGAGGTGCCGTGGTGATCGCCGTCAGGGGCAAAAGGCGGCACCAGATTGGCAATATTGCGGTGAATGAAAAACTCTCCGGTTTCCGCCCCAAATATTGACGTCACGTGCACCCTGCTGTCACAGCACGAAATCACCATCGCACGGGGATGTTGGCCCTCGTTGGCCAGTCGCTTGAACCAGGCCTTGTTCTCTGAATATTGTGTGGCCTTCCAGCCGTGATAGCGGGTCACCAAATAAGACGGCAGCGGGATGGTTGATGGCATACAGGCAATTCCAATTTTTTTGCACCTTAGTGATAATTTATTGCAATTGCGAGCCGGATTTTAGGTTCAATATCCGGCGCGATAACCTCTCGTTCAGGATCGTGACTGTACGGTTTGATTCTGGCGTGTGGGAGACGCGGGAATGGGACACGATGGGACAAATTTCACAACTTCAGTTGACAGAAACCGTTTGGATTCAACCCGATTCCGTTCGGGTATTGCAGAAAAACCTGGGGCTTACAGGTTCACAGGACGTTATTGAACGGGCCGTATTTGAAATTTCGGAACGGCTGGTCAATCTGGAACTGGCGCTTGATGATCTGGAATTTCCAACGGTTCGCAAAATCGCCAAAAGCCTGATCGGCGTCAGCGCCCAAATCGGGTTGCAATTGTTCTCGCAAGTTTGCGCTGATGTGGTGATTTGTGCGGACCGGGACGATCTCACTGCGCTGGTCGCGGTCAGCAAACGGCTGTTGCGTATCAGCGATGCGTCGTTGTTTGCCGCGATCGACCTGCCTGATCCCAACCCTTGACCACCGCATCAAACCTTGCGCAAATTGGGCCAGTCGATCCGTGAACAGAGGCCGCCATGCCCGCAAGTTTTGCCCGCCCGTCCAGCAATTCCACCCCCTTGATTGTGCTGGCGCGTGATGACCTTGACACATGGAAGGGCGGCCAGTCCAAGCGGGTGGCAAATTGGGTGAACGCCAGCGGTTTTTCGGCGGCTTTGGGGGCTGTGCTGGTGATCCCAAAAACCTCTGGTGGGATTAAACAGGTATTGGTTGGCTGGGGCCGCGCGACGGATCGAAAGCGGGGGCGGTTTCATATGGCATCCGCCGCCAAAAAACTGCCCAAGGGCAAGTACCATATTGAAAGCGGTCTGAATGATGCGGAACTGGAAGAGGCAGCACTTGGTTGGCTGTTGTCGGAATATAATTTTGATCGTTATAAATCAAAATCCACCGGCAAGGCGCGGCTTGTCGCGCCCCCTTCGGTCAGCGCTGCCGATACAGAGGCGATTGCTGCCGGGGAATTCCTGACCCGCGATTTAATCAACACCCCAACCAGTGATATGGGGCCAAATCAGCTGGAGACCGCGTTTTTGGCCCTTGGCAACCAGTTTAACGCCAAGACCAGCGTGATTGTCGGCGAGGAGCTGTTAAACCGGAACTTACCCATGATTCACGCTGTGGGGCGGGCATCGGATCAACAGCCGCGTCTGCTGGATTTGCGGTGGGGAAAGGCGTCAGATCCAACCGTTACGCTGGTGGGCAAGGGCGTCTGTTTTGACACCGGTGGTCTGAACATCAAACCCGGATCATCAATGGGGCTGATGAAAAAGGATATGGGCGGTGCCGCCAATGTAATGGGACTGGCGAACATTATTATGTCGCTGAAGTTGGGGGTAAACCTGCGCGTGTTGGTTCCGGCGGTCGAAAATTCGATCTCAGCAGGGGCGTTTCGGCCCCAGGATATATTGAAATCGCGCAAAGGTTTGACCGTTGAAATCAACAACACAGACGCCGAGGGGCGCTTGGTTCTGGCCGACGCTCTGGCGTTGGCGGATGAGGAAAAGCCGGATTTGCTGGTCTCGATGGCCACACTGACCGGCGCTGCCCGCGTGGCGCTGGGCCCGGATGTGTCACCTTTTTATACGGACGGCGATGATCTGGCAGCGGCACTTTCAGACGCCGGAAGGTCAGCCAACGATCCGGTGTGGCGTATGCCGTTATGGGAAGCTTATGAAAGCATGATCGAACCGTCCATCGCCGATCTTGACAATGCGCCCAGCGGTGGTTTTGCCGGGTCAATTACCGCCGCGCTGTTTCTTCGAAGATTTGTAGAGCACGCGCATCAGTTTGTGCATTTTGACATTTACGGCTGGACGCCCAGCGCCAAACCGTCACGTCCAAAAGGCGGGGCGTTTCAGGGCGGGCGGGCCCTGCTGTCGGTCATTATGAACCACGCAGCCAAATGATGCACCCGCGCCTGATCCCGGGCAACGCCAGTGTCGCGCTGGCAGGATATGAAAACGTGATAAAGTCTGACCGTTATGTCCAGGGAACGGTCCGGCAGGTTGCCATACCGGTATGTGATTTGCTGCGTGAACCAGACGGCGCGCTGGACCGGCAATTGTTATACGGTGCGGTTTTTGAAGTAATAGAGGAAAAGGCCGGTTTTGGTTTTGGCCGCAGCCTGCAAGACGGCTATGTCGGCTATGTCAACGCGAACCACCTGCGCCCGCACCAAACCGCAACCCACAGTATCAGCGCGCGCTCATCGCATATTTATCCTCAGCCAGACATTAAAACCATTCCAACCCTCTGCCTGCCATTTGGCGCGTTGGTCGGGGTTAAAAGCATCGACGGTGATTTTGTGGAATTGAATTCCGGCGATTTCATGCCTGCCCAACATTTGCAGGCCATCGCTGAAAC
>CAYZQS010000033.1:13876-26929 GCA_964480735.1 uncultured Rhodobacterales bacterium
ATGACAGATGCCAAAACCCTGTTACACGCCAACGCTTTTCATATGGCCGTGGCGCAGGAACCGCTGGAAACAGCCAAAAATCGCATAAAAAGTAGCGGGGGCGGCAAAATCACCGCGATCAAGCGGCTGTAATCAACTGACCAGCCGGATCAGCTTTTTCTCCAGCACCCGGACAACCGTTTTCAGATCATTGCCACGCTTCAAAATACTGCCGTCCATCGCGACAACCGCATATTGCCCCTGTCGCCGCGCCAGCTTTGGGCGCTTTTCAATCCGGTACAGCGGGTTTTCGCCGCTGCGCCTGAAAATTGAAAACACCGCCACTTCGGAAAGGTGCGAAATCCCATAGTCCCGCCAGTCGCCCGCTACAACCATCCGCCCGTAAACAGACAGAATCACCGCAAGTTCTGTACGGTGAAAGGAAACGGGGTACGGTATAGATTGGCGATTCAGAAAACTGGAGGGTGTTTCGTCGTTCATAACCGCAGTCTGACCCCGAAACTGATCCAAATCAACCCTGACGCCTTGGAAAGACCAATATCTGCCCCATATTATGCCGCGATTCGCCCCTAGAACGATTCCTGTAGCGAGCGAAGGCTCACCCCGGTGTCGTGGTTTTCAGCCCCCACCCAGATCTGCGGCACCGGGGCTACATGCAATAGTGGACCAAGACCTAACCCCCGAGCGATCGGGGGTTTTTTTGGCATTGCGTCACAATGGGAAACAATAACCCCCCCTGAAAATTATTGTTGAAAAATCAAGCAATTATGCCGCGAAATGGCCTTGGTGTTTCCAAATCTCCGCCCATTTTGACCGCCATAACGGTCTTGTAGCTGGATATAGCTTCCCTCGGCGCCGCGTTTTATCAGCCCCCACCCAGATGCGCGGCGTCGAGGAATTTCTCCCAAAATCACCAGTTGGAAATGATGCCGCAAGGGTCTAGCCTTTGGCGGTCATATCAATGTGGGGCAACACATGCGCGATTTTCAACTTCCCGGCCGGTCATCCGTGTTTGCCCAAAACGGCATGTGCGCAACTTCTCATCCGCTGGCCGCAAAAGTTGCTGTTCAGATACTTGAATCCGGCGGCAACGCGGTTGACGCGGCCATTGCCGCCGCTGTTGTGCTGGGCATATGCGAGCCCGCCTCGACAGGAATTGGCGGGGACTGTTTTGCCCTGATCAAACCGGCGGGCGAAGACCGGATTGTATCGCTGAACGGTTCCGGTCGTGCGCCGCAGGCTTTGGATGCCGCGAATTTGCGGGCCGCGGGCCATAAATCCATGCCTCTTTTTAACGCACCAGAGGCGGTAACCATGCCCGGTGCCATAGACGCATTCTGCCGATTGTCAAAAGACTGGGGCCGGATCGGGCTGAAAGCCAGCCTTGCCCCGGCAATTTATTACGCAGATTCCGGCGTACCGGTCGGCCCACGCACAGCCTTTGACTGGAAATCAGCCGGCGAGCGGCTGACGGGGGACGCACGCAAATATTATTTGATCAACAGCAAGCCCCCCAAAGTTGGACAGATTTTTCAGGCTCCCCTACAGGCGGAAGTCCTGCGAAAAGTCGCCATGAAAGGCCGGTCCGGGTTTTACGAGGGCGAAATCGCCAAAGATATGTGCGATTCTCTAAACGCGCTGGGTGGCGTTCATACGCTTGATGATTTTTCAAACGTCGCCTGCAACTACACCGATCCGATTTCCGGCACGTATAAAGAAGTGGAGCTGGTGGAACATCCACCAAACGGTCAGGGCGCGACGGCGCTATTGATGAACAGTATCCTGTCGGAATTTGATATTGCCGCAATGGACCCTTTTGGTGCGCAACGGGCGCATATCGAGGCCGAGGCGTCAAAACTGGCCTATGACGCCCGCGACCGGTTTATCGCGGACATCGACTTTGCCAATCGAATTGACCACATGCTTGACCCGCTGACGGCGAAAAAACTGGCAGCCCTTGTTGATCCCAAACAGGCACTTGCACAGGTTGGTCGCGTCACCGGCGCGGTTCACAAAGACACAGTGTTGCTGACGGTGGTCGATAAAGACCTGATGGCTGTGACCATGATATATTCTATTTTTCACGGCTTTGGTTCCGGTTTGGCGTCCAAAAAATTTGGCATTAATTTTCAGAATCGTGGTGCCGGTTTTAGTTTAGAGGACGGTCACCCGAACCAGGCGGCCGGCGGCAAACGCCCACTTCACACCATAATACCCGCGATGCTTAGAAAGGACGGGCGTGTCATAATGCCGTTTGGTGTTATGGGCGGCGCGTACCAGCCTTGCGGGCATGCGCGACTCCTGTCCAACATGGTGGATTTTGGCATGGACCCGCAGGAAGCATTGGATGGCCCGCGCAGTTTCCCCGACGAGGGTGTGTTGAACGTAGAGCGGGGCTATACAGACGTCGTGCGCGATCAGCTTGCCGACATGGGGCACCGCGTTGAAGTGCCCGCAACTCCTTTGGGTGGTGCCCAAGCGATCAGGATCGACTATGAGAACGGCGTTCTTGAAGGCGCCACAGACCCCCGCAAAGACGGATGCGCGCTGGGGTATTAACCCCGACGTTTCAGTGCATCTGCACTTCCATATTGTATTTTCCGTCACTCAGATGACTGAAAATGCTGGGCACATCAGGATGCTGAACCGGCTCGCCAGTCACATCTTTCACAAGATTTTGCTCTGACACATAGGCGACATAATAAGAATTGTCGTTTTCCGCCAGCAAATGATAAAATGGCTGATCCTTGGACGGTCGCTTGCCCTCGGGAATAGCCATCCACCATTCATCCGTGTTGGCGAAAACCGGGTCAATATCAAAGACGACACCACGAAAAGAATACTTCCGGTGCTTTACCACGTCCCCAATCGAATATTTTGCTTCAACTCGTAACATATCTGGCTCCAACCCCCATCTACAGTTACTACTGCGCTTATGAATTCCTGTCCACCAGCCACCTCTTACTTATCCACAGTTTTTTAGGAAACAATCGTTGGCCATTGTCGTAACAATCCTGCAGATCGTGGCCCCGGTGTTCATACTGGCCCTGATCGGATTCCTTTGGGTGCGCAGCGGCGCGGAATACCAAATGCAATTCGTCACGCGGCTGGCAATGACCATCTCTTTGCCGTGTCTGGTCTTTTCCTCATTGATGAAAACGCAAATAGACCCGGTGTCGCTGGCGGCGGTTTTTCTGGCGTCGGTGGTGGCATATCCGGTGATCGCGATTGTGACTTTTGCGCTGGTTCGCCTGTCCGGATTGCAGATGAAAACCTTTCTGGCACCGTTGATTTTCGGCAACACTGGCAACCTTGGGCTGCCCCTGGCGCTGTTTGCTTTTGGCGAGACGGGGCTTGGATATGCGGTTGTTATATTTGCAGTTATGGCCATTTATTCCTTCACGTTCGGCGCGTGGATCGTGGCCGGCGGCGGGTCGTTTCTTAAACTCGCCAAAGAGCCGATCGTCGGCGCCACCCTGTTGGGCGCACTGTTTTTATATCAGGGATGGCAAACGCCGGTTTGGATGACCAATACCCTTGATCTGATCGGCCAAATGGCCATTCCGCTGATGCTTATAACGCTGGGCGTGGCGGTTGGCGGAATGCAGATACGTGGGTTGTCCCGCGCGGTGCTGCTGTCGATCATAAAGGTCATAATTGCAGTTGCTGTTGCGTGGATGTCCGGCATTTTTTTCAATTTGCCACCTGTGGCGCTGGCGGTTCTTGTGTTGCAGGTTTCCACACCTGTTGCAGTTACGTCATACCTAATGGCTGAGAAATTCAATGCAAATGCCGCCGAAGTGGCAGGATTGGTGGTGATTTCCACCATGCTGTCCGTGGTATCGATTCCCTTGGTTCTGGCATTATTTTTGTAACAAATATTTAATTTTCATGTTTTGGGATTCTCGCATATGCTTTTAGTCAAAAGAACAATCGTGGCGGGCAGCGTGACCAAATATTTTTCACTGATCTTTTTCTTGCTTTTGGCCGCCTGTGGCACTTCTGTCCAACCACCGCCGTCCAACCTGAATGATGCCTGCGTTATCGCAAAAGAGCGGCCAAAGTGGCTGTTCGCCATGAACGCCGCGCAAAGCAAATGGGATGTTCCGGTTTCGGTTCAACTGGCAACAATTTATCACGAAAGCAAATTCGTGGGGCAGGCCCGAACGCCGCTGGCGTTTAAGCTGGGGGTCATTCCGATGGGCCGCAATTCATCCGCGTATGGGTATTCCCAGGCCATCGACAGCACGTGGAAATGGTACAAGCGCGATACCGGCAACAGCAGGGCAAAGCGCGATGATTTTGACGACGCCGTGGATTTCATGGGCTGGTATATGGATCAGTCGTTTCAACGGCTTGATATTCCCAAAACCAACGCGCGGCTGCAATATCTGGCCTATCACGACGGTCACGCCGGGTTTCGCCGTGGCACGTACCGGCGCAAATCGTGGTTGCTGCGGGTTTCAAAGGAGGTTCAGGCGCGCGCGGAAATGTATCAGGATCAGATGATCGGCTGCGGGATTATCAAGGTCCCGCAAGAGGAAGAAGCGTAATCCTCAGCGATCCGGTTGAAGCTTTTGAATTTCTGCGGCGATATTGAACAATCCGCCCTTAAGGCGCAGGCCCTGCTGCAAATCACGTAATATCACTGTGGTCTGCGTTCCCGCCTCATCGGTGATCACCCACTGCCGCAGCTCTACCGGCGCGGACGTAAACACCAGCTGTATGTTGCCGATCTCTGGTCGCTCCGGGTCTTGCGCGGTTATCGTGGTGCTGGTGTCATCTGACGTAATCGCGGTAATCATATCCGCCTGTTTCAGGTCAATATTGCGCTGCAAAATAACCGATAGCGGTGTTTGTTTCAGCGGAAACTGCTGGGGCAGTTGATCCGATTTCTTATCAAATATTGCCACTGCCCCGCCGCCGGCCATCACCAGCGCCGGATTGGGCGGATCATATTCAAACCGCACCCGCCCCGGGCGGCGAATATAGATCGTGCCGGTTGAAATCGTACCGTCGGGATTGATCTGGGTAAACTTGCCCTGCGCGGTTGTCTGCGCATTCAGATAATCAGAGATTTCATCAAGGCCAAGCGGTTCCGTCCGGACCGGCCCGGCAGCGATACTGACCAACAGCGCAAGTGTCAAAATTTGAAGCTTCATCATGTGTATATAGAACGTCCCGCTTTCTTAAGCATCCCACCGCACAAAAGCGTGAGCCGATTATTGCCCGGGCACCAGAATCTCGCGTTTGCCCACGTGATTTGCCTGACTGACCAGCCCCGCATCCTCCATTGATTCAACCAGCCGCGCGGCTTTGTTATAGCCAATCGCCAGTTTGCGCTGGATATAGGATGTGGAACATTTCCGGTCGCGCAGCACAATCGCCACGGCCTGATCATAAAGCGCGTCCTCGCCAGTGGTATTGCCGCCAAGGCCCAGCACCATATCGATATCGCTTTCGGTGTCGCTGTCCTGCCCTTCCACAACGCCGGAAACATATTCTGGCGCACCAAAGCTTTTCAGATGATTGACAATTTCCTCAACCTCTTCGTCTGACACAAACGGCCCGTGCACGCGGGTAATTTTGCCGCCGCCCGCCATATAAAGCATATCGCCCATGCCCAGCAGTTGCTCGGCCCCCATCTCGCCCAAAATTGTCCGGCTGTCGATCTTGCTGGTCACTTGAAAGCTGATGCGGGTTGGGAAGTTTGCCTTGATCGTGCCGGTGATCACATCAACGCTGGGGCGTTGCGTGGCCATGATCAGATGAATGCCAGAGGCCCGCGCCATCTGCGCAAGCCTTTGAATACAGGCTTCTATTTCCTTACCGGCGACCATCATCAGGTCGGCCATCTCGTCCACCACCACCACGATAAACGGCATTTTCTCGGGCGTGAATTCCTCGGTTTCAAACACCGGATCGCCGGTGTCATCGTCAAATCCGGTCTGCACCGTGCGGCTGAAATTCTCGCCCTTTTCAAGGCTGTCTTTGACCCGCGAATTATACCCCTCGATGTTGCGCACGCCCATTTTGGACATCTTGCGATAGCGTTCCTCCATCTCGCCAACCACCCATTTCAGCGCCACGACCGCTTTCTTGGGGTCCGTCACTACGGGGGACAGCAGATGCGGAATGCCGTCATATACCGACAGTTCCAGCATTTTTGGATCAATCATGATCATCCGGCAATCGTCAGGTGACAAGCGGTACAACAGCGACAGGATCATCGTGTTGATCGCCACCGATTTGCCCGAACCCGTGGTCCCGGCAATCAACAGATGCGGCATCTTCGCCAGATTTGCCACCACCGGATCACCGGCGATGTTTTTACCCAGCGCGAGGGGCAGTTTTTGCGTGCTGTCGCCAAATTCTCTGGCCCCCAGAATTTCCCGCAGCAAAACTTTTTCACGCTGTACATTGGGCAATTCAATCCCGATAACAGAGCGCCCCGGCACCGTGGATACCCGCGCCGCAAGGGCTGACATCGAGCGGGCAATATCATCGGCCAGCCCGATCACCCGGCTGGCTTTCAACCCAGGTGCCGGTTCCAGCTCATACATGGTAACCACCGGCCCGGGGCTGACGGAAATAATATCACCCTTGACGCCATAGTCATCCAAAACGCTTTCCAGCATCCGGGCGTTTTCCTCCAGCGCCGCGTCAGACAGATGATGCCGCACAATACCAATCGGGCTGCTCAAAAGATTCAGCGGCGGGCTTTCAAAGGCGGCTTTGTTGGCCTCAAATTCCAGCGAAGGCTGCGCTTCAGCCTGCGCCTTTTGGCTGACACCGCCCGACTTGCGGTCGCGGTGTTGCACCACCGCCTTGGCTTCAGGCGTCGGCGGGATATAGCTGTCAGCCGCGGTCAGCTCCAGCCGCGACGGCCAGGGCTCATTCTGCGTAACTTCGCCCGGCCTGTTTTGCGCCCGCAGAACCGGTTCGGTTTTTAACACGTGAGGTTCGGGTTTGGTTTTCAGATTGCGACGCTGGATGATCTCGGCAATCCTCGACCGAATGCGTGTGTTTACAGATTTTGCTTCATTCGGGCTTTCTGCAGACAAAGTGGGTTCAACGCCGCGCTGTGCAGCTGAAAGAACCGGTGCACGCTTGACAAACCCAAGGGCAGGTCCCAGGCGCTCTGCCGGTTCCCCAGCTGATTGAGCCTCTGGTTCAGATTGATATTCGCTTTCAATCTCGACCCGCCGGTCGCGATACCGCTCTTGCGCTGCTGTTGCCGCGCGCGCCGCACCGCCGCCTGCAAGACCCAAAACCGTCACAAAAGAGGCATAGGTCATAATGATTCCAACCAGCAAAAACCGCCCAAAGCGCAGCAGCTCGGCGACGCTGAATCCCAGCACAAACGCCGCAAGCGCAACCAGCACAACGCCCAAAACCAGTGAAAGCAGGTTCAGCGCCAACGTAACTTCCGTCGGCATCAACCCCAGTATCGCCGTCAGCGCCGTGTCGCCAAACAATCCGCCCAGCCCGAAACTGTGGCCCCAGCCATCAATCGGCGCATGTGTTGACGCAAAAATCGCCGCAACTGCCACTGCAATCGGTGAAAAAATGATGCGGCTGAAAATCCGTTCGTCACCCACATGCAAAACAAACCGGCCGCCCCAAACAAAGGCAACCACGGCTATGCCCCATGACGCCCAGCCAATGGTCACCGACAACGGGCTGGCAAAAGACGCACCAAACCTGCCCAGCATATTTTGCACCGGCGCGTCGGTTGCCGACAGCCAACTGGGATCTTCCGGCACATAGGACCAAAGGATCATGCTGACCAAAACGCCAAAGCCGATCAGCAAAAACCCCAACAGCTCTTTGCCGCGCCTCTGGATCGCCTCTTGCATGTGGCTTTCCAAAAGGGGGTCGCGCCGCCGCACCTGATACGCCATACCAATTCCTGCCTTATGGATACAGACAGTCGCGGATTGCCATCAGCCCGCGCTGCATGTCTTGTGTTGGGGCGACCATTGCCACCCGAATAAATCCTTTGCCCGGATTAACGCCGTCAACCGACCGGGCCAGATATTCCCCCGGCAGAACCTTAACCCCGGTATTCTTCCACAGTTTCAAAGTGGCGGCCTCTCCGTCGTCCACCGGCAACCACAGAAAAAATCCCGCCGTCGGGCCGCGATATTCTTGAACGCCGTCAAAAACCTGGTCCGCAGCCCTGTATTTTTCGCCGTACTGGCGGCGGTTTTTGTCAACGTGATCTTCGTCCTGCCAGACCTTTGCGGCAACTTTTTGTAGCGGCAGCGGTAAGGGCGCGCCGGAATAGGCACGCAGGCGCTTTATTTCAGCAATGGCCTTTGGCCCGCCCGCCACAAAACCGGATCGCAATCCCGGCAGATTGGAGCGCTTGGACAGCGAATGGAAAACCACCACACGTTCTGGATCTGTGCCAATGTCATGGGCGACCTGCAGCAGACCGGGCGGTGCGGTCTTGCGATAAATTTCCGAATAACACTCGTCAGCGAAAATTCTGAAATCATGCTTTTCCGCCAACCCCAGCAGTTCCGTCCAATATGCTGTGCTGGCGACTGCACCCTGTGGATTGGACGGTGAACAGATATAGGCAATCGCCGTCTGATCCAAAACTGCCTTTGGCAGGGCCGCAAAATTCGGTAAATGACCGTTGGCCGCGGGGCAGTCCACGAACACCGGCGTGGCCTGGGCGGCAGCCGCAGCGACCGCGTACACCTGATAGAACGGGTTGGGGATCAGCACATTCACAGGCTTGCCGTCTTTTCGTTCCGGGCACAGGGCAAGACAAGCGTTAAACAGCCCCTCGCGGCTGCCGTTTATGGCAACAACCGCATGATCAGGGTCTTTGGCCACGCCGTATCGCCGCATGATCCAGTCGGCGATTGAACGTCGCAGCTCTGCGGTTCCCTCGTTTGGCGGGTAATTGCCAAAACCTGCGATATTGGCCGCCAGTTCCTCTGCCACAAAATCCGGAAATGCGTGTTGTGGCTCTCCGATGGACATCGCCATCTCAACGCCGCCCGGCGCACAGCCGTCAAGCAGCCGCCGCAAACGCGGAAAAGCGTAATCAGGCAGGTCGTTAAACCGCTGGGGAAACTGCATTATGCCTCAACTCACAGGGTCTAAGTGCCCCGTTTGCAAGCACTTTACCGTGATATCAGCATTTGGTCCAGCACGACGTTGCCGAAATCAAAGCGGCAATTCGGTTGTGTCTTTTATGTCTTCCATCACAAAGGACGCCGAAACATTGGCAATGGCCACCTTGGCAATCAGCCGCTGGTAAAAGGCGTCATAGGCTTTGACGTCCCGCACTTTCACCCGCAAAATGTAGTCCAGATCCCCACTCATGCGATGCGCGCCGATGATTTCCGGCATTTCGCGCACGGCAGCCCGAAAGCGTTGCAACCAGTCAGGATCATGGGCGTTCGTGCGGACCAGAACCACCACCGTCTGCCCCAACCCCACTTTTTCAGCATCCACCAGCGCCACGCGGGCACGGATGATGCCCTCGTCCTGCAATCGCCTGATCCGCCGCCAACAGGCGTTGCGCGACAGGTGCACCCTTTCCGAAATCTGATCCACAGACAATGTTGCATCTTTTTGCAGTTGTCGCAGCAATTGGAGGTCTAATTGATCCATATTATCTTTCATTTGTGGGACAGTATCCCAATTATTTTACAATTCAACGCAAAATCGGGACATAAACAACCCGGCAATCACCTAAACCATTGCCACGGACGTTTGTCCCGGGCCGGTTAAGACTTTTCAAAAAGTCTTAACAAGCAAATTCCAATTTGCTTTCCTCACCGGCTCTCAAAGAACCACTCTTGGAGTTTGATCATGATAAACCGCCTGTTTTTTGACCACCCCGCCTCGGTTGACGAAAGCTATTTGCAGCATCTCACCTTTGCCACAGGCTTTGCCGCAATGCTGCTTGCCGCGGCAATTGCCGCGATGGCTCACGCGCTGATCCCTGCCCTGTTTGAAAAAACCGCCAGCGGAATTATCGCGCGGCTTTACCATAAAACCCATAACCGCGGCGCTGTGGCCTCAGACTAGAGCGGCCTCGACCGCAGCACCCAGGCGCAGCAATTTCCGCTCTGAATTTGCGGCACCCATCAACATGATCCCGCACGAGGGCGTTTTTGTTGGCAGGGTAAGCGCCGTCAGACCCATCAGATTGGCAACTCTGGTGTTGTTCAGCGCCAGCAGGTTTTCAGAAACATAGTATTCATGATCCGTCGCCAGCCGCGCCATGTCAGGCGGCATGATGCACGATGACGGCAAAATGACCGAATCATAACCCTTGGTTTTGTCAGCAAATGCCTTTCGCAACTCCCGCAGGTGTGACCAGCCCTGCACGTAGTCCACACCACTGAAATTTGCACCAGCGCGAAACCGCTCTAAAATTTCGGAGAACATCAGCGACGGGTCCGCCTCGATCACATCGCGCCAGCAACCGTAAGCATCCACCGTAAACAGACATGGCGCAAGGCGTATGGCTTCGCCCACCTCGGTGATTTCACCCCGCTCAACAATGCCGCCTGCCGCTGTGATCTGCCTGACCGCGCGTTCAAATCCAACGCGGGGATCATCACGCAGGTCTTCCATTCCCACTGTTTCCAAAACCAGAAACCGCCGACCCGTCACATCCGCATTTGTAAGATCCGCCGCCCTGTCACCTGACAGCGCCGCCAACATATATGCCGCGTCCTCAACAGAGCGGCACAGCGGTCCGACCGTGTCAAACGTTGCACACAGGGGCACGACTCCGCTGACTGACAGCAGACCGTGCGTTGTTTTTAACCCCACCAGATCGTTCCACGCCGATGGAATGCGCACAGAGCCACCGGTGTCAGACCCGATCCCGCAGGCCGCCAACCCAAAGGCAACCGACGCGGCCGCGCCGGACGAGGAACCGCCCGAAACCGCATTTGCATCGTTCACACAGGGCGGCGTTGCCGTCACCGGATTGTATCCAAGGCCGGAAAACGCCAGTTCGGACATATGGGTTTTGCCCAAACACACCAGCCCGGCGCGGGTGGCGTTTTGCAGGACTTCCGCATCACGCGCGGGCACACGGCCCTTCAAATAGGCAGACCCGGCCTCTGTTGCCACACCCGCCGTATCAAAAAGGTCTTTCCACGAAATCGGCACTCCGTCCAGCAATCCAATCCGGTGTCCGGTTGCGGCCCGCCGGGATGCTTCTGCCGCTTCTGCAACGGCCCTGTCCGCTGTCACCCGCGCATAAATCCGGTCGCGCAGGGGGTGCGCATCAATCGCATCCAGATAGGTCCGGCATAAATCCAACGGATCAATTTCGCCTCGTGCAATTCCGCGCCCCAGATCACAGGCGGATTGTGTCAGCCAGTCTTTGCTCATTCGTCACTTCCTTTAACAATCAGCAAAAGCTAGCGGCGCTTTCTTTAATGGACAATCCCGTTTCAGCATTCATATTGAGGCGCATGAAACATGATTGTGACATTCTGATTGTTGGCGGTGGCCTGAATGGCCCCGCACTGGCGCTGGCACTGGCGGGCAACGGGCTGCGGATCACAATTGTTGACAGCCTGCCCGTCACAACCAGAACCAACCCGGCGTTTGACGGGCGCGCCTATGCGCTGGCGCTGGCCACCCGCCGTATGCTGGCCGCGCTGAATATTTGGCCTGTGGTCGAGAACCACAGCCAGCCGATTTTGGATATTGTCGTCAGCGACGGACGCCCCGGTGAAGGTGCCGCCCCCTGGGCCCTGCATTTTGATCATCGCGAAATCGAAGAAGGCCCTATGGGCCATATGCTGGAAGACCGCTATTTGCGCCGTGCTTTGCTGGATGCCGTGGCGGCAAATCCGGACATCACGCAAATATCCGATGCAACGGTCATTGCCCAAACGGTGCATCCCACCCACGTCAGCGTAACGTGCAACGACGGCAAATCCATTTCCGCCGGTTTGCTGGTTGGATGTGACGGGCGCAACAGCGGCACCGCACGGCGCGCCGGAATTTTGCGCAGCGGATGGGACTATGGCCAGACGGCGCTGGTCTGCGCGGTCAATCACGAACGGCCACACTATGGCGCGGCGCACCAGTTTTTCATGCCCTCCGGCCCGCTGGGCATTCTGCCGTTGCCGGGGAACCGGTGCTCTATTGTCTGGGCCGAAGACACCGCCAAGGCAGACCACATAAAGGCGATGTCAGACGCCGATTTTCTGGCTGAACTGCGTCCGCGTTTTGGCGAGTATCTGGGCGATATCACGCTTAAAGGCGACAGGTTTTCCTATCCCCTGTCCCTGTCTTTGGCAAACAGCATGACCGCCGGGCGAACGGTGCTGGTTGGCGATGCCGCCCACGGGGTGCACCCGTTGGCGGGTCAGGGCCTGAACCTTGGACTGCGTGATGTGGCCGCGCTGTCAGAGGTGCTCATCCATGCGCAGCGCCGGGGTGAGGATTTTGCTGCTGTTGACGTTCTGGAACGCTATGCCCGCTGGCGAAGGTTTGACACCGCCAGCATGGCCGCTGCTACAGACAGTATCAACAGGCTGTTTTCCAACGATAATTCTCTGCTTCGTGCCGGGCGCGACATCGGGCTGGGCGCTGTAAACGCCGTCCCGGCCCTGCGCCGCGCCTTCATACGCAATGCGGCAGGCCTGACGGGCGAGCTGCCAAAACTGATGGCCGGTCAGAAAATCTGAGGTTTTTTCTTCTTTCTTTCTTGGTCCAAATTCCCATTCCGCCGGGTGTTGCGTAGTCGGCCCGCATAAAAGTAACTGATCGAAGATCAGCAAACGACCGGTATATCTGCTGGGTAAATTTTTGACAGCCGCACCTGTGCACGTTGCTTTCACTGAACTGACGGTCTGTGATTTTCCCTTGGCCGACAACATTGCAAGACCGATTTATTCACCGGCCTTGGCCACGGCAATACATCGACAGTGACCGCCCCGCGCAACCGCACACTGCGACCTAAAGCGGTCCGCGCAGAACACTAAAAAGTCGATGAACCGGAAGTCCAGAAGTCCAGAAGTCCAGAAGTCCAGAAGTCCAGAAGTCCAGAAG
>CAYZQS010000034.1:0-3973 GCA_964480735.1 uncultured Rhodobacterales bacterium
GATCTTGCGCGCAATTTAATCCGAAAACCGGTGCCCACTTTTCGCATTGCGCTTTAGTTCGATGATTTCTGCAGGCGGTTCGATACGATTATTCCGCCGGTTACCAAGGCCACCCGGTATCCGGCGATTTTCTGAACAGCTTAGAAGATATTGTATACCGGTTCGGTCACAACTGTCGCTGCTATATCGTCGATGATCAGCAGATTTCCTGCGGCCGCGTTTGCGGTGATTTGTATCGAAACGATATCGTTGAACACTGCAGAATCAACAATCGGCAAACCAGTAACCGGATCAGTCAAATTATTGAAATCCACAAATGTGTTACCACCCGTCCCGGTGGAGCCGACAATGAAATCAAACGAGCCAATATCCTGAAGCTGATCTTCAAAGAAAGTTCCCGGAGGTAAGCCAAAGTTGCCTGAGATATCAACGGAAACCATCGCCTGTGCTGTGATCGTTACCGTCATGTTCTCTGTGTTGGACGCTGTCAGATACATACTGTCCAGATTGAAGGTGCCTTCTGACTGCACAGACTGCGTTGTATCCAGCGCGGCCGAGATTGTGATGCTGCCGTCGGACTCCATCGCCAGAACATTCGTTCCCGACACAACGCCGTTGGCAACACCGGCAGGCAAACTGCTGGAGCGTCCGTCGCCACCGGTTGGAATTTCGTCAGTCTCGTAAACAACGCCGTCGCCTGCAAATACAAAGGCGTCATAGCTGTCGATGGGGATAATGTAATCCGTACCATCGCTGTTGGTAAATGGCTCAAAATCAAGCAGATGGGCGGTTGGGGTAAAGACGTCGCCCGGTGCCGGGTTATCGATGATAAAGGCTATTTCCCCTGAGTTTGAACTGTTGCTCGTTCCGGTTCCATCATCCACGTTAAACGTCAACTGCACGCCCACGGTTTGTCCATCAGTCAATCCAAACTGCGTTGGGTCAAACGTGATCACGGTGCCTACAAGCGTATGCGCTACATTAAACGTTTGTGTTGCGCCCGTTTCCGGGTCGGTGACCACGGTGTAAGTCAGCGTTACGTCAGAATGCGTTAACGTATCCCCATCAAAATCAAAGGTGTGATTTGCCAGGTCAACGACGATTGGTGCTGCGTTGACGTCCAGATTGACTAAAACGGTGTTTTCGTTGAAGATCAATGGCTGCTGGTTGGGAATTTCATCCTCGCCCACAACGGTAAAAGTGACTTCGCCGGATGCTGTTCCATTGCTTGCGCCGGTGCCATCATCAACCACATAGGTCAAAACGCCGGTGAAGGTTTCACCATTGTTTAATCCAAACTGCTCTGGATCAATATTGACAACACCGTTGCTGATTGTGAAATCAACCGACGTTTCCACGCCGTCCGATACAAACGATATAGACCCAATCGTCAGCGTGTCGCCGGTGTCAGTGTCCGAAACCAGTGTATTCAAATCGATCTGGAAAGGGCCGTCGGATTCGTTAAGTGCTGACAGCACCAAATCGTTGGCCACGGGCGCGGCATTGGCAGGGTCCGGTACATCCGGTGCGCCGGTTATCACCAGGTTTACAGTTCCTGTTGCAGTGCTGTTGGTTGCCACGGCACCGTCGTTGACCACATAAGTAAAGCTTTGGCTCAACACCTGACCGTCGGCCAAGCCAAATTGAGCCGGGTCGATCATCACAACGCCGTTTACAATGGTGTAAACGACCGAAACCGCATGGCCTTCGTTAAGGAATGTAAGCGACGTAATGCTAAGCGTATCACCCGCATCCGCATCTGAAACCAGAGCGTTCAGATCAATCGTAATAATGCCGTCTTCTGCAGCGGCATTAACTTCAAGATCATCCGCAACAGGGGCAATGTTTGTGGGTCCGGTTGGATCGCCGGCTGCGCCTGTAATCGTTAGATTAACTACAGACGTCGCCATACCACCATTGCCATCCTCAACCATATAAGTAAGAGCGACATCCAACGTCTCGCCCAAGCCCAGACCAAATTCCGCCGGATCGACTGTGACCACACCGTTAACGATTGTATGCGGTATATTCAGGCCACGACCGGCTGTATCGACAAAACCAACAACCGAAATTGCAAGGACGTCATTAACGTCAACGTCACTGACAAGCGGGTTAAGGTCAATTGTGATTTCGCCAAGAGCTTCGTCTACAGCAAGACTGGACGACAAGGCCACCGGCGCATCATTTACGCCGGTAATGGTTATCGTTATATCCGCAGTTGTTGTCGCACCGTGAGAATCTGTCGCCTGGACAGTAACGACCACTTCGGCCGTTTCACCCACGCCCAACGATGCAAAGTCACCGCCTGTAACGAAATCCAGAGAATCGCCATTGATTGTCGCGCTGCCGTCAGACGGCGCACCCACAATCACGTAGGTTAGGCTTGCGCCATCGTCGTCGTTGTCAGCGTCGTTTGCCAATGCCGACAGGCTGACGGATATGGACGACTCGTTGCCAGCTGCAACATCGGCGAAACCTGCTTCCATCGTCGGATCGTCGTTTGTACCGGTTAACGTGATTACAACGTCAGCGGTGGTGGTTCCACCATTGCCATCATCGGCCTGAACCGTAACGACAACATCAAGGGTTTCACCCAGTGCAAGATTCTGAAAATCCGCACCGGGATCAAAGGTCAGCGATGAACCCGAAATCGACGCCAATCCCGCGGCCGGCAGCCCGGCAATGGTGTAAAGCAAGGTGTTTCCGTTGTCGTCGCTGTCAATATCATCCGCCAGTAGCGACAGATCCACAACGATGGCAGGGCCGTCTTCTGTCGCGGCGGTGGCACCATCAATCATAGTAGGGGCATCATTGGTGCCGGTAACGGTAACCGTAACATCGGCTGTGGTGGATGCCCCGTGCGAGTCTGTCACCTGAATGGTGACAACAACATCGCGGGTTTCACCCGTTGCAAGGTCCTGAAAATCACTGCCCGGGTCGAATGTCAAAGTTGTCCCGGTAACAGAGGCGCTGCCCTCTAAGGGAGCAGACGCAACAGAATACGTCAGAGTGTTGCCGTCGTCGTCGCTGTCAATATCAGCGCCAAATGCCGACAGGTCCACATCTACTGTCGGTCCATCCTCGATGGCGGCGGCGACGCCAGCCGACATGGTTGGCGCATCGTTTGTGCCGGTGACTGTTATTGTAACTGTTGCCTGACTGGTATCACCGTCAAGATCCGTTACCTCGTATGTGAAAGTCACGTCGCGGGTTTCGCCAGCGGCCAAATCTTCAAATTCACCGTTCGGATCAAACGAGAACGAGCCATCCGGCGCGCCGGGCGCACCTTCGTTAAACGTAAGAACACCAAATGCAGGTCCCGTCACAAGGGTTACCGAAGCAGGCAAATCAGGTACAGAATCGTTGTTCAGTACCGAACCAAAGGCCACCGCACTGTCGTCTTCACCCACGTTCGCCTGATCGTCCACTGCCACAACAGCCTGATCAGTGGGATCCTGTTCAACGCCATCCACGAGAACCTGAAGGTTTTCAAACTGACTGGCGTCCAGATCAAATGCTGTAAACTCGAACACTGCACCGTCTGCCTCGCCCGTCACCGGATCAGTGTGGGCCGCTAAAAAGTCCAGGTAGTTTTTTACATCATTTTGAACTGCTTCTGACGCCCATTCAGCGGCCGTCAGATTAAGGGTCAGCGTATCAATTCCACTGCCACCAAAATACTCGTCGTGGGCACCGGCATTTTCAGCGACGGTATAAAGTGCCACATCATCGCCACCACCGGCATAAACTATGTCGCTGCCCGCGCCGCCATCCAAATAATCGGAAAAACCTGCAGTCTCTTCCTCGTTGCCACCGCCAGAGCCGGAACCGGAGCCATTACCTGACCCGGAGCCAACACCGGCATTCGGATCAAATTCATCATCGCCAAACAAAACATCGTCGCCGGCGCCACCTAGAACTGTGTCTTCTCCCTGACCGCCCACAACCAAATCATTGCCCGCGCCCCCATCCA
>CAYZQS010000034.1:4073-12431 GCA_964480735.1 uncultured Rhodobacterales bacterium
AATATCTGATCGTTGCCGTCACCACCATCAACGGTGTCATTTCCGGCACCGGCATACACTGTGTCGTTACCATCACCGGCATTTATGGTGTCGGCCCCGCTTGTGCCGTTCAGCACATCGTTTCCGCCGCCACCATTAATTGTTTCGCCCGGAGGGCTAAGCACGATTTTTGTCTCGGTCGGGATTTTAAACTCGTTGCCAAAGATACTCATACTTCTTCCCCCAATATTCCAATGCAAAAAAACTCACGAGTAATATCCAAAACGCTAACACAGGCGTTAACCAATTTCTATAAAAACCTATAACGTGTGCAAGATTGTTCAATTTTGATTTTACCGGTTCCCGAAATCACCCGCTAAACGGCCTATTTACAAATACTTGATCGTAATATGCGACAGCCACATGAGCGTTTCCAAAAATCAACTCTCGCGAAACGCCTTATTAAAATAATCGGTCAGAGGTTTGACCAGATATTGCAGCGGTGTGCGGGCTTCAGTGCGGATGTAGGCCTCTACCGGCATCCCGGGCAGCAGCCTGATATCACCCAATTTGGCAATTTCACCATCGTCGGGCAGCAGCTCAACCTGATAATATCCAACGCCGGTGTTTTCATCCTGAAAAACATCGGGCGACACTTTTGTAACATGGCCTATGACCTCTGGTGTTGTGCGTTGGTCAAAGGCGGAAAACCTGAGGGCGGCTTCCTGGCCAACGCTGATCTGGTCTATGTGGATCGCCTCGATACGCGCGTTTATCACCAACGAGCTGTTTTGCGGAATGATATACATAATCGGGTCTGCCGGTTGGATGACAGACTGCAGGGCGAAAACCTGATTGCCGTAGACCACGCCGGAAACCGGTGCCTTGATGTCAAGTCGGGACATGGTGGCCAAAGTGGAAAGACGGCGCTCTACCAGTTCAATCTCGCGAAATTGTAGATCACGAAGCGTGGTAATGGCCTCTTCCCGGCGCGTGACCTGCAGTTTCAGAATTTGCACTTCAATTTCGGTGATCATTCCGGCAAATTGCGCGATACTGGCCTGCAAATTGCCGATATCGCCCAGCAGGCTGGCCTCTTTGCGCTGCAGTGTTGTGATCTGCGCGGCGCGGGTCAGACCTTTTTCCAGCAGGGCCTGCTGGTCTTTCAGTTCCTGCCGGACAAGCCCAACCTGGATTTTATAGGCTTCCAGCTGCGCCTCTGTACCGCTGACCTGACTGCCGATTTGCACCGTGCGTTCTGCCAGTTGCTCGGCCTCTTTTTCCAGCGAATCTCGCCTTGCCTGAAACAGCCGCAACTGACCATCAATCAGTTTTTTCTGTTCAGACTCAGGCAGATCCAATGGTTCAAATGCCGGTTCGAAAACCGGCCTGTCCGCGCCGTCCCGTTCGGCAACCAAACGGCCTTTGCGCGCCATTATCTCAAACAACTGGCTTTCCAAAATGCTGAGTTCAGAGCGCAGATTAACGTCATCCAGGCGGACCAACACATCGCCCGCTTCGATCACATCGCCTTCTTTTACGTTGATCTTGCCAACCACACCGCCGGTTGGATGCTGGACGACCTGACGATTTGATTCCACACGGATCATTCCGCTTGAAATGACAGCACCGGCGATTTCGACCCTGACACTCCAGTATCCCACACCGCCAACCAACAGGAACAGCGCCAGAAACCCTAACGTCAGCGGCATCGTCGCCCGCCATGTTCTGATCGGCAATGGCTTGCTCACGACGCGCCTTTCTTTTTGATCATCTGTTGAACGTTGGACGCATTTTGCACGGTTGATTTTAAAACTTCGTCGCGCGGACCAAAGCCCACAACCTTGCCCTGATCCAACACCAGCAGAACGTCGCATTCAGCGATGGCGGCGGGCCGGTGCGTCATCACGATAACGCATTTGTCTTTTGCCTTATATTCGCGAATTGCCTTGTTCAGGTCGTTGGCGCCTTCTGAATCAAGTGCCGAGTTTGGTTCGTCCAGAATTAATAATACCGGATCGCCGAACATCGCGCGGGCCAATCCGATGCGCTGGCGCTGACCGCCGGACAACGAACCATCGCCACCCTCAATCCGGGTGTCATAACCCCCCGGAAAATTCAAAATCAGGTTGTGCGCGCTGGCACGCTGGGCCGCATCCACTACTTTCTGGGCATTTGGTTCTTCGGCCATTCTGGCAATGTTTTCGGAAATTGTGCCGTCAAACAGCGTAACCTGCTGCGGCAAATAGCCAATATATCCACCCAGAACATCCGGGTCATAGTTGCTTAGCGACGCACCACCAAGCCTGATTTCCCCTTGTGCGGGGGGCCAAATACCCAACAATGCCCGGGCCAAAGTTGTTTTGCCGGCACCGCTTTTTCCGATCACGCCCAAAGCCTGTCCGGGCTCCAGCCGAAAGTTAATGTTCTGCAAAAGGGCTGCGCGGGACCCGGGTGGCACAACAACCAGACCTTTAACTTCCAGAACAGACGCGGGAGGCGGCAAATCGGTTTTTGCCTCATCCGGTGGAGTGGTGGCCAAAAGCTCTGTTAACTCTCTCCAGCCGGTTCTTGCACGCTGCACAAGGGTCCACTGTCCGATCGCCTGTTCAATCGGTGCCAGCGCCCGGCCCAGCATGATTGAACCGGCAATCATGGCCCCGGCCGTCATTTCGCCTTTCAAAACCAGAAACGCCCCAAGGGCCAGCATCGCGGATTGCAAAAAGAACCTGAATGTTTTGGTTGTGGTCAGAAATACACCGGTCCTGTCGCTGGCACCCAGATTGCCTGACAGGGCCGCGTCGCGGTGGGTTTTCCACCGTTTCAGCATGACGCTGTGCATCCCCTGACTTTTGACCAGTTCGTTTGCTGCGCGGGTCTCTTCGGCAAATCTATGTGCGCTTTGCGCGGCGATCTGTGCCTCCAGCACCTGTGTCCTGGTGAAATACTGGTTGAGGAATGTAACCACGATCAGCGTTGCGCCTCCGGCAACCGCCAGCCAGCCGAGCATCGGGTGAAAGATAAAGATTGCGGCCAAAAACACCGGCGTCCAGGGAATATCCAAAACAGCAAGCAGCACCGGTGATGAAAACAAAAACTGAACCGCTTCAAGGTTTTGCAAGCCACTGGAAGGCTGTGCACGCTCTATTGGCATAATCGCACGCTTAAGCACGGCCTCAAAAACGCGTTGATCAAGCAGCGATTGAAAGCGTGCGCCAAAACGGGCAAGAACACGCCCGCGCGCATAGTCCAGTACGCCCATCATGGCGTAGAGCAATGCAACAAGCACAAACAGCGCCGCCAGCGTTTCCTCGGACCGCGAGCCCAGCACGCGATCATAAATCTGCAACATAAACAGCGGACCGGTCAGCATCAGAAGATTCACAAAAATACTGAATAAAAACACCGCCAGCATCAGCAGCGAGCTTTTGTTTCGCGCGGCTGCCAATTCGGAAATTGCGGGCGACGAATAGGCGTTATTGGGCAATATACTGTTCCGCTGATCAGTGGGCTGCAAACAAATTCCGGATGCCACACGTTAATATGCTGAACAGGTTTGTCATTATTATGTCGCAAAGTCTACGGCCCGCCGTTTGAATTACAGGCAGGTTGATAACCAAAGGTTGCGGGCTGGCACCAGTTTTCGCTGTGATTTGACTTAAACAGTTTGGTTTTTCGTCACCCCCGGGCAACCTGACAAACTTCAATCAAACAGACCGGCAGTGTCAGGTTCTGATCTGTTCCAGGTTCTGCCTATACCAGTGGTAAGTTCTCGTTAATCCATCTCGAAGTCCAATTTCAGGTGTCCAGCCCAGTTTCAACAGGCGGGAAACATCCAGACGTTTGCACATCGTTCCGTCTGGTTTTGTCTGGTCAAACGTCAGTTCACCGCGAAAATCAACGACGTCCGCAATCAATCGCGCAAGGTGCGATATCTTTATATCCAGGCCGATTCCGACGTTGATATGTGATGCTTCACTGTCGCCATTCCCACGAAAATCTGCAAGTGGCACGTCCAGCAAAAACATTGCCGCGGCGGCCAGATCATCAACATGCAGAAATTCGCGTTTGGGTTCTCCGGTGCCCCAAATCGTCACTTCTTTCTGATTTTCGCTTGCCGCTGTGTGCAAGCGCCCGATCAACGCCGGTATGACATGGGCGTTTTGGGGGTGAAAGTTGTCTTGAGGACCATAGATGTTGGTTGGCATGACGGCGCGGTAGTCAACCCCGTACTGACGGGAATAGCTGTCACACAGCTTTAACCCGGCAATTTTCGCCAAGGCGTAAGGCTCGTTGGTTTGTTCCAGTTTGCCGGTCAAAAGAGCAGACTCAACAATTGGTAGTGGCGGGTTTTTTGGATAAATGCAGGAACTGCCGAAAAACAAAAGCCGTTTAACTCCTGAAACAAAAGCCTGATGGATGATGTTACATTCAATCATCAGATTTTCGTAAATAAATTCTGCGGGATATGTGTTGTTGGCCAGTATTCCGCCAACTTTCGCGGCAGCCAGAATGACCACATCCGGCCGTTCGCCGGTAAAAAATTCAGCCACAGCTTTCTGATCCGTAAGATCCAACTGGGCGCGGGTGCGGGTGATCAGAACTGGCGGTGTTGGCCGGGATTTCGTCAGTCGCCGAACGATGGCAGACCCCACCAAACCGTTGTGCCCTGCGACAAAAATCTTCATATCACCCTATTCCAATACGGGAACCAGCTTGCCAACGGGCAGCTCTTTCAACAGTGCCTGCTTGCTGGCTGCCATATAGTCCTCGGCAATCATCTCGGCACAAATCTCTCGGGCTGAATACTGCGGTTGCCAGCCCAGTTTGGTTCTGGCTTTTGATGAATCACCCAGCAATGAATCAACCTCCGCCGGGCGAAAATACCGTGGATCGACGCGCAAAACCGTTTGACCCGGTGCAATGCCCGGCGTCATATTGCTGTTTACGCTTTCAGCGACAGCAATCTCGTTCGCTCCCTTGCCTTCAAAGCGCAATTTCAGGCCCAGCTCTTGGGCTGACCAAACGATGAACTGTCTCACCGAATACTGCTGTCCGGTTGCAATAACATAATCTTCCGGGCTGTCTTGTTGCAGCATCATCCATTGCATCCGCACATAGTCCCTTGCATGTCCCCAGTCGCGCAGGGCGTCGATGTTGCCGATATTCACACATTTTTCCAAACCGTGGGCAACATTTGACAGGCCGCGCGTTATTTTCCGCGTGACGAAAGTTTCGCCGCGTCTTGGGCTTTCGTGATTAAACAAAATCCCGTTGCAGGCATACATATTATACGCCTCGCGATAGTTCACCGTTGTCCAGTACGAAAACAATTTGGCAACGCCGTAAGGGCTTCTTGGATGAAAAGGCGTGGATTCATTTTGCGGCGTCGTCTGAACCTGGCCGAAAAGCTCTGATGTTGAAGCCTGATAAAACCGGGTTTTCCTGTGCAATCCAAGAAAGCGAATAGCCTCAAGTAGTCGCAGCGTCCCCATTGCGTCCACATCCGCTGTATGTTCCGGAGATTCAAAACTGACCGCCACATGGCTTTGCGCACCCAGATTGTAAACCTCGTCCGGTTCAACCAACTGCAAAATTCGTGTAAGATTGGAACTGTCTGTCAGATCGCCGTAATGCAAAACAAAATCACGATGATCCAGGTTTGGCGACTGGTAAATATGATCCACCCGTTGCGTATTAAGCGAGGACGCCCTTCGCTTTATTCCATGTACCTCATACCCTTTTTCCAACAGAAATTCTGTCAGATAAGAGCCATCCTGCCCGGTCACACCTGTTATCAATGCACGTTTTTTCATGAAATTCTTAACCTACTTTGTCAGGCAATGGACAAACGCATCCGGAACTGCCGGATGGCCTCTGCCTGCGCAATCAGGCACCGGAACCCGCTTTCGAAATATTTATCGTTAACAATTATTTAGATATGGTTAACGCCAGCGCGTCCTTTGAAAAGGCGCTTGCTGACCTTGATTGTTTTATCGAAATTACCGCGCTGGCGCTGTTCAATGCGCGTAGTATTCCCTGTACCAATCGACAAATTTTTGAACGCCGACTGCCAAATCTGTTTGCGGTCTGTATCCGGTCAATCTGTGCAGCAATGAAGAATCCGCCCATGTCGCATAGACGTCGCCTTTTTGCATTTCCATGTAATTTCGTTCAGCTTTCATGCCCAGCGCCTGTTCCGTGGCCGCGACAAAATCCAACAGCCTGATTTTCTGTGAGTTTCCGATATTCACCGAACGAAACGGCGCCACGGGGCTTAAGCTGTCACCGTCAATACCATCTGCATCGGCATCCGGTTTTGGCGGCACCACGTCCAAAAGAAGGGCAATCCCTCTGACCAGATCGTCGATATAGGTGAAATCCCTGTACATATCACCGTTGTTGTAAATATCGATCGGCTTGCCTTCGATAATATTTTTGGTGAATTTGAACAGGGCCATATCGGGCCTGCCCCAAGGCCCGTAAACAGTGAAAAACCGAAACATCGTTGTCGGCAAGCCCCAAAGATGCGCATATGAATGCCCCATCGCTTCACCGGCTTTTTTGGTGGCGGCATAAATTGTCAGCTGTTTGTCCGCTTTGTGGGTTTCAAAAAACGGCATTTCCTCGTTTGCACCGTAAATAGATGACGTGGACGCCATCATCAGGTGATCAACCGCCAGTTCCCGCGCGCATTCCATAACGTTGAATGTTCCAAGGATGTTTGCCTCGACATAAGCGCGCGGATTTTCAAGGCTGTAACGCACGCCGGCCTGGGCGGCCAAATGCACGATAATATCCGGCTTTTCCGCGTCGCACAGGGTTTTCAGTTTGTCAAAATCCTCCAACAGTCCGGTTTCACACGAAAAATTTGGGTTTTGCAGCAAACGTTGATGTCTGCGCTGTTTTAGCTGAATATCGTAATAATCGGTCAGGCCATCGTACCCGACCACCCGAAACCCCTGCTTTAAAAGCAATTCCGCAAGGTGGTAACCGATAAACCCGGCGGTGCCGGTTATAAGAACAGTTCGCAAACCACGGCCAATCAGTTAAATGGAGTATGATCCTGTGACGGGTGTTAATGGACTTGAGATAGGGTTAACAGTTGCTTTTTCGTCGAACCCGCAATTTCACTGATTTGTTGTCACTGTCCGTCACGTGGGCGACAAAAACGCCTATGGGAACGCGCCTTTATAGTGGTATATTCACAATGGTTTTTTTAATCGGCTCTGCGCCCATTGACCTTGGCAGTTAAGCCAGTATTTTTTGTTGAAAATTACCACTGATGAAATTTCGCCCAGAAATTGCATGACGATAAAGGCTCTTCAAAGTGCGCCCACGCCCGATACCCGTTAGCCTGCTAATTTTATTGGGGTTTTTGGCTGCATGTTCGCTGCCTCGCGGCGCTGCCTTGCAATCAGAGATACTGGCCACCAGCGATGTTTCCGATGGGGAACTTGCCGTATACACAGTGGATAAATCATTGCTGCCGGTCATAGCCAAATGGCCCCGCACCGGTTTTGAGTACAGCGACGGTTGGATTTCGCGGCAGCGTGGGCCGACAAATGCGGTGATCGCGACCGGCGATTTGGTGCAGATATCCATTTGGGACAACGACGAAAATTCCCTGTTAACTATCCCGACACAAAAATCAGTGAACCTGAACGAGATGGTGGTTTCGCCGGATGGCACGATTTTCATCCCCTATATTGACCGGGTTTTCATTTCCGGCATGACCCAGGACGCGGCGCGCGAGACAATTCAGAGTGAACTGGAAAAGATTATTGTTTCGGCACAGGTGCAGGTTAAATTGATTTCCGGAAGGCGAAATTCCGTTGATTTGGTCGGCGGCGTAGCGGCGGCCGGCAGTTTTCCGCTGCCGGATCGAAATTTCTCTGTTCTCAATTTGATCAGCCTTGGCGGAGGTATTTCTTCCGGACTGCGCAACCCGCAGATCAAACTGGTGCGCGGCAGCAAGGTTTACACAAATTCTGTAGAGCGTCTTTATTCGCACCCAAATTTGGATACAACGCTGCGCGGCGGCGATAAGGTTATCGTTTCCGAAGACAACAGGTATTTCTTGTCGTTGGGTGCGGCGGGAACAGAAGATCTGATGTATTTCACCAAAGATTCCATTTCGGCATTGGACGCGATGTCAATTATTGGCGGCCTGTCAGATACCCGTGCCAATCCGCAGGCAATATTGATTTTGCGGCAATACCCCGCAAAGGCCGTTAGAACCGACGGCAAGGGGCCGTCAAACACCCGCGCGGTATTCAACATTGATCTTACATCTGCGGACGGATTGTTCAGTGCCAAGGAATTTGCGATTAATCCCGGCGATTTGGTATTGGTCACAGAATCCGTGCTGCCGTCGCT
>CAYZQS010000034.1:12531-24030 GCA_964480735.1 uncultured Rhodobacterales bacterium
GCAAAAACCTCTGCCGCGCGAATTTGAATTTCCTCCAGCGTTTCCACGCAGTCAGAGGAAAACCCCGGCGTAACGACCAGCACCTTGCGCTTGCCGTTATTGGCCAGTTCGGTCAGCGTGTCTTCTGTGTCAGGCCCAATCCATACAGCGCGGCCAGTGCGCGATTGATAGCTCAGTACAAACTGGTCAGAACTCAATTTCAGTTTGTCACGCAACAGCTGGGCCGTTTTCTCGCAATGGGCCTGATAAGGGTCGCCGTTGGTGATAAAATCAACCGGCAGACCGTGGAACGACGCGACGATTGCGTCGGGCTGCCAATCCAGCGTTGATTGATGCTGCTGAATACTGTCAGCAACCGCAGAAATATAACCATCGTCGTCAAAATAAGGCGGCACGCTGCGAACCTCCGGCTGGTGGCGGATTTTGCGCAGCGCGTCGTTGAACTTGTCCATCGCGGTGGCGGTAGTTGCGGCGCTGTATTGCGGATACAGCGGGAAAACCAGAATGTGCGTGCACCCCTGCCCGATCAACCGATTGGTACCTTCTTCAAGGCTTGGCTTGCCATAGCGCATGGCCCAGTCCACGCTTATGTCCGGCGATTTGCTGAACGCTTTGGCAACGCCTTCCGCCTGTGCGCGTGTGATTGTTTTCAGCGGAGATTCGTTTGCTTCGTTGTTCCATATCTGCGCGTAGGCATGGCCGCTTCTGCCCGGACGGATGGTCAGAATAACGCCATTCAATATCGCCCACCAAACCGGGCCTTTTGCCTCTATCACACGCTTATCTGACAGGAACTCTTTCAAATAGGTGCGAACAGACCAAAAATCCGTGCCTTCAGGCGTTCCAAGATTGGTTAGCAAAATACCGATTTTCTTGTTCATGCGGCGCGTCCCTGAAATTGCAGTCCATTGATACGCGCGGTGGCGCAAAAATGCCAACTGCGCTATGGTCGCGGTTGAATTGCAGAACCCCCTTGCCAAGACGGTTTGAAATTTCTACCGATTGTTTTGATCAAACACTTATGAAATCTGAAAGGCGCATATGGCAATCGAAAACGCTCCATTTTCCGCACCTGAATATGACCGCCGTCTTGCCAAGACCCGCGCGGCGATGGCCAGGGCAAATCTTGACGTAATGTTCGTGACCGATCCGTCCAATCAGGCCTGGCTGACCGGCTATGACGGGTGGTCCTTTTACGTGCATCAGGGCGTGATATTGCCGATGGAGGGCGATCCCGTCTGGTGGGGCCGCACAATGGATGCTTTTGGGGCCAAACGCACCGTCTGGATGAATGATGACAGGATAATCGGCTACGCGGATGATTTTATTCAGTCCACCACCTGCCACCCGATGGAAGATCTGGCCAACCGTTTGACCGCCTTGGGATTTGCCAATGGGCGGATCGGGGTGGAGATGGAGAATTACTATTATTCCGCCAAGGCGCACGCGGTATTGGCGGCAGAGCTGCCAAATGCCAACTTGGTGGACGCCACGGCGCTGGTAAATTGGCAACGCTTGGTGAAATCAACGGAAGAGATTGCCTTCATCCGCAAAGCCGCGCTGATCTCTGAAAAAATCGTTGGCGTGGCCTTGGAAAAGGCCGAACCGGGCCTGCGCAAGAATGAACTGGTGGCCGAAATATTTCACGCAGCAATCACCGGCGTGGGTGATGATTGGGGCGACTATCCCGCGATCATTCCGCTAACCCCTTCCGGTCTGGACGCAACCGCCGCCCACCTGACGTGGAACGGCAACCAGATGAAATCCGGCGAAGCCACGTTTTTTGAACTGTCCGGGTGTTACCGCCGATACCACGCACCTTTGTGCCGGACCATCCATCTGGGCAAGCCAAAGCAGGAAATGCTGGATGCGTCAAAGGCGCTGACGGAGGGGCTGGAGGCCGGACTTGACGTTGCCCGCGCGGGCAACCGCTGTTGTGACATTGCCAATGCTTTGACCAAAACGCTGGCAAAGGCCGGCATCGACCGCACCGGTCGCTGTGGTTATCCAATCGGCCTCAGCTACCCGCCCGATTGGGGCGAGCGCACGGCGTCCATCCGCCCGTCTGACGAAACCGTATTGCAGCCGGGCATGACATTTCATTTCATGCCGGGTTTGTGGATGTCAGACTGGGGATTGGAGACCACGGAAACCATCCTGATCACATCGTCCGGTCGCGCCGAAACCCTGTGCGATGTTGAGCGTAAGATGTTCGTGAAGGACTAAGACCATAGGCACCCTGCAAGACACCACAACGTTGCTGCGCGATCTCATCGCTTTTCCCACTGTGTCGTCAGACAGCAATTTGGCAATGGTGGGGTTTCTGAAAGACCGCCTGCAGTCTGCCGGTGCAAGTGTTGAGGTTTTTCATGACCCAACCGGTAAAAAGGCCAATCTGTTTGCCACCATCGGCCCGATGGTTGACGGTGGGATCGTCCTTTCCGGCCACTGCGACGTCGTACCGGTTACCGATCAGGATTGGCAAAGCGATCCCTACGAAATGGACGAACGCGACGGCAAGCTGTTTGGGCGCGGCACCTGTGACATGAAAGGGTTTATTGCAGCGGCGGTGACGATGGCACCTGTGTTTGCGAATTGCGTGCGCGATAGACCGATCCATTTTGCCTTTACCTATGACGAGGAAACCGGCTGTTTGGGCGGGCAGGCGTTGATTGAAAGTCTGCAGGAATTGGGCGTGACACCGGGCGTTGCCATTGTTGGCGAGCCGACCGAAATGCGCGTTATTGAAGGGCACAAAGGCTGTAACGAATATAAAACCAGATTTAACGGCAGTGCCGGTCATGGATCAGAACCTGACAAGGGCGTCAACGCGGTTGAATATGCGGTAAGGTATGTTTCGCGGATACTGGACCTGAAACACCAGCTGCGCGCCCGCGCCCCAAAAAACAGCCCGTTTGATCCACCCTGGACAACCATCAACACCGGAATATTAACAGGCGGCACCGCGCAAAACGTGATCGCCCAGAAAGCGACAGTGGAATGGGAAATGCGACCGGTTCAGGACGGCGACGCGGATTTTGTAAAACAGGACCTGCAGCATTTTGTTCAGGATAATCTGCTGCCGGCCATGCAATCGGTGGTTCCGGACTCGTCTGTTGAGACCGAAATAATTGCAGAGGTCGTGGGGTTGTCGCCATTGGAACAAAATGAGGCCCGCGATATCGTTATGCAATTGACCGGGGCAAACAGCTGTGATGTGGTGGCGTTCGGCACAGAGGCCGGATTGTTTCAGTCACTGGGAATAACGGCGGTGGTATGCGGCCCCGGATCCATTGATCAGGCGCATAAAGCGGACGAATTTGTGTCTTTGGACCAGTTGAACCAGTGTTTGATTATGCTGGAAAAGCTGGCTGAATTTCTGGGCAAATAGGCTGATTTCAAAGGATACGACCATGCTTCGCAACGATACGCTTGACCAATGGGACCGAGAAAACTTTTTTCACCCATCCACCCACCTCGCGGATCACGCCCGCGGACAATCGCCAAACCGAATTATCACAACAGCGTCCGGCGTGCATATAAAAGACCGCGACGGGGTAAAACTGCTGGACGCATTTGCCGGGCTGTACTGTGTTAATGTCGGCTATGGCCGTCAGGACATCGCCGATGCGATTGCAGCACAGGCAAAAGAGCTGGCCTATTATCATTCTTACGTTGGCCACGGCACCGAAGCTTCGATCACGCTATCCAAAATGGTGCTGGACCGGGCACCTGCCAATATGTCCAAAGTCTATTTCGGGCTTGGTGGCAGCGACGCGAACGAGACAAACATCAAGCTTATCTGGTATTACAACAACATCCTTGGTCGCCCGGAAAAGAAAAAGATCATTTCCCGTTGGCGCGGTTATCACGGGTCGGGTCTTATGACCGGCTCGCTGACCGGACTGGAATTATTTCACAAGAAATTTGATCTGCCGCTGGCGCAGGTGTTGCATACCGAGGCGCCTGATTTTTTCCGCCGCGCCGATCTTGGTCAAACCGAAGAACAATTCGTCGCTTACTGCGTTTCAGAGTTGGAAGCGATGATCGCCCGCGAAAGTGCCGACACAATCGCCGCGTTCATCGGCGAGCCGATGCTTGGCACCGGCGGTATCGTTCCACCGCCCGCCGGATACTGGCAGGCAATCAGTGCCGTGCTGAAAAAGCACGACATCCTGTTGATTGCGGACGAGGTTGTCACCGGCTTTGGCCGTCTGGGCACGATGTTTGGCTGTGGCCACTACGGGTTTGAGGCAGATATTATCACCATCGCCAAAGGCCTGACCTCTGCCTACGCGCCTTTGTCCGGTTCCATTGTATCTGACAAAATGTGGAAGGTGCTGGAACAGGGAACGGACGAAAACGGCCCCATCGGCCACGGCTGGACCTACTCGGCGCATCCAATCGGGGCGGCGGCGGGTGTTGCCAATCTGAAGCTGATTGATGAACTGAAACTGGTGGAGAACGCCGGAATTGTTGGCGGATATCTGAACACATCCCTGACCGACGCGCTGGCCGACCACGCCCATGTGGGTGACGTGCGCGGCGAGGGCATGCTGTGCGCGCTGGAATTTGTGAAAGACAAGGACAACCGCGTCTTTTTTGATCCCGGCCTAAAAATCGGCCCGCAGGTGTCTGCCGCGCTGCTGGCCCAAAGTAAAATCATCGCCCGCGCCATGCCGCAGGCTGATATCCTTGGGTTTGCCCCGCCATTCTGCCTGACCAAAGCAGAGGCTGATCAGGTGGTCGATGCAACGGTGAAAGCCGTGAAGACAGTGCTTGGGTAACATCTTCTTATTGGCCCAAATATCCACTCTGTCGCAAACCGCCCGTACAGGTGGAGGCCTTTAAAGGCACTCCTCAAACAACGCTTTGGTGTTGTCGTAAGTCATCTCAACCGGATTGCCCCCGGTCGAGGGATCTTCCAGCGCCGCTTTGGTCAGCGTGTCAATGTCGGGATTTTTCACCCCCAGTTCCGTCAGGTTTTTCGGAATTTTCAGGGCGTCGTTAAGCTGCAACACATAGTCATAAAACCCGTCAAACCCGCCGGAAATGCCCAGATAATCAGTGGCCCGCGCCAAAACATTCTCTACTGCTGCGCGGTTGAACCGCAGGACGGCGGGCATGACCACCGCATTGGTGGTGCCGTGGTGCGTGTGGTGCACGGCACCGATTGGATGGCTAAGGGCGTGGATGGCACCAAGACCTTTTTGAAACGCCGTTGCCCCCATCATGGCTGCTGACATCATGTGGGCCCGGGCCTGCAGGTTAAGCGGTTCGCGGTAAGCCGTCAGCAGGTTTTCCTTGACCAGCCGCATGCCTTCCAGAGCGATTCCCTGTGACATCGGGTGGTAGTGAGGCGAGCAATAGGCTTCCAGACAGTGAGCAAAGGCGTCCATACCGGTGCCAGCGGTGATGAAATTGGGCATTCCGGTGGTCAATTCAGGATCACAAATCACCACGCTGGGCAGAACTTTGGGGTGAAAGATGATTTTCTTAACATGGGTTTCAGAATTGGTGATAACGCTGGCCCGCCCCACTTCCGACCCTGTGCCCGCGGTTGTGGGAATCGCCACAATTGGCGCGATCACATCGCTGTTGGCACGGGTCCACCAATCGCCCACGTCCTCAAAATCCCAGACCGGGCGCGTTTGATGCGCCATAAAGGCCACCATTTTGCCAAGGTCCAAACCGGAACCGCCACCAAAGGCGATAACCCCGTCATGCCCGCCTTGCTTGTAGGCTGCGATACCCGCCTCCAGATTTTTCTCATTCGGGTTTGGATCAACATCAGCAAACATCGCGTGGCCAAGGTTGTGGCTGTCCAGCAGGCCTAAAACCTCGGATGTCATCGGTAGCAACGCCAAGCCCCGGTCTGTCACCAGCAACGGTTTTCTGATACCCGCCTGCTTGCAGGCAGCGGCGATTTCAAGGATGCTTTCGGCACCGAACTTTATTGTGGTCGGGTAGGACCAGTTGGCCGTTAGGTTCATTTGTACGTCACCATTTTATCAGCACTCTAATGCTTTAACCTCACCGAGATCTGCATAGGCAAGTATCTTTCTATCCCGGGTAACAATGCGCAAGCCAAACTCTCTGGCCGAAGCGATAATTATCCGGTCAGCCGGATCATCGTGTAATATTCCGGGTAAAAACGAAGACTCGATTAAGACTTCAGTGGTCAACTCGCAGGCCTTCAACCCCTTTTTCACAGTTGCGGACTGGAACCAACGGGATGGACGACCGGCAATGTGCAAGCGGCCCCTTTTCACCAACAATCCAATTTCCCAGGCAGAGATCGGAGAGAAGTAGATTTCATCGTTATTGGCTTCGGCGGCGTTTATGGCTTTGGTTGCCTGTTCACTGATCGACTGGCCTCCGGCCCCCCAAATTATCGCGCATGTGTCAAGTATCAGCGCGTCAGTCATTGTATTTGGGCGTCCCACGCCACATCAAGCGGCGATGTCAGATCATACCCATCCGCAATGGTAACTGTTCCCTTCATGCCGCCCAGAAAACCACGGGTCTGGTGGCCCTGCGCAGATTTCACAAGCGGGAAATGAGCGTCATTTGTGTTCAGTCGAATGAAAACCAGTTTTTCACGCGCCAAGTCCACAGCGGAAGTTTTATAACCGGCACGCAACCATGCATATGTAATAACACTGTTACTAGGGTTATTACTCCACCACGCGCGATACTTCCGGGCCGATGGTGGAAGCGCCGCCTCGATGATCGCCTCTATTTCGGCAAACGCCATCGGTACGTTAGATATTCCTTTGTTTTCAAGGAATTTTTTGAGAGGTGTGTATTTACTCATTGCAACTCACTTCTGGCGACACACCCGATAGTTACTTTCTAAATAGTACCTATGTCAATAGCTACAGAACTTCTAAGCCCTCTCAAATCCACGGGCAATTTCATAGTCGGTCACCACGCGGTTAAAATCTTCCTGCTCCCAATCGGCGGCGCGGGCGTAGTGGTCAACCACATCATCGCCAAAGGCCGCCCGCAACATTTTGGAACCGCGCAAACAGTCCGCAGCGTCGCGCAGGCTTGACGGGATGTGGCCGGATTGCCCCTGATAGGCATCACCGCGCATCGGGTCATCCAGCGGCAGTTTCTCTTCGATCCCTTTAATTCCGGCCGCCAGCTGTGCTGCCAGCGCCAGATAAGGATTCATGTCCGCACCACCAATCCGGCATTCCACCCGCACGGCCTTGGTCCCCTCGCCACACAGCCTGAACCCGGCAGTGCGGTTGTCAACAGACCAAACCGTGCGCGTGGGCGCAAAGCTGCCCTTCTGAAAACGTTTGTAGCTGTTGATATAGGGCGCCAGAAAATAGGTGTAGTCCGGCGCGAATTTGATCAGCCCGGCCAGATAGTGGCGCATGGTTTCTGACATACCATGTGCGCCCTTAGGATCAGCAAAGGCGCTTTTGCCATCTTTGCGCCACAACGACTGATGCACATGGGAAGACGAGCCAACGCGGTCTTTATGCCACTTGGCAAGGAATGTGGCGGAACAGCCGTGCTGCCACGCGATTTCCTTGGTTGCGTGTTTGGCGATGGTGTGATGATCAGCACAGGCCAGCGCATCGGCGTATTTAATGTTCAGTTCCTCCTGCCCCGCCTCGGCCTCGCCTTTGGTGCCCTCAATTGGTATGCCAGCCGCGTACAGATGGTTGCGCAGGGGCCGCATCGCGGCCTCTTCCTTGGTGGTTTGCAGGATGTGATAGTCTTCGTTATAGGCGCTGATCGGCGTCAGATTGCTGTATTTTTCCTTCGCGTTGGTATCATAACTTTTCTCAAACAGAAAAAATTCCAACTCTGTGGCCATAGTCGCGGAAAACCCCATGTCGGCCAGCTTGGCAATCTGCCCTTGCAACATTGCGCGCGGTGCGTGTGGCACTGGCACGTGATCATGATGATCCAGCACATCACAAAGCACCATCGCCGTGCCTTCAAGCCACGGCATCAGGCGCAGCGTGGTAAGATCGGGCCGCATGACATAGTCACCATACCCGCCCGCCCAGGACGTGCTGGCATATCCATCAATCGTGGACATTTCCAGATCTGTTGCCAGCAGGTAGTTGCAACAATGGGTCTCTTCCCAGCCGCTGTCGATAAACATCTGTGCATGATACCGCTTGCCCAACAGGCGGCCCTGCATATCCACAAGGCAGGTTAGGACTGTATCGATGGTTCCAGTGGAAACGGCCTTTTTCAGGGCGTCAAATGTCAGGTTTGCGGGCATTGTATTCTCCGGCCTGCGTGCAATATCTCAATTGATATTTGCAGTCTGCGCGGGCAACAGCAATCGCAATTCGAAGCGTCGCATGCCAAATGTCCGGTTTGATTAAGGCTGGTTATCCCGGCGTCACACCACGCATGCGCTCTGACCGGCGGCGCAGCAGTTCCACTGTGGTCAAAAGGAGGATGGAGATAATCACCAGAATCGTCGCCGCTGCCAAAATGGTCGGGCTGATTTCCTGCCGGATACCCGCCCACATTTGCCGTGGCAAAGTCAGTTGATCGGCCCCGCCTAAGAATATCACCACAACGATTTCATCAAACGAAGTGATAAAAGCAAACAACGCGCCGGAAATTACCCCGGGCAGGATCAGCGGCATTTGCACTTTAAAGAACGTCCGTGCAGGCCCGGCACCCATATTGGCAGAGGCCCGCGTCAGGCTTTCGTCAAATCCAACCAGCGTTGCTGTTACGGTGATCACCACAAACGGCAGGCCCAAGATCGTATGGGCAAACACAAGGCCGACGTGCGACGCTGACAAATCAAACCGCACGCCAAATATGGTTACACTGAACAGCGCCAGACCGGCAGCGGTAATAATCAGTGGCACGATCATTGGCGAGATCAGCAGCGCCATCAGCGCCTTGCGGCCCGGTGTGTGTTTGCGGGACAGGCCAAGGGCCGCCAATGTGCCAAGACCTGTCGCCAACAAAGTGGCGAATATCGCAATGATAAACGAGTTTTGAAACCCGGTGACCCATTTGTCTGAACACACGGTTGTCACCCGGTCACCGCAAATACCAACCAAGGCCTCGTACCACTGCAGTGAAAATCCTTCCGGTTTCAGCGCCAGCATTTCCGGCGTGAAACTAAGGAACGCCCCGGATGTGAAGGACAGCGGAATAACGATGATCAGCGGCGCCACCAAGAAGAACAGCACCAATGCGCAGATCGTCAGATAGGTATAATGCCAAACCCGCTGACCTGTGGTTTTATAAATCGGTAGCGCCATGATTTTATCCCAGCCTCATATTATCGATGCCGACAATCTTGTCGTACACCCAGTACAGGATCAAAATTCCGGTCAGCAGCATAACACCCATCGCAGAGGCCAGACCCCAGTTCAGCGTGTTTTGCAAATGGTTGGCGATTTGGTTGCCGATCATCTGGCCATCGCGCCCACCCACCAGCTCCGGCGTGATGTAATACCCAATCGCCACAATAAAGACGAGGATCACACCCGCCCCGATGCCGGGAATTGTCTGCGGCATGTAAATGCGAATGAACGCGCGGGTTGGCGTGGCACCCAGATTTTGCGCAGCCTTCATGTAATATGGCGGGATGCCCTTCATCACAGAATAAAGCGGTAGGATCATAAACGGCAGCAGCACCTGGGTCATCACAATCAGGGTTCCGTTAAAGTTATACATCAACGGTAATCGGTTCTCGTCGTTCAAAATACCAAGTGAAACCAGACTGTCGTTCAACACACCTTGTTGTTGTAGCATGATCATCCAGGCAACAATTCGCACCAGCAACGATGTCCAAAACGGCATCAGCACCATGATCATCAACAGGTTTGAATGGCGCAGCGGCAAAGTTGCCAGCAAATAGGACACAGGATAGGCAAGAATCAGGCAGGATATGGTAACGATCAAACTGACCTTCAGCGTCCGGCCCCAAAAATTCACGTAAACCCTTCGGTTTTCCGGCTGCATAATCACGTTCTTGGACGCATCAAACCGGCGGTCTATCGCGTTCCAATAGTATCCGGTGGTGAAATTGTCCTTCATCGAACCCAGCGAGTTCCAAAATTCAATGTCGTTCCAGCGCTTATCCGCCTCGATCATCTTGTCTTTAAATGGCGGCACCGGCTCCAGTTTGCGCAGCTGTCGCCCGGACTTTTTGATCAGGCTTTTCCAGCCGGATTTATCATAATTCATACGGGTGGATACTTTGCCCAATTGCAGGCGGTCGGCTTCGACCAGATCAAGGAACATGGCTTCAAAATGGGCTTCACCGGGAACGTCCGCGCCGTCCCATTGTTCATAAATCGCCATGGTTCGGGGCAAGACCTGATTAACCAACGTATCGTCGACGCTTTTAGAAAACAGAGAAACCAGCGGCCAGATAAATAGCAAGATCAGAAATCCGGCGGGGATCGATACCAATCCAAGCGCCCGCAATTTTTCAATACGAAGAGATCTTTGCAAGGCCGTTTTCAGCGGAACACCGTCCGCCGTCATCAAGCGGCCGGTGTTGGCCGTGTCCTGGGTTGCGTCGGTCATATCATTCCCTGTTCAGCATTCAGGATAAACTTGGCAAATGGCCGGGCGTCACGAAACGCCCGGCCAAGTTCTTATGGATTACTTGGCCATCCAAGCCTGATAACGCTCTTGCACTTCATCACCGTTGTCTGCCCACCAGTCGGGATTGGCAACGATTGTGCGTGCGTTAACTTCGGCACGGTTTGGCATATGCTCAAGAATGGTCGCACCTGTGTTGAACCAAGGCTCGCCAGCGGCGATGATTTCCAGTGCCGATGTGCGCATTGGGCCATAGTTGATCCACTTGGCCTGATCGGCCTGTGCTTTTGGAGAAGTTGCGTAAGAAATGAAGTCCAGTGCGGCCTCCATATTCGGTGTGCCGGTCACAACGCCCAGCCATTCTTCTTCCAGAACCTGACCGTCCCAGATGGATACAAAGTTAGTACCATCGTTCAGGTTGGATCCGCCCACACGGCCGTTATAGGCCAGCGACATGGAAACTTCACCGGATGTTACCAGCTCCAATGGCTTGGCGCCTGAAGACCAGAAAACAACGCTGTCTTTGATCGTGTCAAGTTTGGCGAAAGCACGATCAATACCTTCGTCTGTGCTCATCACGTCGTAAACGTCTGCAATGGCAACACCGTCAGCAACCAGCGCCATTTCCACAATTGCGTTTGCCCAGGTGTGAACACCGCGTTTGCCGGGATATTTGGCAACATCAAAGAAGTCATTCAAAGTGCTTGGCTGATCGCCAGAGAACTCGTCAGCTTCGTAAAACGCCTGATAGGACCACCAGATTTGTGGCGCCGCACATTTGTTCGGACGTGGCACCATCAGATCGTCATCCATCGACGCGCCAGAAGCGGCCGGAATAAAGATATCGTCAGGCAGTTCAACGAACAGGCCTTCGTCGCAACCGGTGCGAATTTGGTCTGGCAGCAGATCGACGATGTCCCATGTGACATTGCCGCTTTCCAC
>CAYZQS010000034.1:24130-26821 GCA_964480735.1 uncultured Rhodobacterales bacterium
TGCTTGATTTCATACTGCATCTGTTCACGCAATTGTTTGTCAAGCGCCCCCAAGGGCTCGTCCATCAAAACCAGATCAGGCTCAAACACCAGCGAACGCGCCAATGCGATTCGCTGTTGCTGACCACCGGACAACTGCGCCGGACGCCGGGTGCCAAACGCGCCCATCTGCACCATGTCCAACGCCTTTTTAACGTTTTCCTCGCGCTCGGACTTGCTTTGGCCGCGTACTTCCAGCGGAAACGACAGGTTTTCGTTGATCGTCATATGCGGAAATAAGGCATAGTTTTGGAAAACCATACCAATGCCGCGCTTATGCGGTGCGATATTGTTGATCGGCTTGCCATCCAACAAAATGTCGCCGTGAGTCGCGGTTTCAAACCCCGCCAACATCATTAGACAAGTGGTTTTACCAGACCCTGAGGGCCCAAGCATTGTCAGAAATTCACCCTTACCAACGTAGAGATTCAGGTCTTTAACAACCAGAATCTCGCCATCGTAACTTTTCTGAACATGATCAAATACGACAAAGCCGTCTTCTTTTGATACTTCGGTCAAGCCGTCCCTCCCAAGAACATACTTTGCGCAACGTCACCTTTTGCAGGCGCTCATTGCAGCAAAACCAACCATATTGGCCGATTCTTTGCAACACTAATAACTGCTGTAAATTCATGCAATAAAAGCAGTTCTTCCAGTCAACGCAGCAAGTGTGCCCTGCGGACGCGCGGCGCGCATTCGCTTGGCCGACGGAATTTGGCCAGCATCCGACATCCACCGGCGCATTATCAGGCAATCCGATGCCCGCATTTGGACCGGCAAGGGGCAGCGTTCGCATCCTCTGCCACCCCTCGGCGCTGACACATGATATTTTACAACACGCCTGAGAAATCCATACCAAACCGCGAATGGACGCTTAACGCGCTGCAAGTGATTGCATTGACGTGCAAATTAGTATGGAACACGCACAACTTTGGGAGTTTCAGATGAAAATTGCGGTTTTGGGCGCAACTGGTCGAGTCGGGCGGCTGGTGACTGCTGCGTTTTTGAACGATCCGCCCTCTGAGCTGCAGATTTTCAAGCAATGCCGCAAAGGCGGTACCGATTTAGGAAAAAATTGGTTTTGCTGGGATTTGACGTCGCGATCTGACGGTCTGGAGCAATTGGTAAGCGAACGGGACGGCATTGACTGCCTGATTAACTTTGCGGGTGTCACGCCAGCATCAGAAAGCCCGGATTTTACTGCCAATGCGCGACTGGCAACCGCATGCCTGTCCGAGGCAGCACGGCTTGGAATTAACCAGGTTTTTCTTGCCTCTTCTGCTGCGGTTTACGGACGTCCAAAAACCAATGCACCGCTGCTGGAAAGCGCGACCTTACAGCCGGTTTCGGACTACGGTATCGCCAAACTTGCGATGGAAAATGCCGCGGTGCCGTTTCAAAGCAAGCTTTCGGTAACCTGCATGCGCATCGGCAACGTGGCAGGTGCTGACAGTGTTCTGTTAAACAGAACACCGGCATCCTCGCAGAACCGGCAACCTTTGGACTGTTTTGAGGACGGAAACACACCGCTGCGGTCTTATATCGGGGCCAGGACGCTGGCGCAGGTTCTAAGATCACTTTGCGCGGCCTCGATCTCTGGCCAAAAAATTCCGCCAAAGTTGAATGTCGCCAGCCCGGCGCCGATATTCATGGAACAGCTTTTGCAGGCGGCTTCTGCTGTGGGAACAAAATTGGGTTGGCGCCTTGTAAGCGCACCACCCGATGCGCTACCAGCGGTTGTTATGTCAACGTCGGTCCTTGAATCCTTTCATAAATTTCGCGCTCAGGATGACCTGCCAAGTGAAATGATTCACCAGTGGCGCGCTTGCCTGGGCGTGGCATGACACCGTCAAAACGTATATTTGATATTATTTTGGCTTTGACACTAAGCATCGTCTTTTTGCCGGTTTTGGCCCTGATACTGCTGCTGATGTGGATCGTTGACGGTCGGCCGTTTTTCTTTTCCGCAAGACGTATGCGGTCGCTGAACGAGTCTTTTTCGTTGATCAAAATTCGCACCATGCAGATCACTGCCGAACACAATAACGGCGGGGTTTCCGGTGGCCACAAGGCGCACAGGGTAACCAAATTTGGCAACGCCCTGCGAAGGTCGCGGCTGGACGAAATACCGCAGCTTTGGAATGTTCTCAAAGGTGATATCAGCTTTGTCGGTCCACGTCCGCCGCTGCCGCAATACGTTGAAAAATTTCCGGAAGTTTACGGTCCGGTTTTGAAAAACAGACCCGGTATTACCGGGCTTGCCTCTGTGGTCTACCACCGACACGAGGAACGGCTGCTTGACCGCTGCAAAACCGCCGCGGAAACGGAACAACAGTACATCCGCCGCTGCATCCCCCGCAAAGCCCGTCTTGATTTGATGTATCAGGATCACCGGTCCATGTGCGGCGATATTTATCTGATCCTGTGGACCGGTTACAAATTCTTTACGGTTTCCCGCCGAAAATAGAGCGCCGCAATGCAGGGTTTACTGTGCCACCACAGACTGTAGATCAAATATCGGCAGCAATATTGACAGCACGATCACCAGAACAAACCCGCCAACGATCATCATCAACATCGGATCAAGCAAAGCAGCGATGCGTTTACGTTCGTTACGCAAACGGTTTTCTACCAGCGCGGCGGCGCGTTCCGT
>CAYZQS010000035.1:0-18072 GCA_964480735.1 uncultured Rhodobacterales bacterium
CGCAACCTATTTCAGAAACGATGTTATGACTTCGACAAATGCCAGTGGTATATCAACCAACTGAAATCCGTCGTCCGCTTTGCCCACCGCCGTTAACAACACTCCGCCTGACACCACCACAAAAATTGCCGCAAGGCGCGGGCTGCGCCGGTCCGCCCAGGCCGACACCAAAGATACGATCGATAGTGCCGCCAACAGGCAGCCCCCAACCAAAAGTGCCTCATATGTCAAATAAGCGCCTGCTATGGTTTGCCTCAGTCTGAATCCAATTCCGTGTTCATTCTCATATCAATACCGGCGACGCGTAAAATATTCGTGCTGCCTTTAACGTTGAACGGAATGCCCGCTGTCACAACAATCGTGTCGTCGTCATCGCCAAATCCGTATTTGTGGGCCGCCCGTGCGGCTCCGACCACCGCCATCTTGAACCGGGTGACAACTTCCGTCACTTCGCAGTGCATGCCCCACGATATACACAGCCGCCGTGCGGTACTGATCAGCGGAGTAAGCGCGATAATCGGTACACGCGGCCGTTCGCGGGCCACTTTCAAGGCGGTAGAGCCCGACTGGCTAAAGCAACATATGGCTTTGACCTCTGTGGTTTCGGCAATTTCCCGGGCTGCAGCGGTAATCGAATTGGCCACGGATTTTCGCGATGCGGTGCGCGAGGCCTCGATAACATCGCGGTACGTCGGATCGCGCTCCACCTCGATTGCGACGTCATTCATGGTGTTCACAGCTTCTACGGGAAAATCCCCGGCGGCGGATTCTGCACTCAGCATCACCGCATCGGCACCCTCGTAAATCGCTGTGGCCACATCAGAAACTTCAGCCCGGGTTGGGACCGGCGAAGAGATCATGCTTTCCATCATCTGCGTTGCCACAATCACCGGCTTGCCCGCATGGCGGCAGGTCCTCACCAGATGCTTTTGGATCGGCGGCACGTTTTGAACCGGCAATTCCACCCCCAAATCACCCCGCGCCACCATGATTCCGTCGCTGATCGCCAGGATATCTTTGAAAGCATTGATCGCCGCCGGTTTTTCGATTTTCGAAAGGATCGCCGCCCGGCCCGCCGCCAGATCCCTTGCCTGTTGCACATCTTCCGCCCGCTGCACAAAAGACAGCGCCAGCCAGTCAACGCCAAGACTGCAGACAAATTCCAGATCGATCAGGTCCTTGGCGCTCAGGGCGGCAAGCGGCAGCACAACGCCCGGTACATTCACGCCCTTGCGGTTTGAAATCTTGCCACCCACAACAACAGTGCAGTCAGCAAAATCAACGCCGCAACTGGTAACCTCCAAACGGATTTTACCGTCATCAACCAGCAGCGCCTCGCCAACATCCAGGGCCGCGAATATCTCTTTGTGCGGCAGGCAGACCCGCGTGGCATCCCCTTCTGCCGGATCAAGATCAAAGCGGAAGTGCGCCCCGACCGCCAGCTCTTCGCTGTCACCCGAAAATACACCACAGCGCAATTTTGGCCCCTGTAGGTCCGCCAGAATGCAAATTGGCCGTCCGGTCGCAGCCTCAATGTCCCGAATGATGCGGTGACGCTCTGTTATTTCTTCATGGCTTCCGTGGCTCATGTTCAGGCGGAACACATCCGCTCCGGCCTCGAAAAGCCTTTTTATGGTGTCTTTATCATCAGATGCCGGACCAAGGGTGGCCACGATCTTTACATTTCGCAAGCGTCTCATTACGCGTCGTCTCTCCGGCATCTGTCGTGCAGTTACGTCAATTCAGACACCTGTGTGACTGATACGGCAGCAACATACAACTGGCCCAATTGGCACAATCAAGCACAAACATGAAATGACTGACCCGCAACAACCTTTTGCAATAATTCCCGGAACGTCAAAGGCTCCGATCTTGCTGATATGCGATCATGCAACCAACGCCGTTCCGGTTGAAATCAACAATGGTTCGCTGGGACTGCCAGAGGCCGATATGAGGCGCCACATCGCCAGTGATATTGGTGCGGCGGCGGTCACACGACAGATGGCTGACATCATCGATGCGCCTGCCATCCTTAGTAATTTCTCCAGATTGGTGATCGATCCAAACCGCGGTGAAGACGACCCAACCCTGATCATGCAGCTTTATGACGGTTCAACAATTCCGGCAAACCGGCATATCAGCGAAACCGAAATCACCCGCCGCCTGGATCAGTATTACCGTCCTTACCACACCGCGCTGGCGCAATTGTCAGCGGATAATCCACAGGCGGCGCTTGTGTCCATCCATTCATTTGCACCGCGCCTTAAGGGCAAATCGGCCCGCCCCTGGCATCTGGGTCTGCTTTACGCGGGAGACGCCCGGCTGGCCAAGCCGTTGATGGCAAGGTTGCGGCAGGACAACGATATCTGCGTCGGCGACAACGAACCTTACAGCGGCAGCCTGCGCGGTGACACGATGGACCGGCATGGCCTGCAGACCGGACGCGCCCACATATTGATCGAGATCCGCAACGATTTGATATCCGATGCAGAAGGGCAATCAGATTGGGCCAGGCGACTTGTGGTGATCCTGCAAGAGGTCGTAAAAGGTATCGAAATCAATACAGGAGGCGCAAATGGACAGCCAAACAAAACTTGAACTGGAAGCCGCCGCGTTCCGCAAGATGCGCGAGCACCTGATGGAAAAGCGTACCGACGTACAAAACATCGATATGATGAATTTGACGGGATTTTGCCGCAACTGCCTGTCACGCTGGTATCAGGAGGCCGCCGTCGAGCGCGGTATTCAGATGACCAAGGAAGAGGGCCGCGAGGTCTTTTACGGCATGCCTTTCGCGGAGTGGAAAGCGAATTATCAAACCGATGCGGGCCCCAAAAAACAGTCCGACTTTGAAAAATCCTTTGCTGAAAATGTCAGCGACCCAAAATAAAACAACCCCGCTCTGATCTCTCAGAACGGGGTGTCTTCTCATTGGGCGGTCATCGGCGTCCCCGCCTGTACCGCTCTATAAAATTTGACTAAAATGGTTTCTTATTGGTTAAAATATCCTCGCCGAAGGCCAGAATCTTTTCCAAAAGCAAAACAGAATAATGCCTCCGGCGGGGATATTTTCCGCCAATAAGAAGCGCATATCATATCGCCGACTTGCGGCTTTCCTCGATATAAATCTCGCGCAACCGCCATGTTGCCGCTCCCGGTGTTCCGTCGCCCATTGTCACACCTTCAACCTCGACCACCGGCATCACAAAGGCTGAGGCAGAGGTGGTAAACGCCTCGTCCGCCGCTTGCGCCTCGGCAATTGTAAACGCCCGCTCCTCTACTTCCATCTGCGCTTCGCGGGCGAACCGCAGCACCGCCTCCCGGGTTATGCCATGCAATATGTCAGTGGATAGTTCCCGGGTGATGATTTTGTTTCCCTTGATGATGTAAGCATTGTTTGAGGTGCCTTCGGTCACCTTACCGTCCTCAACCAGCCAGGCATCATCGCAGCCTTTGGCTTTGGCCATCATCTTGCCCATGCTGGGATACAAAAGCTGCACGGTTTTTATATCCCGCCGCCCCCAGCGGATATCGTCAATGGCAATCACTTTGGCGCCCTTTTTTGCCGCCGGGCTGTCGGCCAGCCCCGGTTTATTTTGGGTAAACATCACCAAGGTCGGCTCAGCGTCCTCCGGATAGGCAAAATCCCGGTCCGCAGCCCCGCGCGTCACCTGCAAATAGATCAAACCCTGATCAATCTCGTTCAGCCGAACCAACTCGCGGTGAATTTCCAACAATTCGTCATTGGTGCAGGGTGCCGCCATATCCAGTTCGCCCAGCGAACGTTCCAGCCGTTGCGCGTGTCCATCAAAGGATACCAATTTGCCGTCCAGAACCGTGGTCACCTCGTAAACCCCGTCAGCCATCAGAAACCCGCGGTCAAAGATCGAGACCGTTGCCTGTTCTTCCGGCAAATACTGCCCGTTGACGTAAACCGTGCGACTCATTTTTTCTTTCCTTTATCCCCAAAGCACATGCTGCGCCGGATGCACGCCACGCGGGTCATAGGTCAGCGGCGGCACCCTGTCTTCGGCCAACAGTAGCGGCCCGTCAAGGTCCGTGTACAGCGCACCCTGCGCCACCAATACTGCCGGTGCCATCGCCAGGGACGATCCAACCATGCAGCCCACCATCACCCCAAACCCCGCGTTCACCGCAGCTTCGCGCAGGGCCAGGGCTTCTGTCAGCCCTCCGGTTTTATCCAATTTGATGTTCACCACATCATATTTGCCGTGCAATGCCGCCAGCGAGGCGCGGTCGTGGCAGCTTTCATCGGCACAAACCGGCAACACCCGCTTCATATCCAGCAGTGCGTCATCCTGACCGGCGGGCAGGGGCTGTTCCACCATTTCAACGCCCAGACCCAGCAGAACCGGTGCCAACTGCACATAAAGTTCAGGCGTCCACCCCTCGTTGGCATCCACAATAATCCGCGCATCCGGCGCACCCGCCCGCACCGCCTGAATACGCGACACATCGTCGGCACCGCCACCCAGCTTTGTCTTCAGCAGCGGCCGGTGCGCGTTTTCAGCCGCCTGCGCCCGCATCTTTTCAGGCGTATCCAGCGACAGGGTGAAAGCCGTTATCTCGGGTTCCGGTTCAGGCAGTCCGGCAAGCTCCCAAACGCGGGCGTCTACCTTTTTTGCCTCCAGATCCCAAAGTGCGCAGTCCACAGCGTTGCGCGCGGCACCGGCGGGCAACGCGACCTGCAAAGCCGTGCGGTCCAAAGGCATATTCAGCCCACCGATCTGATCCGCCACGCTTTTTAACGTCTCGCCATACCGCGCGTATGGCACGCATTCGCCCCAACCGGAATGTTCGCCGTCTGTAATGCGAACCGATAAAACTTTCGCTTCTGACCGCGACCCACGAGAGATTGTGAACACCCGGGCCAAGGCAAAAGTATCATAACTTACTTTGATCTTCATTCCTGTCAGCACCGCCGTTTTCAACCGTATTCGCAATAATGGCCGTCGTTTCAGACAATGCCACCAACATGTCAGATAATCCGTTTTCTGTATTGGAGGGCAATATTACATCTTCATCCTTTGGCGGCCTTGTGTCCAGCGTCATCGATTGTCAGGTGCCTACGCATCCGGGGCAATCATCCCGGCTTGCGCTGTCACCCCAATGATCCGCCGTGCAGTGATGTTTTCCAGTGCGTCCACCAATCGAGCCGGCCCTTGTCGAAACGGATCAACCGTCGGTAGCCCCATGTCCGCCTCTACTTTTGCCAGATAGGCCAGCGCCGCGGCCTCGTCCAGGTGCTGCGTGTTGACGGATACAGCAACCACCTTGCACGCCGGATTGACAACCTGTGCCATTTGCAGCGCCGTGTCGCGCAACAATGTCAGGGACGGCAGTTTATATCCGGGCAGGCCGCGCATATGTTTGCGTGTGGGCTCGTGACACAGTATCAGCGCATCCGGCTGGCCGCCGTGAATCAATGCCATCGTGACCCCGGAATATGATGCGTGAAACAACGAGCCCTGCCCCTCGATCAGATCCCAGTGATCGTCGTCTGCATCCGGGGTGATATATTCCACAGACCCTGCCATGAAATCTGCAATCACCGCATCCAGCGGCACGCCACCGCCGGTTATCAGGATGCCAGTCTGGCCCGTCGCGCGAAAATCGACGTTCAGGCCACGCTTTAGCATTTCACGCTCCATCGCAATCGCCGTGTACATCTTACCGGCAGAGCAATCCGTGCCAACGGCCAGACACCGCTTGCCCCGGCGTGGAACGCCATTGGCAATTGGATAGGCCGCCGATGGGATGCGCACGTCATGCAACGTACAGCCGTTGACCCGCGCCGCCGCGACCAGATCATTTTCGTTGCGCAACAGATTGTGCAAACCGCTGGCGATATCAAAGCCCATCGCCAATGCCTCCAGCAACACCGCTTTCCATGCTTGCGAAATCACGCCGCCGCGGTTGGCCACGCCAATCACCAGCGTCTTTGCGCCTGCCGCCTTGGCCTCCGCCAAAGTCATATCCGGAATGCCCATATCCGCCTTGCAGCCGTCCATGCGAAGCTGGCCGACAGAAACATCAGGCCGCCAGTCTTTGATGCCCTGCGCCACCTTCGCAGCCAGCCCGTCGGGCGCGTCTCCCAAAAACAGCAAGTACGGTGTCTGAATCATAACGTGTCCCCAAAACGCAATTCACCAGCCATTTGTAACAAAACACAAAGTGCCGAACATAGGTTTTCCTCAGAGAATATGGCATTCGACAGCAGAAATTTGCTGAATCCGGCGGAATTTTCGCAGCTTATTCGAAATTTACAGAATAACCACCAAATTGCCCGGCGATCAGCGCAGATACGCCACCGGCGTCTGCGGGTGCTTGTAATAGTCAACCGGCGCCCGTCGTCGCGCGATCGTCTGGCGCTTGAATTCATAAATCCGTTCGCCGCCTTCAAGCGAGGAACAGATCACCAGACATTGATACAGCTGCCGCGTTCCGTCATAGATATCAATAAAACCACGCAGATGCGGCGCAGTTTCCGCGTCAAGCGAAAACCCACCGTCCCACAGTCGCAAAATCGGATAAACCTGTTCACCCACGTGAATCCGCAGTCGGTTTTTGCGCCCCAGATCGCGTGTGCGCGCCTGACGTAAACCTTCCAGAATTTCCTCCGGCAAACTGTAGATCATCGATCCACTCCCCCACGCCAAACAAAGAAAACCGATTCGGCAAAATGTTCAAGGGGGCGAAATGACCGTGGTTAACTGTTTTGCTCAGGTGTTGTGCTCTTCCACCAGATCAATGCCTTTGACAGGACGCAAAACATGGGGTTTTGCCGCGTCATACAGCGCGGACTCCACAAAATCCTGACTTTCCGCCATGCCCGGTCCCACAAAAATCAGCGCCGTTCGGGTGATCTTTGCGGCCCGCACCTTTTTGCGAATATCAGCCAGCGTGCCGCGCAGGATCATCTGATCCGGCCAGCCCACGCGATAGGCCACAACCACCGGGCAATCGGCCCCGTAAAGCGGCACCAGCTGCCGCTCGATCTCGCGCATGTTACGCACCGCCAGATGGATCACCAGCGTCGTACCGGTCCGACCGAAATTTTCCAGGGTTTCGCCCGCCGGCATGCCGGTTGACTGCATGGACATCCGTGTCAAAACAAGGCTTTGCGCCACTTCCGGTATGGTCAACTCCTGCCGCATTTCTGCCGCCGCCGCCGCATAGGCTGAAACGCCTGGAACAATTTCAAATGCAATTCCCGCCGCGTTCAGCCGCCGTATCTGCTCGGCAATCGCGCCGTACAAACCCGGGTCCCCCGAATGAACCCGCGCCACGTCCTCGCCCCGCCCGTGCGCCGCAGCAATCTCGCGGTGCGTGTCCTCCAGAGTCATCACCGCCGTGTCCAGTACCCGCGACCCGTCTGGCGCAAAAGCAACCACCGCTTCGGGTACCAAGGACCCCGCAAACAGACAAACCGGACAAGCCTCGATCAACCGCCGCCCCTTGACCGTTATCAGATCAGGATCGCCCGGCCCCGCGCCAATAAAGTAAACCGTCATCGCACCAGCCCTGCTTTCATTGTTCCAAAAATACTCAGATTCACCACTCTCAACTCAAATCTCCGTCAATTTTTCGCGCATATCCGCGCGGCGTGTACATCCGCGGCCCCTCTCCCAACCACGCCAGTTTGGAATGGGTCGCCCCCACCAAAACGACGGTCAGCATGTCCACCTCATCCACCTGCAGTTCCGACAATTTGCGGTATCGAACATGCTCGTCAGGACGCCCAAGCGAGGACGCCAGCATCACCGGCGTATCTGCCGGGCGGTGCTGCAGCAGGATATCCCGCGCCTCTGCCAGCAAAGTCCGGCGCCGCTTGGAGACCGGATTGTAAAAGGCAATCACAAAATCCCCCTCTGCAGCGGCCTTCAGCCGTTTCAGAATATCCGCGCGCGGCGTCAAAAGATCACTTAGCGAAATCGCACAAAAATCATGCCCCAGTGGCGCCCCGGCCCGCGCCGCCGCCCCTTGCAGGGCTGAAACGCCCGGGGCTGAAACCACTTCAACCCGCCGCGCCGCATCCGAAACGCCCAGCGCCTTGGGCGCCCGGTCCAGCAATTCAAAAACCAATGCCCCCATTGCATAAATTCCCGCATCACCAGAGCAAATCAGCGCAACATTCTTACCCATACCCGCCTGTTCCAGCGCATAACGACAGCGGTCTTCTTCACCGCCCAGCGGAAAGTCCGACCGTTTTTTGCCAAGGGCCAGCGCCCCCAGCAGATCGATGTAAAGCCCGTAACCAACCAGTTCTTCGGCCTCAGCCACCAAAGCCGAAGCTTCGGGCGTCCGCCAGGAATGCTGCCCCGGCCCAATCCCGACGATTGAAAGCTTCCCGCGCGCCCGGCCTGCCTGTTTAACGATCGGGTCCGGTGCCAAGGCAATCGCGCATGTCGCCGCCGCGGATTTGCGTTTGGGCAGCTTCAGAACGGCGGCTTCCCCGGCCCCGGCCAAAGCCGCCGCTTCGCTGACCCCGTGACATCCGACCTCTGCAAACACCACATCAGATGGGTTTTTTAGGCGCGGCGTCTCAGCCTCCAGCTCCACAGCCGTGAACAGGCGCAGCGGCAAGGCCAATTGTCGTGACAACGCCAACACCGCCGGTTCGTCAGCCTTCAAATCCAGCGTATGAATTCCCGCCAGAGCTTTTGCGGAAATCTGTGCATCCGCAAGCGCCTTTCGGACCAGTTCCGCCAGTTCATCCACCGGGCAGTTGCGCGCACAGCCCACACCCAAAACCGCCTGTTGTGGATGAAACAGCAGCGCGTTTTCGCCGGTCACGTTACGGTCTTTGATTGTACATTCAATTCTGACCGCAGCACCTTCGGGCAGGCCTTTCAACCATGTTGCCTTGGGTGCTGCTTCGCCGCGAACCACGGCACCACCGCCGTTCAAAAGCGCCATCATCGCGCCCTTGACAGCTTCGGGATTGGCCAGCATCCAGCCCGCAGGTGGCTCATCCAGTGCAATGCCCAGCGCCAAATCCCCCGCAGTGGTCACAGCGGCCTTCACCCCCAGCCCGACGGCAATCTGCCGCGCCAGACGGTTGGCCCCGTGATGCCCGCCTACCAGCGGAACAACGGCAGAGCCATCGTCGGGCACCGCCACAACCGGTGGCTCGGCTCTTTTGTCACTCAGCAAGGGCGCGACACCGCGCACCAAAATCCCGGCTGCACAAACCCCGACAATTGGCGTGCCCGCCGCAAAAAGCGCGCGCACATGATCCAGCGCGTTGGCAAAATATGCATCCGCCTGACCCACCCGGCCCTGCCGCCCGTGCACCGGCGCATCAAGCAGGGCGGCAACCCGTTTTGCAGTGGCCTCGCCCGCCTTTGACAGGCACAAAACAACCGGCCTTACAACCACGGATCTTCTCCCCTGGTTATCAAAATCATTGAAAAATATGGCGCCGTTTTGGGCGCATCCGCCAGCGGGAAAATCCGCTGATTTTCAAGCGTCGCGCGCTCCACATAACCCGCAGCCTCCAACAATCCCAGCCGTCCCAATACCCGCTGGATTTTTTCCAAATGCCGCCCCACTTTCATGATCGCAACCGCTTCGGCTGCCGCAATCCGTGCCTCCATCTCGGCCTCTTCCATTGGTCCGGGAACGACCGTCAGAACCTCGTTTCGCGCAGCCAACGGCCTGCCCAGCGCCGCAGCACAAGCCGTCACGGATGTAACGCCGGGCACCACTTCAACGTCAAACCGGTCCGCCAGCCGTGAATGCAGATACATGAATGAGCCATAGAAAAACGGATCCCCCTCACACAACATCACCACGTCCTGCCCGCTGTCCAGCGCGCGCGCAATTTCCGCAGCTCCCGCGTCATAGGCCGCCTGCGCCGGCTCCCGTGCAACGCTCATGGGCACCTCAACAACGATTTCCCGCGCGTCCGGGCTGATCGCCGCCCCGGCGATTGCGCGGGCGAAGCTTTCACCACCCACCAGCGCCGGATAGGCCACCACTGCCGCGCCGCCGATCAACCGGTGCGCCTTGATCGTCATCAGATCAGGGTCGCCGGGCCCAAGTCCAACGCCATAAAGTTTTCCGGGCACTGCAGCCATGCTCAGCGCTTCACCAGCGACCACTGCGTCACCATCCGCATTGGCCGCCACGCCGTCATGCCGCCAAGACCGTGCGCCCGCTGGACCTGAAGTTTCACCAGTTCCCCGCCGTGGGCGCTGTAAAACGAAAGCAACAAGGCCTCGCTTTCCAGCGTCACCGCATTCGCCACCAGCCGTCCCAAAGGCCGCAGCGCGGCCCAGCAGGCCTCAAACGCCGCCTCACTCAGCCCGCCGCCGATAAAAATGGCATCCGGCGCTTCCAGTCCCTGCAAAGCTGCGGGCACCGCGCCGTCGATAATCTCCAGCTTGGGCACGCCAAGCGCTGACGCATTGGCCGCCGCAAAAACCCGGCGCCCGGCTTTGGGCTCTATCCCGATAGCGCGCGCATACCGCGCGGCCCGCATCCACTCTACCGCAACAGAGCCGCAGCCACACCCCACATCCCACAAAAGCGCCCCGCGCATGGGCATCAGCTTTGCCAGCGTGGCCGCGCGCACCTCTTGTTTGGTCATGGTGCCGTCGTGCACAAACAGATCATCCGCCAGCCCCGGAACCCGCGGCATCAGGGCCGCGTCCGCCGCCGCCACGCAGTGAACCGCCAGCGTGTTAAACGCGGGCACCGCGTGGATCCAGCTGTCGGCAAGGCCGTCAAACCGCGCCTCATCGGCACCGCCCATCGCCGCCAGAACGGTCATTTCCGACTGCCCATAACCCTTTTCGCTTAAATACCGCGCAATCTGCGCCGGCGTATCCGCGCCGGTGGTCAGGATCAGCAGCCGTTGATCCGGCTGAATAAACGCGATCATCTGTTCCACAGGGCGCCCGTGAACCGTCAGCGTCTCAAGATCGGCCATCGACCACCCCATGCGCGCCGCAGCCAGTTGAAACGCCCCAACCTGCGGATGGTACGTGATCTCGGCCGGATCAATCGCCCGTCCAATTCGTGCGCCAACGGAATACCACAGCGGATCACCCGTGGCCAAAACCACCACCCGCTGCCCCCGAAAGCCTTTCAGTTGAAGGATCAGATCGTCAAACGGCGACGGCCATGCCACCCGTTTGGCCCCGACAATACCCGACAGTTCGTGATGCCGGTCACCGCCGACGATCACCTCTGCCGCTTCAACCACCGTGCGCGAGGCCGGCGTCAGACCGTCCATCCCGTCCTCGCCTATGCCAACAATATGCAACCACGGATCAGCCATAACCAGCCCGGCTTTCATTGTTCCCAAAAATACTCATCCATCCTCTCCCGGCAATCCCGCAGCCAACGCGTTCACCGCCGCTGCCGCCATCGCGGACCCGCCGCACCGTCCGCGCAGCGCCACAAATTCGCAGCCTCTGGGCCGTGCCGCAAGTTCCGCCTTGCTTTCCGCCGCCCCGACAAACCCAACCGGAAACCCAAGAATGACCGCAGGTTTCGGCCAGCCCTGATCCAGCATCTCCAGCAAATGAAACAGCGCCGTGGGCGCGTTGCCAATGGCCACAACCGCGCCCTCTATCCGGCCCCGCCACAGCTCTACCGCCGCTGCCGAGCGGGTGTTGCCAAGCTTTTCAACCAGCCCGGGCACTGTCGGGTCATTCAACGTCACCACCACGTCATTTCCCGACGGCAGCGACCGCCGGTTAATCCCGGCCCCGACCATCTCGCAGTCGCACAGAACCGGCGCGCCCGCTGCAAGCGCCTTTTGCCCCTGGGCAAAAGCTTCCCCGGAACAGGCCAAACGATCCGCAATGTCGATCATACCGCAGGCGTGAATCAACCGCGTCGCCATAATCCGCATTCCGGCGTCAAAACGATCCAACCGCGCCTCGCTGCGAACCGTTTCAAAGCTTGCCGCATAAATCGCGGCCGGATCCCGTTCATACCTCATGCTGGCTTTTTCTTTGCAATAAAACTCAACTCCGCCGCGCGCTTTCAGGTCCCAGCGGATGGTTGGCATGCGGATAGGTTTGGTGATGGTGGTGGTCATGGTCATGTCCATCACCGTGGCTGTGATCGTGGTGGTGATGTTCCATGTCCAACCGGCACTCGCCTGTGCAGAAATCTTCGCAAAGCGCACAATCCGCCACATTGGACCCCGGCGCGCCCGCGCCCTGACCCTCCACGTGGTGATGGTGGCTTTCCTGCTTCAATCCAACTTCGGCCTCAAACCCCAAAACCTGCACGCGGTACTTGCACATGGCGCAATTTGCCGGTGGCGTTTCACCAACCTGCTCGGTGATCCGCTCTGCAAAGGTTTCCAGCACGTGCACGTGGTCGTTCAGATACCCGGCTTTTACAAATTGAATATCGGGGTGCTTTGCGGCCACCTGATCCGTAAACCCGTAAATCCTGTCAATCAGTATGCCGGTGAACAGGAAATATGGAAACACGATCACCCGCTTGTAGCCAAGGCGCGTGACATGCTCCAGACAGGGGTCCACCAGCGGGAAGGTGACCCCGGAATAGCCGACTTCGCACCAGCCAAACCCCATGCCTTCCCACAGCATCCGGGCGATCTTGCTGACATTTGCATTGGCATCCGGATCGGACGCGCCCCGTCCGATGACCACCAATGCGGTGTCTTCCGGCGCCATGTCTCCATGTTCAGCGTTGGCCCAATCAACCGCCTGTTTCACCCGCGCCCCGGCGGCGGCGATCATCTTGGGATCAACGCCCAGCTCGCGCCCGTACGACACTCTGATCCCATGTTTCGCCGCATAGGTGTTCAACACTGTCGGGATGTCGTTCTTGGCGTGCATGGCGGCAAACAGCATCCCCGGCACCGCCAGAATATGGTCACACCCCGCGGCACGCAGCTTGTCCAGCCCAACGTGGATTACCGGATTGGCAAACTCCAGATACCCGTATTCAACCGGCCATTCCGGTGGCAGCATGGCGGGCAGTTTCTCTGCCAGCACCGAAAATTCATCCACCGCCGGCTGGCTGCGCGAGCCGTGCCCGCAGATCATCACACCTATTTTTGACAAGAAACATGCCCCTTTTTCCCGGCGCACAGTTCGGTCACGCCTCAAGTTAATTGTTCGGAAAAGGCAAACGGCCATCGGCCACCGACGATGTTGCCCTTGGTCCCCGTTTTGGGTCAACCGATCGGCAACGCACCTCTCCGGCCCCGCTGTCAGGGCTTCGTCAAAATCTGTCTATTGCGCGACGGCTTCCTGCGCAATCGCAATCGCGTCAACACCGGATCGATCTGCGACCGGCATCGAAAATTTTTGTTTCCCAATTGGAAACAGTTTGTCCAGTTATGTGTCTTTAATCACGATTCTGAAACTTATATATTGCAGGCAATCCCATCGATGACGGAGCTTCCTTATGGGCCAATTGATTGACGGCGAGTGGGTCACCGATGGGGCAAAACCCAAAAAGCCCGACGGCACATTTGTCCGCAAAGAGGCCGGATTCAGGAATTGGATCACAAAATCCGGTGCAGCGGGGACCAGCGGCACCGGCGGATTTCAGGCCGAAAGCGGGCGCTATCACATTTATGTTTCCTATGCCTGTCCCTGGGCGCACCGGACACTGATGTTTCGCGCCTTGAAAGGCCTTGCTGACCACGTATCCTTTGACGTGCTTCACCCCGACGTGGCACAGGACGGCTGGTCATTTTCCACCGATTTTGCTGGTGCCACAGGTGATACGGTAAACGGCAGGCGTTTTCTGCGCGATGTCTACACGGCTGCTGATCCTGATATCACCAGCCGCGTAACCGTGCCGGTTCTTTGGGACAAAAAACAGGAAACCATCGTATCCAACGAATCCTCTGAAATCATCCGCATGTTCAATTCTGCGTTTGATGACATTACCGGCAACACCAGCGACCACTGGCCAAAAAAACTGCGCCCGGCGATGCAAACGGTCAACGAACGTATCTACGAGACCCTGAACAACGGCGTTTACAGATGTGGCTTTGCCCGCAGCCAAAGCGCCTATGATGCGGCGGTTCATAAGGTATTTGAAACGCTGGACTGGCTGGAAGTCCGCCTGACAACATCTCGTTACCTGATGGGCGCAACGCTGACAGAGGCCGACTGGCGGCTGTTTGCCACGTTGATCCGCTTTGATCCGGTCTATCACACTCATTTCAAGTGCAACCGCAAATGGCTGCGCGAATATCCAAATTTATGGGCCTATACCCGAGAGCTTTTCCAATGGCCCGGGATCAGCGAGACCGTGAAAATTGACCACATCGTCCGCCACTATCACTTTAGCCACGAAAGCATCAATCCGCACCGGATTATCCCGATCAATCCACTGATTGACTATGACGAACCGTACGACAGAGCGCTGATTGCCTAGGCCCGCGCACCAAAATGTTCGACCATCGCGCACAGGTCGTATGGGGGCACCGCAGAGCGCACGCAGGCACAAGCGTTCGGGATAAACTTAAAGATCGATCCGTCTGAAAAGAACGTCGTGTCGGTTACAAAAATTACCCGCGATCTGGGGCTGCGGTAACCGGCGAAATCCGCAATGGCGATGGCGCTTTCGCCGGGCAAATGGAGATTTAGAATGATCACCTGCGGTTTTCTGGACCGGATGGTCTCGACCGCGCTTTGCTGATTGTCGACCAGTTGAACCTGAACATCCTGACGGGTGAGGTGACGCCTCCACAGGTGACCCAAGTCTTCGTTTTTCTCTACGATCAGAACGCGCATACAGGTCCCTAATCTGTGTCCGTTCTTTTTTCGGTAACACTTCCTAACAAAAGGTTAACAAATCTTAACAATTTGCCAAAATCGATGGATCGCGCCCGTTTCAAAGGAATCCCATTGCCAAGGAAGACAAAATCCGTTTGATGGGCCGCGACAGCAAATGGGGACGTCGGGTGAATACCACTATTACAATCTGTGACACCTGTAAGCGTGACGACTGGATCACCCGCTCGATGGATCTGACCGACGGCGAGCGGCTGGCGGCGTTGATAGAGGCCGCTGCCGAGGGAAAACCGGGTGTGGTCACGCGACGGCATTCCTGTTTGATGGGCTGTGACCACGGGTGCAATATCGCCATTCAGGCAGACCAAAAGATCACCTATGTTCTGGGCCGGTTTGAACCGGATAAGGACAGCGCTGCCGCCATCGTGGACTACGCACATCTGCACAGCGAAAGCGAAACCGGTATCGTGGCGTTTCGCAGCTGGCCGCAGGGCGTAAAGGGCCATTTTGTCAGCCGCCTGCCGGTTTTGCAAACAGGCGGCGAATGACGGCGATTGCCAAGATGGACCACGGCGGCGGCCTGGACCGTGCGATTGAACAATTTGGCGGCAAGCGGGACGATTGGATTGACCTTTCCACTGGTATTAATCCCAAGGCGTATCCGGTTTCAGAACTTTCAGACAGCAATTTGACAGCGCTGCCGGACGCGCAACTGACCAACGGTCTGGTGCAAGCGGCGCGCCGGTTTTGGCGGGTTCCTATTGGCGCTGACGTTCTGGCGGCACCGGGCGCCTCCGCGCTGATTGCCCTTATCCCTTTGCTGCGAAATCCGGGCCGGGTTCGGATTGATACGCCCACCTATAACGAACACGCCGCCGCCTTTGTTCAGGCCGGTTGGCAGGTGGTACCGGATCAGGCGCACGCCCGGGTGATCGTGCACCCAAACAATCCGGATGGCAGGCTGTGGGACGGCACCGGTGAACGACCGGGCGACCGGTTGCTGGTGATTGACGAAAGCTTTTGTGATGTTGATCCGGATCACAGCCACATAGACATGGCGGCAACGCCCAACACGATCATCCTGAAAAGTTTCGGGAAATTCTGGGGGCTGGCCGGATTGCGCCTTGGCTTTGCCGTTGGCAGGGCTGAAACACTGGCCCGGCTTCGCGACCTGCTTGGGCCTTGGCCGGTGTCTGGCCCGGCGCTGCGGATTGGAACAACGGCGCTGTTGGATGAGGACTGGGCCAACGCGACCCGCAAAAGGCTTGCGGCAGATGCCAGGCGTCTTGACGCTGTGGCGCAATCCACTGGACCAACACCGGTTGGTGGCACCGATTTGTTTCGCACCTACGCCTGTTCAGACGCCGAAGGGTTACAGATCCAACTGGCCAACCGGCGCATATTATGCCGCATCTTTCCCTATTCCGAAAGCTGGATTCGCCTTGGCATTCCCGGCACGCCCGATGCCTGGCTGCGATTGCAAGCGGCTTTGGCAGAACCCCGATGACTCATCCCGAAATGCTGGTGCTGGCGCTTGTGCTGGATGCGATAATTGGCGATCCAAAGGCCATATGGTCCCGCCTTCCCCACCCGGTCACGATGGTCGGCGGCGCCATCAACGGGTTGGACAGGATGCTTAATCGCGGGCCTGCCAAACGAGCAGGAGGTATTGCCGCAATGGTTGCGCTGTGCGCTGTTGGCGCTATTTTTGGCCACATCGCTGCGTCGTGGCACTGGTCAATCGAGGTTGTGCTCGCGGCGGTCCTGCTGGCGCATAAAGGGCTGGTTGATCACGTCAGCGCCGTGGCGTCGGCCCTGACCCAAAGCCTGCCGGAGGCCCGCCACCAGATCGCAAAAATCGTTGGGCGGGACACCGGCACGCTGGATGAAACCGGTGTGGCCCGCGCCGCAATTGAAAGCGCGGCCGAGAATTTCTCGGACGGCGTGGTTGCACCGGCGTTTTGGTTTTTGCTGTTCGGCCTGCCCGGAATTCTGGTTTATAAAATCGTTAACACCGCTGACAGCATGATCGGTTATCAAAGCGCCAAATACCAACAATTTGGCTGGGCTGCGGCAAAGCTGGACGATGTTCTGAACTGGATACCGGCACGTTTTACCGCCGCCCTGATTGCATTAACGTCGCTCAAAATGCCCGCAATTTCTGCCATCGGGCGTGACGCGGCAAAGCATCGCTCGCCAAACGCCGGATGGCCGGAGGCCGCGATGGCGGTGGCGCTGGACGTCGCCCTGTCCGGACCCCGCATTTATGATGGCCGCAAAGCCGATGAACCGTTTGTTCATCCCTCTGGCCGAAAAGAACTGACAGCAAACGATGTTGTCCGCGCCGTCCGGGCCTTGTGGCGCTGCTGGACAGGCCTGGTGCTGATATTGGTGGTGGCTGTCACAGCGCTGTGGTTATCTGGCGGCGTGCGTTAATCTGCTGAGGTGATCAAGTGCAAAAACTTTACGCCGTTGGCGATATTCACGGCGATTTTGACAAACTGCTGGCCGTGCACGCGCTGATAAAGCAGGACCACGGACCCGACAGTGCGGCCCGCATCATCCATGTCGGCGATCTGGTGGACCGGCGGTTCAAGTCGCGCCAGACCGTTCAGTATCTGCTGGACGGCCAGACGGCGGGCAAACCGTGGGTCACGCTGCTGGGCAACCACGACCGCCTGTTTTTGAAGTTTCTGCAGGACACCCGGTGGAAAGACCCGGTGCTGCGGCCTGATTATTTCTGGCTACATGACAATATGGGCGGCCGCACAACGCTGGAAAGCTATGGCGTTGACGTGGCCGACTGGCGCGACGCGGCTGATTTGCAGGCGCAGGCGATTGAAAAAGTGCCGCCCGAACACCTGCAGTTCATCGCCCAATTGCCGGTTTTTCATTTTGAGGCCGGGATTTTATTCGTTCACGCCGGTATCCGGCCCGGGGTGCCGCTGGAAAAACAAAGCGAGGATGATCTGATCTGGATCAGAGGTCCGTTTCACGATTACACCGAACCGCACGACCACCTGATCATCCACGGCCACACGCCGATTGACGCCGTCACCCACTACGGCAACCGCATCAACATAGACACCGGCTGCGCCTACGGGCGTGATCTGTCAGCGATTGTGATAGAGGACGGTAAAATCTGGGTGCTGGCGGAAGGGGGGCGGGAGGCGCTGGTGGCGGGTGAGTAAGCCGGAATTTTGAATCTCCCTCGCCTCGCCAAACGAAAAGCCGACCGGGCGTTTGAAACGCTCGCCCGAGGCGTCCGAAATGGCCCGCACAGAATTCAGGTGGTCGCGGTGCAGGA
>CAYZQS010000035.1:18172-26223 GCA_964480735.1 uncultured Rhodobacterales bacterium
AGCGAAATGGGATCAATTATTTTCACGTCACCATTATACAGCGTGGTCTTTATTTCCTGAAATCCAAGTGGCTGAACATATTTGGCTATTTTTTGGATCAGTTCCTGGTGATAATCGGATGTTCGTGGAATCAGGACAAATAACCAAGGCTTCCACGCCTCAGCACATATGATCCAAACATGATCAGGTTTTAGACCCGCCCTGCAAATGGTAACATTGTTCTTTGAACCTATCGCATATTCGGATTGATTGTTATATTTATAAGTTCGCCACTCGTTTCCACCTTCACTTGCTAGAAGCTCTTCAAAACCCTCAAAGAATTGAATTATCTTGGTTGAATCAGATAAGCCTTCCTTATCCAACTGAAATCTTGTTTTGGAATCGTCAACTGGAAAACAACCTGTCAGGAAAATTGAAAACAGGATAGCAGTCGATGTAGACAATAATGTTCTCTTCATAATTCTGACCACATTCTGCTTATCTGTTCTTTCGTGTTACCGTCCCACTAACAGGCGTACAGAGAATAGTTTACGCAAATGTGCAGGCTTTCAATCGAGAAATGTAGGTAGCCATTAAATGCGTTGGGGATTCGTGCAACTTGGCTGGCTTAGGATACGCTATTCTGTCCAATATCTTACAGTTTCGCCGACGGGAAAGTTGTCTGAAGTTGCAAATACACTGACGCTGCACCAACGTTTGACCGGGTGCGCGGCCCCTTTGTATTCTGCTAGTAGTCGCTCAACGGTTAGTTCTTTGTAGGCGCAACGGTGTATCGCGATTACCGCATTAACCTTGTCATCCGTGAACGTCTTTCTAAGAGCCATTCCTTTTAGTCCACAGAATTCAATTGCATTCCTCGCCTCAATATTTTTCTGATTTTCACCCGTTTTTGGAATAACAATGTAATTTCTTTTGTCCCCGCTATCAAAGCAAAACTGGCTATTTACAATTTCGCTGCGATCGAGATGCGCCGCTCTACGTTCCACCCTCATTTTGCCTGACGCTGGCCAGAAAATTGAATCATAATGGCGCGATGGCCAGAAATAACTCAAAACGACAACAGTTGTAAGCGCTACAACCAGATATTTGGCCAATCCAAATTTCAATCTGGAATCCCCACGAATGTGAAATTGTACTGGCGCGTATACTGAGTTTCGAGGCCGGACATTGGAATACTTGGGCTAGGTTGCCCCCAATAAACATAGCCCGAACCGATTTGCCTCGTGCTGCCACTCATGCCATCTGTCGGTCCCCAATTTTCAGATATCACCGAAGAATGTAACATATTTCCTAGTCCCGGCCCGTTGACGTTGCCATTTAGTGTAAGAATTCCAAAATTGTGCTTCAGCCCACTTCCATCGAGATCCCAATTGAAATCGTCAGATTGAATAGTTGATGAACCTGAAACAGTATACTGTCCTTCTCCATTGACTGAAATAGTTCCAGTGGCGTCACCTAAGTAGCGTCCAATCGACCAATGAGATGATTTTATTGCCGAGAAGAGATCAGAATTAAATTGTTTGTTCAAATACGAAAATCCAATAAATTCACCCGTCCGATAAACCAAATCGAAATAGGTACGCATTGCACCGCTGTCCATAGCTGAATTGTCAATTTGGTTCATGCCGTCTATAGATGTATCCAATCCTCTTATTTCAGGATCAAAGTAGTATGCAGACCCTTTGCCAAAATTGTAAGCATCTTGCATCCCTTCTGTTCCTTGCGAATTACTCGGCTCATAAAAATTGTTGCGCCATTCCCATATATCATAATAAATGCCGGTTGGTGCCGACGCCTGCGAGCGTCACCTCACACCTGTTCCGCTGCAAAAAACCGGCCCATTTCGGAGGCAAAGTAGCGGGCGTTCAAGTACTGCAGGCCGGCATCCGAAATCGCCCGCACAGAATTCAGGTGGTCGCGGTGCAGGACCGACAGCGCCCCGGCAACCTCGCGCATGTTGGCATGCGGACAGGACGGTGTGCGCTTGGGAACTGTGACGGGCCAAATACCCCTACGGTTGGTGCGCCGCTTTCGCCATTGCCTCTCGTAACACTTCCCTGTCGCCCACGTGATTGGCCAGCAGCAGGATAAGCCGCGTGTTGATGGCGTCGCTTTCTGCCTTTGACTTGCCGTCGTGGATGGCCAGCAACTCTGCATAAAAATCATCGGCGCCGGAAATATTTGGCATAAGGTTCAGGTTGGACATTTCAATTTCTCCGCTGGGGTTTGCCGGTGGCGGTGTGCAGTGCGGCGATCACAGCGGCCTTGTCATACGCCCGCCAGCGGGCCGCCACGTGCTGGTCCGGGCGCATCAGGTAAACGGCGCTGTCAGCGCCTCCCAGATAGCGCCGGGCAAACTGTGGGCCCGCGTCCGCTGCCAGATGCAGGACCTCGACAGTAATACCGTCGATGGTCAGCGTGTCAGGCACCGCAACCCCGATGGCCAACAGCACAAACCGGTCTCCCAGCCGGTCCAGCAGCCAACCGTCGGGCAACGGCGCATCAATGGCCGGTGATCCCGGGCGCAGGCCGATCGGCAGTGCGGTGTCATCCGGTCCGTTAAGCGCAGAGCCGTCATAGGTGCAGGGCAGCGACAACCGCCCGGTGTTCACCAACGGGCGGGCAAACTCGTATTGCGCGGCCAGATCAAGCACGGCGTTGCGAAAGTTGGTGCTGGTTTCAGATTTTGGCGTGATGAAATCAGTGGACCGGGTGGAATTCAGGATGTTTTCATCCGCGCCAAACGCCCGCTCTGCATTATAGCTGTCAAGCAGGCTGTCTGGTGCCTTGCCTTCCAGCACCAGTTTCAGCTTCCACACCAGATTGTCTGTATCCTGAAATCCTGAATTGGCCCCGCGCGCGCCAAAGGGCGAAACCTGATGCGCGGCGTCCCCGGCAAACAGCACCCTGCCGTGGCGAAATCTCTCCATGCGGCGGCACTGGAATGTGTAAATCGATGTCCACTCCAACTCAAATTTCGCGTCCTGGCCCAGCATGGCCCGCAGGCGGCGTTTGATGTTTGCCGGCTTTAATTCTTCTTCGCGGTCAACGTCCCAGCCCAACTGAAAATCTATGCGCCACACATTGTCGGGTTGTTTGTGCAGCAACACCGACTGGCCGCGGTTAAACGGCGGGTTAAACCAGAACCAACGTTCGGTCGGGAAATCGGCCTGCATGATCGTATCGGCGATCAGGAAATTATCTTCAAACACTACGCCCACAAAATCCAGCCCCATCATGGTGCGGGCGGCAGAGTTGGCACCGTCACAGGCGATCACCCAGTCAGCGTCCAGATCATAAACGCCCTCCGGCGTGTCAATCTGCAGGGTGACGCGATCCTCATGGGCGTCGATTGCGGACAGTTTGTTTTTGCCGCGCAGGTCCAGCGGTTTGCCCGCTGCCTGCATTTCCCGCACCCGCCGGACCAGAAAATCTTCCACATAATATTGTTGCAGATTGATGAACGCCGGACGATTGTGGCCGTCAGCGGGCAGCAGGTTAAAACCGTATATCTGGGATTCGTCGCGGAACACTTTGCCGCTGTTCCAGACCACACCCTTATCTACCATCGGCTGGCCGCAACCAAGGCGGTCCAAAATCTCCAGCGGACGCTTGGCAAAGCATATGGCGCGAGAGCCGGTGGAAACTCTGTCATTGTCATCGATAACCACCACGGGGACATCCTGCAGGGCCAGATCGATGGCCGCAGCAAGACCTACCGGACCCGCACCGATAATCACCACCGGATGGCGGACAATCTGCGTGGCATCCTGATCGGGCGAGCGTCGGTAGGGGTATAACGAGTGCTCAAACGGAACTTCGGGTTTATGCATGGAGACCTAAATCTGTTTTCGGTTCCTGTCAGACATTTGGGCCCAGCACCGGAATTAACAACATCTGCAAGATAATAATGCCAAATAACAGCGCGGTTAGCAGCACCACCCTACGTCTGTTTTTGCGGTGCTCAGGTTTTGTAAAAAACTCCCGGAAGATTTCATTGGTGATCCCCTGAGAGCGGAACAGCCCGGCGTTTTCTGCTTTGCGGCGAACGTCGGCAATTTTCTTCAAGTCAAAAAGAACGCGAAACGCGGTGACTGCCCAGACGACAAAAACAATGGCCATCAATCCCAGCAATCCAAACCCCGCCACATTGTTCATCCCATCCTCCGGCATTTGAATTTTGCATCACGAATTAGTGGCAATCAATGCGGCGCGGGCGCAAACCGGCGATCAAGCCGGTTTGCGCCATGATTTTTGTTCCGTTCGGCACTGGCATTCCTGCAGTACCTGGCCCCCCTGTTGACAGAGATACGGCTAGACTGCCCCACCAAAGACGCTCTCGGCGTAATTGAAGTCCTCAAATGACCGATTTTCCACACCGTCAGTACCCTGACTGCTTTTCTTCGTTGAAACCGAAGATTTTTGGCCAAACGGGATTTTCAATTCTACAGCAACCTGGCCAATACTGGGACCGCCAGTAGACGAATAGACTGCTCCAACTGATGCGGAAATAGCCGCTGGTCCCAGATTATGCGTATAGCCAATGCTGGCACTACCGATATTGGCCCCGAATATTGCCATATTGGTTACGTTGACGAACCAATTACCCTGGCTGTACTTGACGACCGCAAAATTAAGCGGCGTAGAACCTGTCACTGTCAATTGACCAACGCTCAGGTCAAGAAAAGCACCGTTGCCAAACTGGTGCATGCCGGAAACTGCAATCTGATTAATTGGGGTGCCTCCAGTGAAGCCAATTTGTCCGACAGACAGGCCCAGTTTGGTGTTAGGAGAAACCGAAGCGCCAAGGGTAAGATGCCCCTGATAAAGGACCGGACCAAAAAGGCTGTCAACGCCCAGCCGACCTTCCAGCTCAAGCGAGTTTCCCGGCAAATCAATCGCGGTTTTCAATTTATAATGCGTTGAACTGACGGTGCCGCCGCCAAAAAAATAAGAATGGGCCGCAAAGCCAACTTCTGTTCTTTTGAACTGCAAACCGCCGGCACTGGCCGGGCTGGCAATTGCCAGAATAGCAAGTGTGCTGACAAGCAGTGATTTCATTCCCGAATGCATAGATATCTCCATTTTGGACCAGTAAGAACCTGCAGAACTACATCATTTATCGGATTTCGAAAAGGTGTAAAACCCGCGCACGGCAAGTTTCATCAGATAGGCCCACTCGATCCCGGTTCTGTCTTCTCAAAGCGAAGTTTCATTACCAACCGAAGTAACGAATTCAAGATAATTGCAGCCATCAAATGATCGGTCATTCGCGGCTTTGATGACTTCCTCTTAGCCCTGCAAATCCGCCCACATGGCCAAGTCCCGCTCTGCCGTCCAGATGCGCGGGGTGTCGATGCCTCGGGCCTCGTCATAGGCGCGGGCAACGTTGAAGGGCAGGCAGTGTTCATAGATTGCGTAGTCTTTGAATTTGGGATCGCACTCTGCACGAACGGCATCCCAGGCTTGTTTCAGCGTGCCGCCACCAGCGGCCACGCGGGCGGCCGGATGATAGGTGCTGTCAACAAAATCCCGCGTGCTTTCAATCGCCGCGTCCACCATATCCCTGCCCACCAGTGCGTCACCACGACCGGGCGCGATGGCGTCCACGTCAAAGGCGGCGATATTGTCCAGCGTGTCGCCCCAATCGCCAAAATGCCCGTCGCCGCAGTAACAGGCAGAGTGGTATTCAACGATGTCACCGGTGAACATGACGTTTTGATCGGGCACATGGATCACAATATCCCCCGCCGTGTGGGCGCGGCCAAGGTGCATCAGGTTGATCTGCCGCTTGCCCAGATAAACCGTCATGTCCTCTGAAAATGTGGTGGTTGGATAGGTCAGGCCGGGGATACTTTCGTGTCCCTCAAACAGCCGCGGGAAACGCTGAAACTCGCTGTCCCAGTCTTCCTGTCCGCGCTCTATCACCATGCCGCGTGCGGCCTCGCCCATAATGATCTGATCGGCACTAAAGGCTGAAGCGCCCAGTACACGAACGGCGTGATAGTGGGTCAGCACCACGTGGCTGATGGGTTTGTCGGTGACTTCGCGGACCTTTTCGATAACCTTGCTGGCAAGGCGCGGCGTTGCCTGGGCTTCGACGATCATGACGCTGTTTTCACCGATAATAACGCCGGAATTTGGATCACCCTGGGCGGTGAAAGCGTATAAGCCCTCGCCCACTTCCAGAAAGGTGATTTCTTTTTCGGTCATGTCGCCTTGGGATGCGAAAGCTTTGGCCATATCTGTGTTCCTGTAAAGGTTTAGGTTTGCACCCTTTGAAGGGGTCGATGCCTCCGGCGGGAGTATTGTTGCAAAGATGAAAGTCGGGCCGTCATCGGGCGTATGGGTCTTTTAGGGCGGGAATGACGGTTCCTGTGCACGCGCCAAACCCAATTTTAAAACCGTCACCTCTGGCTTCGCCGGTCAGGGTAATTCGGTCGTCGTCCTCAAGAAAGGCTCGGGTTTCGCCACTGTCAAGCCGCAGGGGCTCTTTGTCGCCCCAGCTGAGTTCCAGCAACGATCCCCGCGCGGATTTGGTTGCGCCCGAAATTGTACCGGATCCCAGCAAATCACCCGCGTTCATGGGGCAGCCGGATGTTGTGTGATGGGCAAGTTGCTGGGCAGAGGAATAATACATTTCGCGGTAGTTTGTGCGGGTGATCGTGGTGGGGTCCTTGCCCTTTGGGGCCAGTGTGACAGTCAGATCGATGTCATACAGCATGGGACCAGCATCCTTTAAATGATCAAGCAGCTCAAACTCGCGCGGCGGCGCGTCCACCTGAAACGGCGCCAGAGCTGCAGCGGTCACGATCCATGCGCTGATCGTTGTGGCGGTGGCTTTGGCCTGAAACGGGCCAAGCGGCTGGTACTCCCACGCCTGTATATCCCGCGCTGACCAGTCATTCAGCAGCACATAGCCAAAAATATTTTCCTGCGCTTTGGCAACCGAAAGTGGCCCGTCCGAAGCCGTGCCAACAATGGCCCCCATTTCCAACTCTATATCAAACCGGCGGCAGGGCAGAAATGCCGGACTGTCTTGATCGGGTGATTTCAACTGTCCCCAGGGCCGGCGCACATCCGTACCGCTGACAACGACAGAGGAAGCGCGGCCGTTATAGCCGATTGGCATGTGCAGCCAGTTGGGTGGCAAAGCATTTTCGGGACCGCGAAACATGATGCCAACATTGCTTGCGTGATGACGTCCGCTGTAAAAATCTGTGTATTCGGCAACGACGATGGGCATGTGCATTTCGGCATCCGCCTGAGCGACCATGAAACGTGTCTGCAGGTCGGGACTGCCGCGCAAGACGTCATCGCCGTTGGCTGACAACAGGTCAGTCAGGCGGGCGCGAAAACTCGCCCAGACGTCGCGGCCCAGCTCCATAAATTCATTCCAGAACGGCAAATCAAACACCGGCTCGCTGCCGGTATCAATCAGTCCTGCCTCTTCCAATAGGGACACATTCAGGATCAGATCGCCAATGGCGACGCCGCAATAAACCTCGCCGTTGTCCACGGAAAAAACGCCGTAGGGCAGGTTGTTCAGGGGAAAATCGGTGGTTTCCGAGTTTGCACTGTCAACCCAGGAATTCAGTCTTGTCATAAGGTAACTCTTCTTGTCTGCGTGGTCCCGCATCAGGTGCGGGACGGTCACTTGGTTCCCGGTGTGCCGTCAAATTTCTTTTCCAGCCCGTCCCAGCAGTCCACATAATCATCCTGCAAGGGCGCTTCGTGCGCCGCAAACGGTGTCAAATGCTGCGGAAAGCGGGTTTCAAACATGAATGCCATCGTGTTTTCCAGCTTTTCCGGCTGCAATGGTGCGTTAGAGGCCCCCTCGAAAGCCGTGTGATCAGGGCCATGCGGCAGCATCATGTTGTGCAGGCTCATTCCACCGGGCACAAAGCCCTTGGGTTTGGCGTCGTACTGGCCGTAAATATTGCCCATGAACTCGGACATGATGTTCTTGTGATACCACGGCGGGCGGAAGGTGTCCTCTGCCACACCCCAGCGGTCGCGAAAGATTACGAAATCGATGTTGGCGGTGCCGG
>CAYZQS010000036.1:0-23789 GCA_964480735.1 uncultured Rhodobacterales bacterium
GGTCGACATGCCAACCCCCAGATCAGATGATGCTTGCCGTCGTGTCAGGCCGCTGGTCAATGCAATGCGAACTGCGTCGCGTTTGAATTCTTCGGAATGTGCAGATGCCATGGTTTATTTCCTTTGCGGCAGAATATGCTCTTAAAGGAGCGGAATAAATCCGCGACAGGCCCATTCTAGAATGAAAGAGCGCTTTCGCAACGGCAGCGCTGAGTGCATGCAAAACCGAAAATTATTACTCGCGCACCCAATGCCAATTCCAGCTTCTGGCGGTGCCAGCCGCGCCATTTGCACCAGCAGAGCGGGCGGGGTGAAAAATCGAATTGTTTCGATATGTTTACTCGTGATGTCGTTCTTACAGCGGTAAACGCCGCGCCCAACTGGTTGCATGGAAAGTCGGCATTTTTCTTACAACCCAATCGAACGACTTTCGGCAACTGATCTTAGATCAGTTTTTCTTCAGTTTAGCTCAACACGAGTTAAACCAGAATAATTTGTAGGCGACCAGGCAAGCGGGGTGATTGTCACATATCCATTTAAGGCCAGATGAATATCACTGTCCGGATATGTGCCGCGGTCTTCCCGTAGAAGATCAAAATAGTAAATCGTTTCATCCGCATTATTGCCCACCTTATTCATCACATTGATCGCGGGAGGGCGGCGACCTGATGGAACGATCTTGATACCCCTCAAGTCTTCGCGCGATTTCAGTTGAGGAAAATTCACGTTCAGCAACGGAAGCTCGGGGCCCAGGTTGCCAACCAGTTTGGGTAAAAGTTCATGCAAATACTCTTGGGTGGCTAACCAGGTGCCTCCCTCAGAGGCTTGGTAAGTTCCGACCTGACTGAACGCTATGGCTGGAATGCCTTGATCAACCGCCTCCATACAGGCGCCGATTGTTCCAGACACAGGAATGTCTTCGGCAAGGTTTGTCCCCTCGTTCACGCCGCTCAGCACCAAATCAGGACGCCTGCCGGGGATCAGACCGTTCAGCCCGACGATCGCGCAATCAACGGGCGTACCGTCGACAGCGAACTGACGGTCGTCCAGTTGGCGAACGCGCACATCTTGGGCAATCGAATAAGCACGGCTGCGGGCGGATTGGTTGGTGTTGGGCGCCACAAGCCAAACGTCATCGCTAAAACTTCGGATCGTGTCCAGCAAGATGCGAATGCCTTCGCTTTCAAAACCGTCTTCATTACAGACCATAACTCGGCAATCTTTCAAGGGCGGCAACATGGCAATATCGGCAGGCTGGATCGACTGGGAGGGCTTTGTCATGTGACGTTCACTGTCCGAATAGCGGCACGGGGTCGATTACAACGCCCCTTCTTCCAACCCTGCACGGATTGCAATTTCAATCAATTCAAAGCTGGCCTCGCCACTGATATCTTCGAAATATAGAACGCCAGGCCAGGGCGGGGTACGGATTGGGTATCCATTTTTGGCAATCGAATGCGCGACGCGTTTGACTTGCCGCACTTTGTGGCGGGCCAGCGTGTCGATATCGGATTTGGCCAAATCCATGTCAGCAATGCCATTTCGGTCAACTTCAGACGAACCGACGCTTGCGAAAAACGGCACGTTCTTTTTGATCGCTTCTTCGGCGTAAAATTCTACCGGCACCTGGTCGTCGTGCAAGCGGATCACAAAATCCTCGCAAATCTTGTGTTTTTCGGCTGTCAGCTCGGCTAGGTCAACTTTGGCAACAGGCGCGCGGCGTTCTTTGCGCGCACTTCGGCGTTCTTTCTTTTTTGTGGCTGAAACGTAATCGCCGCGGAAATTCGCGTCATAAACGCGGTGACCCCAAGGGTTTTCTTCTTTCAGCCTTCGGATTGCGCGGATTGAGAAATTTTTGCAATTCTCTGGCCCTATAAAAAACGGCGATCCAGATGCATCAGACAATTCGATCCAGCCATCGGGGTTTCGTGCCATAAAATGGTCGATCCAGGGGCGGTGAATGTGATCCACCAGATGATCTAGCAATTGATTTGCAAATTCCGGGTCGTGGACCAGCGACCCCAACAACGGTTCTTGCCCGAATATATCTGCGGCCAAATTATAGGGCGCAGAAATTTGCAGTATCGGGTCAAGCCCGGTCAAACGACCGAAACATTCACTGGTATCGTTGATAATTTTTGCCACACCGCTGTTAAAATCCGGCGTTTTCAATTCGTGCCAATTGTCACGGTTCAACATCGGTCGATCAGGGTCAGCACCTGGTGGGAAATTCGCAGGATACATGGTTTCCTGGCCCAAGGCTTCGGCAGTGAGCGCGTAAACAGCCCAACTTACATAAAGCTTGTTCATCCCCAAAAGGCGGCGCGTCATCATTGTTGTGCGGACATATCGTTCGGGATCACCGCGATACACGTCCTTGGAATTAAGCCTGTAAAGATCGTGCAGCAGGCTTAGCGTGGTCATGTTGACTGAACCGGCAATATGTACGCGATCCTTGGGGGGGTGAATCAGAAAATTGGGGTCATATTTGCCAGCGATCGTAGCGTCCATAATTTCGCGCAGACGGGCGATTGCTCTTTCGTCGCCGCTTTGCCAACCGGCCAAAAGGTGAATCCCGTTTGGAAATTCAAGTTCTTTGATCATCCCAATCACTCTTTTCGCCGCCATTTAGATGCACATCGAAGTCCAAATTACCGATGTGATTGCACAGTAATATGCGGGTTGACTCACCAAAAACATAGCCGTGGAAAAATCAACGAAACAGCTTGAAAAAAATGATGATCATTATAACATTAAGTTATGAAGACCGAGCGCACACTCCAACCCGTCATGAACGCAATCCTTGTATTTGAATGTGTCGGACGCGTGGGCAGCTTTTCTGCCGCTGCAAGGGAGATGGGAACTTCGCAACCTTCAGTCAGCCGCCACATATCCAATCTGGAGTCATATCTGGCGTGCAAACTGTTTTCCCGCCAAAACAATCAAATATCGTTGACTGAAGCAGGCGAAAAGTTATTTCAGCCTAGCCGTACCAGCATAACCGCCTTGGCCAACGCAATTGCCGAGTGTCGCGGTGAGACCAACCGCAAAGTTCTGACCATTGGTTGCACACATGGCTTTTCGCATTTGTGGATTATGCCGCGGTTTTCGTCACTTCAAACTTTGCTTAAGGACTGGGAATTAAGGGTTGTTACGTCAGAACACTATCCAACATTTGGATTGGGAGATGTTGATTTTTCGATCCGGTTTTGCGAATATAGGTTACCCCAACAGGGCGAACTTCTTTTCAAGGAAGAGGTCATTCTTGTCGCGGCACCCGATTTTTTGGCAAATCATGCCCAATATGGCATCGCCGATATGGGCAAGTGGCTGCAACAAGTTCCCCTGATCCACCTTGATAACGGCGAGGAAGGTTGGATGTCTTGGCAGAGTTGGTTCGCCCATAACGACGCACAGTACCAACCGCCATCCGGGACGTATTTCCTGCAAAACTATGCCTTTTCGCTGCAGGCTGCCGCCGAAGGCAAGGGCGTGGCTCTGGCGTGGCGGAACTTGTTGGGCTCCTATCAGGATAATGGATGGTTGGATGTTCTTGACATTGCGCCGGCAAAAACATCTGGTAGTTATCGTCTGCTGTATTCTTCGGAGTGGCGAAAACATGAAATTCGCGATCAGATCGTCAACTGGTTCAAAGCAGAGTTTGGGTCCGCCAACGCGACTGAATAGACCGGTGCAATCGGACAGGATGGGTTTATTTCGCTGGGCTTCCCGATGAATTTTCGCAAACAAATTTCCCAAACCTATTAGAGGGTTCGCAAAGTGCACAAAATCATTGCGCTATGGTCCCATCCACGATCCATGTCGACAGCGATAGAGCGCGTCATGCGAGAACGCGGCGATTTGGACTGTGCGCATGAACCATTCATGTATGATTATTACGTTAATCGTCAAACGCGCCAGATGCCGCATTTCGATGTTCAGGATAACCACCCCGTGGACTACGCCAGCATCCGCGACATGTTACTGCAGCGCGCCGACAAGCGGACGGTCTTTTTCAAAGATATGAGCTATTATGTGATGCCGCATATCCTGGAAGACACAGAATTTCAGGACCGTTTGGTGAATTGTTTTCTGATCCGCAATCCGATTGCCTCGATACTATCCTATTTCAAACTGGATGCCGAGGTGACGCGCGAGGAAATTGGAATTGAGGCGCAGTGGCGTCACTATTCTGCGCTAAAGGCCGGGGGTCAAAACCCGGTTGTGATTGAGGCCGAAGCGGTAAGACGGGACACACGCGGATCGTTGCGGGAAATGTGGGAAATAATTGGCTTGCCGTTTTCCGAAGCGGCGTTTGATTGGCAGGACGAAAAGCCAAAAGATTGGGCGCAGGTTGACGGTTGGCACAGCGACGTCAGTTCGTCCAAAGCAATCCGGGAACTGACGCTGGATGAATTGATGGACCAGGAACGCGCATTTTTTGCGGGTGCGCAAGAACAACCCAAAATGCTGGTGTACCTTGAACACCATCTGCCGTATTACCTGCGCCTGAAAAACGCGGCATTTGCAGGGGGCTGACTCCCGCAAATCAATCCAAACACTCAAGAAATTTCACTGAATGCCCTGTCCAATCCGCTGACAACGGCGCTGACGTCATCGATCGACAGGCACAACGGCGGCACCATGCGCAAAACCGATTGGAAGGGTCCGGATTTAGACAGGATCAGCCTTTGCGTCCGACAGCTTTCAAAAACCGCCGCCGTCACATCAGGATCGGGTTCTTTGGTCGACCTGTCTTTGACCATTTCAATCGCCAACATCAGCCCGCTGCCGCGAACGTCTCCGATCACGGAATGACGCTGTTGAAGATCGCGCAGTCCGTCCAGCAAGGCAGCGCCGACAATTTTGGCGTTTTCTTGCAAGCCTTCGTCGCGGATCACCGCCAGCACCGCACGCGCCGCCGCGCAGCTGGTAGGATTGGCGCCATATGTGTGGAACATGAATTTTTCTGCCATAGGTTGGGCGATTTCCCTGCGCGCGACAACTGCACCAATGGGAAAACCGTTACCAAGCCCCTTGGCCATCACAACAATATCGGGAACCACGTCATCCGCCTCAAACGCCCAGAACTGATCGCCGGTGCGACCAAAGCCGGATTGCACCTCGTCGGCGACATAAAGCCCGCCCGCCGCGCGGACGCGCTGAGCAGCGCCCGACATGTATCCTGGTGGCATTTCGATAATCCCGCCATAGCCCTGCACGCTTTCGACAAACATGCCGGCGATCCGGCCAGATGTGGCACTTGAAATGGTGCGGTCAATCTCATCAAGATAGGGTTGTGTTCCGGGGCCAAACACTCCTCGATATTGGTTTGGTTCCGCGACAAAGGCGACATTTCCGGGCATCCCCGGATGACGCCAGCTTGAAATCCCGGTTAGCGATTGCGCCGCCGAGGTTGGTCCGTGATAGGCCGTGCGCAGCGCCAAAAGATCCAGATTTCCAGTGTAAGTTCGCGCCATCGCCATTGCCAAATCGACAGCTTCGGCGCCCGAATTCGTGAAGTGCACAACCCATTCGTGCCCCTTTGGCATCGTTGCGCTCAATTCTTCGGCCAATTGCGCGGGCATCGGGTGATAAAACATTGTGGTGCAATGGGTCAGCTCTTGCGCTTGTTCCATTGCGGCAGCAACGACGCGGGGATGGGAATGGCCGACGGAAATGCAGACGTTCATCCCCAATAGATCTGTATACTTATTCCCTTCATTGTCCCAGAGATATTGTCCGTGCCCCTTTTTGAAAACAATGGGGTCGGCAAATGGTACGAACTTTGACTGCGACGCGGCATAGTATTTCGCGCGCCTTTTTGATGTTGCTTCCAGCGACCAGTCTGTCGATAGTTTGTGATCTGCCATAGCAGTACCTTTCAGGATCTTAGCCGAATGTTTGCCGGGTCGTACGGGGGTTGTTCAAGGATCTTTGCGTCGCGCGCTTTGCCCAATATCTTGACTTGCAATTCGGTGCGCAGGCCCGGTTCGCGTAGGTAGGCCAGCGCCAACGTTTTGCCTGTTCGATGCCCGAAGGCACCGGATGTTACGATGCCGACTGGTCTGCCATCGTGCAAGACGCTGTGCGCATAAAATGGGTCTACATTTGTTGTCTCAATTTCAAGCAGCACCATGTCCCACGGGTTTTCGCGTGCCATCATGGCGTCACGCCCGACAAACTCGCGATCCTTGGTCTTGGTAAGAAACGACAGTCCGGACTCTAGCGGCGATCGCTCGGTCGTGAGGTCAGCGCCCCAACCGCGATATCCTTTTTCCAGCCGCATCGAATTGGCTGCAAAAGCACCATAGTATCCTATACCCTGCGCCGCCCCCGCCTTTTCTAATGCAAGAAATACCTGCACAGCTTGGTCTGTTGGCAGGTGCAACTCCCATCCTAATTCGCCTAAGTAGGATACACGCATAGCGCGCGATTGCACCCCTGCTACATCAATTTCCTGCACGCATAACCAAGGAAAGCCTTCACCAAGGTCGGCCAGTGTCAGCTTCCCCAGAACGGCACGGGATTCTGGACCCATTAGGCCGATGACCGCAAATGCCTCTGTCACATTAGTTACGCTGACATTAAATCCATTTGCGCGTTTGCACAGCAGATCAAGATCCATTTCTTCTGCGGCTGCGGCTGATGTCAGATAAACATGGTCGGCGCTCAGGGTTGCCACCGTGAATTCCGACGCAACGCCACCTGCCGCGGTCAACACATGGATTAAGCCAACTCGTCCGGTTTTTGGGGCTGAATTGGCCCCCAATGTGTCAACGAACAAATGCGCATCTGGTCCTGTGATTTCAAATTTTGAAAACACCGACAGGTCGGCCAGTGCCGAACGATTGGAAGCGGCATCAACCTCGCGCGCAACGTGTTCAAACCAATTTGCCCGACCAAATGTTTCATCCGATTTGTCATATACTTTGTCTGAAAACCAGTTGGGGCGTTCCCATCCATAAGCAGTACCCATCACCGCGCCACGCTCAATCATTAAATCGTGCAGAGGAGACAGACGCAGACCGCGGCCTGCCGGACGTTCTTCGTTGGGGTAATGTACGCCGAATTGCAATCCGAAACATTCGACCGCCTTGGCCACGCGGAAATCGCGATCCGCCCAGGCACCGAACCGCCTGCTGTCAATTGCCAAAGCGTCCATCGGGGCGGCGCCGTGGGTCATCCAATGGGCTAAAAACCACCCCGACCCACCGCCTTCCATTACGCCCATGGACGACCCGGTCAACAACCAAGCTCCGGGCAGTCCGTGTGCGGGTCCGATTAACGGGCTGGCGTCGGGGGTGAACGTGATCGGGCCGTTGATTACGGATTTCACGCCGCCGGTTTCAAGAGCTGGAATGCGCTGCAAGGCCGCTTCGATGATGTGTTCAACACGGTCCAGATCGGGTGGCATAAGATCGGCACCGAACTCAGGTGGGCAACCGTCAACCGACCAGACCTGACCCTCTTTTTCATAGGGACCAAGGATCAATCCGTCACGTTCTTGTCGGACGTACCAGCTTTCTTCGGGGTCGCGAATGATTGGCAATTCGGGCAGTCCGCGTGCGATACGTTCGGCCACAACCGGAACCGTATCCGTAACCAAATACTGATGCAGCACCGGGACGGATGGGACGTTAAGGCCCATCATTTTGCCGATTTCCCAACCCCACGTTCCGGCGGCGTTGACTATGTGTTTGGTCGATATCGCGCCTTTGGCGGTTTCAACATACCAGCTGCCATTCAGCTGCGAGATCGACACAACAGGGGCATAACGCCAGATCGCGCCGCCTTTCCCAAGCGCAACTTGCGCCATTGCATTTGTGGCCAGCGTCGGATCGACATGCCCGTCATCGGGTTCATAGATCCCGCCCAACAGCCCGTCGAGGGTCGCCAGAGGGTGAAGTTCCGCGATCCTTTCCGGGGTCAGGACCTCCAACGGATAACCGGTGAAATCCGACAAGCCTGCCACGTGGGCAAATTCGTCCATCCGGTCCGGGTTTTTTGTGACCCGCATCGCGCCAGACGCATGGAACCCACAGCTTTGTCCGGTCTCAGAGGGCAGAATGTCCCGGTACAACCGCACAGATGTGGCACGCAGTTCCTGTATAGTAGGGTTATGTGCGAAATGTGTGCAAAGCCCCGCCGCATGCCATGTTGATCCGTGCGTCAGGTCGTTCTTTTCGACCAGAACCACATCGTTCCATCCCAACTTGGTCAGGTGGTACAGAAGTGAAACGCCCATCACACCGCCGCCAACAATGACTACCTGTGCGTCGGTCATGCACGCATTTCCTTCCCGTTGGGGTCGTATGGCGCACGAGGTAACGCGCGCGCGGGATAGGATTTTTCGGCAACTTGCACCTCAAATTGCCGTTCACATGACTGGGAAAGTGTTTCAACCGGGTTGGTTTTGATCAATCCGAACGCCAGGTTCAGACCGGTGCGCGGGCCCCTCGCGCCCGATGTGGTGAAGCCGACAATTTTGCCGCCCTCCAAAATCGGTTCATCATGCAACATCAACCCCTCCCCTTGAATTTCAAAAAGGATCAGCCGTTGTCCAAGCCCATTTTGCCGCTGCTCGAGCAACGCGGATTTACCCTGAAAATCTTTGTCCCAATCGATGGTAAACCCAAGTCCGGCGTCAAGCGGAGTGATCGTCGGCCCAAGATCGTGCCCCCAATGTTTGAACCCCTTCTCGATGCGACACCCATCCAGCGCATAATGCCCCATCGGGCGGGCTCCGGCGGCAGTCAATGCGGAAAATATTGTGCTTGCGTGTTCTGATCCGACGCTGACTTCCCAGCCCAGCGTTCCGACAAAGCTGACCCGTGTAAGTCGGCAAGAAATGCCAGCCAGAACCGCGTCAATCGCATGGCCGAACGGTATTTCAACCCATTTTTCCGCCAGAGACATAAGTATGTCCCGGCTCGTCGCGCCCATCGCGCCAATCACACAGAATTCTTCCGTGCGGTCGCTAATCGTCACGCCAGCAGGCAAGTGACGGCGCAGCCACGCGATGTCTCTCTGGCGGGTTGCAGCGCCAGAAGTGATGTCAAACCGATCCAGCCCAATGCGTGTCACCGTGACATCCATCTCTATCCCGCCTGCAACGTTCAACATTTGAGTATAGGTGCCGCACCCAGTTACAACGTTCATTTGGGAGGTAGAGAGATTGTTCAGCCCATCAAGTGCAAGCGCCCCGGCGATTTGCAGCTTTGTAAAGGGCGATAGGTCGATCAGGACTGTCCCCCCGGCCATTTGGGCCGCCTCTCGGTTCGCAATCGGCTGCCATGCCTGTGCGCCGGTGCTGTAAGGCAAATCGCGTTCGGTGGCATCTTTGGCGTACCAAAGCCCGCGTTCCCACCCGGCTGTAAGCCCGAAAACCGCACCTTTCGCGGCCCACTGATCATGTAGTGCCGATTGACGCAGGTTTCGACCCGCCCCAGGCTGTTTGAACGGCCAATGCATTGAAAATTGGTCGGCGACGGCTTCTTTCATCCGGTCGCGCATATGGTCGGCAGCGGCTGTCAGCGGATCAACCCGGGCCACGTCAACTTCCCACATATCCATGCCCGGTTGTCCATCAACAACCCAGTCGGCCAGTGCCCGCCCGATACCCGCAGATGACATAACCCCAACCGAATTCATCCCCGCCGCCACAAACAATCCATCGACTTTCGGGGCGGCACCAACCAAGGGCCGGGTGTCGGCGGTAAAGCTTTCGGGACCGTTCATGAAATGCTGGATACCGACGTCGGCCAGGGAAGGAACCAGAGTAAGCGCCGCCTCCATAAAGGGGGCGAATTGGTCCCAATTTTCGGGCATTTCCAGGTACGGACGATCGCCCTCTTCACCATAAGGGTCCCAGCATTTGGCGTCAGGTTCGAACCCGCCAATGACCAGTTTTCCGGCGTCGCCCTTGATGTAAATCGCGCTGTCGAGGTCGCGGATCACCGGGAAGGGATCGGGCAGCCCATCAATAACTTCAGTCACGATATACATGTGTTCAACCGCCTGCAAAGGCAGCGCAACATCCGCTGTCGCGGCAAGTTCGCGCGACCACACACCGGTGCAAAGGATGACGGTCTGCGCGGCAATCACCGACCCATCCAAAAGTTCAACGCCGGTCACGCGGTCACCTGACTTCTGCAATCGCGCCACGGCGATGCCTTCGCGGATATCAACACCTTTTATCTTGGCAGAGCGGGCATAGGCCATGCACAGATCGACCGGATTTACATTGCCGTCTTCGGGCACAAACAACGCACCAACATGATCGCTTGTGTCCAGTTGCGGCACCGCCACCTGATCAGCGTTGATCATGCGCGGCGATAAACCCTGACTTTGTCCAAGATTGGCGATTCGGTGCAATTCGTCCAAACGTTCTGGACGCCGGGCCAGCCAATAGCCGCCGGTTTGGCGGTAGCCGGTGCTCAGGCCGGTTTCGGCTTCCAATTCCGGGAAAAGTTGCAGAGCATAAGATGCCAACCGTGTCATATTGGGCGTCGCCCGAAGCGGGCCGACAATCCCAGCCGCGTGCCAGCTGGTGCCAGATGTCAATTGATTGCGTTCCAGCAAAACAACATCTTGTTCACCGCGATTGGCAAGGTGATAAACCACGCTTAACCCGATCGCGCCACCACCGATGACGACAATCTTGGGCATCAGAAATAATCCCGGTCTGGCGTCTCCGCCTTTCGCATTGAGATGTAGGCCTGAAGGGCCGCATCAATATCAATATCAAGCCCCGGATCCTGGTAGGCGTCTAATTGAGACTTCCACAAGCCGTTTGCGCGGGTGGCGGCGTCTTTTTCCCCGGCGTCTTTCCATTGTTCATATGAATTGTCATCCGGCGTCAGTGGCCGGAACAGAGCATCCATAAAATTGTGCTGGGTGTGTTCAGAGCCAAGAAAATGCTGCCCCGGACCCGTTATTGCAATCGCTTCCATTGCCTGCGCGTTCACCCCCAGATCAATTCCATCAAAGAAACGGCCAACTTTGCCGCATAAGTCGTGATCCAGCATGGTTTTTTCGAACGATGTGACAAGCCCGCCCTCCAACCAACCGGTCGCGTGGTTTATGAGGTTGGCGCCTGCAAACATCGCCATCATCAGACCCCAAGTGGCCTCTTGCTGGCTTTGAGCGTCGGGCACTTTGGACGCCGACAAAGTTCCAACGGTATGAAGCGGCACGTTCAAGCGACGGGCAAGTTGACCTGCGGCCAGAACCATTAAGCCGGCTTCTGGCGTGCCAAAAGTCGGCGCGCCCGACTTCATTGACATGGTTGAGGCGAAAGTGCCCATCAAGCAGGGCGCACCAGGCTTGATCAGCTGGACCAAGGCAAGGCACGCCATCGTTTCGGCCAGGATCTGGGCGAGTGTTCCGGCCACCGTGCAGGGGCTCATCGCACCCGTCAACACCCAGGGCGTGCAGGCCACAGGCTGTCCGGCGCGTGCGTAGGTTTTCAGCGCGCCAGACATATGGGCGTCCATCACTAAGGGCGCATTGGTGTTGGAGACGCAATAAAGCGCCGCATTTTCTGACAGAAAATCCTCGCCAAATACAATTTTGGCCATGTCGATTGCGTGGCTTGCGCGTTCCGCCCCGATAAATGCCCCCATAAAGGCCCGGTCAGAATGGCGGATGTGGCCATAAAGCATATCCAGATGCCGCTTGTTGGCTGGCAGGTCCACGGGCTCGCAAACCACGCCACCCGAATGATGCAGCCAGGGTAGGCTGTGGTGGAGTTTCACCAGCGTCTCAAAATCATCATAGGACGCATAGCGCCGGCCGCGGTCCAGATCGTGGACGAAAGGCGGACCCCAAGACGGGCACAGCACGGTAGCATTACCGCCCATCTGCACGTTGTTCGCCGGGTTCCGCGCGTGTTGAATAAACTGGGCCGGGGCGGTAGCCTGAACGGTCTGGCGACAGAAACCGGGTGCAAACCGGACGCGCGTTCCGTCAATATCGCAGCCGGCATTGGCAAAAATCTCCAAAATTTCAGGGTCGCCGTGAAACTCCATCCCGGTATCGCGAAGAATAATGTCTGCGTTTTCTTCGATCAGACACAGCCCCTCTTCGCCCAAAACGTTGAATGTATTCAGTTTGCGAAGGATGAATGGCGATCGAGGTGTCGGGTCAGGTCTTGGGCCCGCCTGTCGTCGGCGTCCCCGCCTTGCTGGGGCAGTGTTCATGCATGATCCTCCGTAAAGCAAAGCTGCCATCCCGATTGACGCCATGCAACAATTTGCACATAGTATCAGAAATATTAATACAATCGGAGGCCAGCAAGATCGTGTCGGGAAAGCGTCAATTCAGTCCGGGACTTATTCGCTCGCTTGAAGCTCTTGTCGCCGTTGCCGAAACCGGCCAGATGCGCGCCGGCGCAAAACTGCTGGGGCTGACGCAGCCTGCCGCCTCGCAACACATTGCGTCACTTGAATCCACATATGGGGTTGCGCTTTTTGACCGCGCTTCGCGCCCAACCAGGCTAACCCAGGCCGGGACTTTGTTGCACCGTCAAGCCGTAACAATCCTTAATGCTCTGTCGGACATGGAAACCGAGATGCGCCACGTCGGGCCGCGTCCAATCAGTATGCTGCGTGTCGGCATTCAGGCATCAGTTGCAACGACAATAACCCCAGCAGTTGTATCTTTAGCTAAAAATGAATTTCAGGTCGAGGATATGACCCTTCATGCTGGCCAAAGCGGTGACCATGAACAACTACTGCGCACCAAACAAGCCGACCTGGCGCTGACGTCAAACCCATTTTACGACCTCGACGGGCTGGAACGCCACACCGTCTTGAAAGAGTCGTTTCTACTGGTTCTGCCAAAAACATATGTTGGCCCGGTAGATAGCCTTGAGGCTGTCCAATCCAAGCTTCCGCTTGTGCGTTTCGCGGACACTACATATGCGGGCCGTCAAACCATGCAACATCTAAGGCGGCTGAGATTTGTGCCCGAACGTGTATTGCAGGCCGATCGCTCCAGCATGGTGACAGCATGTGTATCAAACGGGATGGGGTTTTCTTTGCTTACGCCGACACTGCTCATTGATGGGTTGGTCGAACATATGAACTTGCGCATCCTGCCTTTGCCTGTCGCTGGCTTATCGCGGACTCTGACCGTTGTTGCGCGCGACGGCGAGCTGCGGTCGCTTCCCGCAGCCCTCGCTTCAACTGCCAGAACTGTTTTATCGGCGCAAGTTGCCCATTTAATGGGAGCAATCCGACTGAATGCCATTGAAGCCGGTTAGATGAGCATATTTTCCCTGTTCGGTGTATATCTTCTTAGTTTTGGGCGAATAATTTCCCTGTATGGAATTACCGGATATTCGCGGTTCCGCAGCACAGGCTGAGCTTTGAGCCAAGAATAGCCTCGAAGATCCCTAAAAACGCTCGATATTCCCTGTATATACCTTGTTAACAGGGAATTTTGGGCGCAGACTGCTTGGCTCAGGACTGGGCACACGGCCACCACCCGGTAATATTGAACCACTCGCACCGACCGGCCACTGATCCGGCGCTTTAAATTCCCGACCTACCTTAGACCCTCGCGGGCGATCTCGTCTGTTGCCCGCGCTATTCCCTTTTCAAGCAGATCAAACATTTCGTCGATTTGCCCGCGGGAAATGACCAGCGGCGGAGAGAACACGCACATGTTCACAATTGGGCGCACCAACAGGCCCAATTCCTGACAGTGCCGGTCGATGATCGCGCCAACCGCCCGGTCTGCGGCCAGTGGATCATCGCTGATCTGTTCGGCGCGACATTCCACGCACCCAACCAGCCCCATGCCACGGGTCTCTGCCACCAGTGGCAGCCTGCGCAAACCTTGCAGCCGTTCCTGAAAATGCGGCGCGACGGATTGCACATGATCCATCAGGCCCTCACGCTCCATAATCTCGATATTTTTCAGTCCGGCGGCGGCGCTGACCGGATGGCCGGAATATGTAAATCCATTGGAAAACGTGGCATCACCTTCAGCCGATGAAATCTCGGCCAGCAAGCGGTCAGAAAATATTGCCGCCCCCATCGGGACATAACCCGAGGTTAAACCTTTGGCGCAGGTGATAATGTCTGGCACAATGTCAAAGACCGGTTCAGAGGCAAACCAGTGCCCAAGGCGCCCAAATCCGGTTACAACCTCATCTGAAATATACAAAATATCGTGCCGGCGGCACACTTCTAGGCACCGCTGCTGATACCCTTTGGGCGGTACGATCACCCCGCCGGACGCTAAAATCGGCTCGGCAATAAACGCGCCTATGCGCTCAGCGCCGATGCTGGTTATCGCGGTTTCAAGTTCGGCAATCTTAAGGTCCAGAAACGCCGCGTCGCTTTGGCCTTTGGTGCGGTGCGCCGGGTTCACATCCGGCAAAAAATGCGCCAGATCGCCGTGGGTATCCATCCAGTTTTTGTCGCGTTCCTTACCGCTGACCGTGGCCGCCAGATAGGTACTGCCGTGATAGGCTTTCTGCCGCGAGATGATCAGTTTCTTGTCCGGCCGTCCCAGAACATTGTTGCGAAAATGTACAAATCTGATCGCCGTATCCACAGCGGTTGATCCACCGGTTGTAAAGAACACGGTGTTTAGGTCTCCCGGCGTTCGCGCAGCAATTTCATGCGCCAGCCGGGCGGTGACAGAGTTAGAGGTGTTGAACATCGAAAAATAGCCAAGCTGCAGCGCCTGATCGGCCATTGCATCGGCAATTTCACGCCGCCCATAACCGATCTGCACGCACCACATGCCACCGGGGCCATCAAGATAGCGTTTGCCCGTATCGTCAAACACATAGACGCCGTTGGCCCGTTCGATAAACGTGCGGGATTCGTCATGAAAATAACCGGAATTGTCCCAGGGGTGCATTACATTTGCGCCGTCCCAGCCCCGCGCACCCTGATTTTGCCACCGGTCCGAACCCATCGTTTTTCCTTATTTGCTGCGCAATCAATACTGCGTAACTTGCAAGTCAGCGACAAGCCGAAAATTTCCATTCCGCACAGGCGTTGGGGTCCACACAGCACTCTTAACCCAAGGCGTTGCACATATTTACAGGCGCATGTTCGCGCCATTTGCGTCATAAAGCGGGGCACCCAACACCGTGGCGTCGTATAATTCGCCAAGAATTTCCACCTGCAAAATCGTGCCCGGCGCCGCGAATTCTGATTTGACATAGCCCATCGCCACAGATTTCTGAACGTGATGGGCATAGCCGCCGGAACTGACATAGCCAACGGCTTTGCCGTCTTTCAGGATCGCCTCGTCATTGGAAACGTCAATGCCATCCACGGCGATGGTCATGGTGATCAATTTTTGCACCGGTCCTTCGGCGCGGGCTTTTTCCGCCGCCGCCCTGCCGACGAATTCTTTATTCCAGTTGATGAAAACGTCCAACCCGCTTTCCACCGCATCAAAATCCGGGCGAAAATCAAGTGACCAGGCCCCCCAGCCTTTTTCCAGCCGCATCGACATCAGGGCGCGTGCGCCGTACCAGCGGTAGCCCAGATCGGCACCGGCGTCTTCCACCGCCCCGGCCAGACGCAGCAAATACTGGGGGTGGCAATAGATTTCATAACCCAACTCGCCGGAAAAGCTGATCCGGTTCAGGATGACCGGCACGCCGCCAACATAGGTCTGGCGCACATCGCGGAACTTAAAAGCGCCTGCACTGACATCGTCGCGGGTTAACCGCGCCAGCAGATCACGGGAATTGGGCCCAGACAGGGCAATGCCGTGCCAGTCGTCAGAGGCGTTGATGTAGGCGACATCACCGGGCAGGTCACGCTCAAACCAGCGCCGGTGTGCTTCTTGCATGGCACCGGAACCAAACAGCATAAAGTGATCCTCTGCCAGACAGGCCACGGTCAGATCACCGTACAGCCTGCCAGATGGCATCAGCATTGGCGTCAAGGTCAGGCGGCCCGGCTTGGGGATAAATCCGGCAAGTGTGGCGTTCAGATAGTCCCGCGCGCCAGAGCCCTTAAATTCGTGCTTGGCGAAATTGGCGATCTCAATCCCGCCAACGGCGGTGCGCACCGCCGCAATTTCGCGGGCCACATAGGCATGGGAGCGGTTGCGCTCAAACGTTGGGTCTTCGTGGGCGTCTTTGGGCCCATCGGCAAACCACTGGGCGTTTTCCAGCCCAAAGGACTGATCCATCACAGCGCCTTTGGCAATCAGGCGGTCATAAAGAGCCGTGGTTTTCTGCATCCGACCTTTGGGCAGGGTTTCATTGGGAAACGTCATCACAAACCGGCGCTCGTAATTTTCGGTTGATTTCACGGTGCCCCAATCGGGGCTGGCCCAAGACCCGAACCGCGCCACGTCCATGGCCCAGACATCTATCGACGGCTCGCCGTCAATCATCCATTCCGCCATCGTCAGCCCCACGCCACCGCCCTGACAGAACCCGGCCATCACTCCGACTGCGCACCAGTAATTCTTCATCCCCGGCACGGGGCCGATCATCGGATTACCGTCCGGGCCAAAGGTAAACGGACCGTTGATTGCGTCTTTGATACCGGCGGTGGCCAGCGCCGGAATACGCTCAAACGCCAGTTCCATCCGGTCGGCGATATTGTCCAGCTTTGGCGGCAGCAACTCGTGGCCAAAATCCATCGGCGTGCCGCCAACGCGCCAGGGCGTTCCCACAGGCTCGTAGGTGCCAAGCAACATGCCCTGCCGTTCCTGCCGGAAATAGATGTTGGCCTCGTAATCAATGCCGCAGGGCAGTTGTCTGTCCCGCGCGGCGATTTCGGGGATTGCCTCGGTCAACAGATAGTGATGCTCCATTGGCTGTACCGGCAGGGTGATGCCTTGCATCTGCGCCACTTCCCGCGCCCAAAGGCCACCGCAATTCACAATATGTTCCGCATTGATCACACCCTTGGGCGTGGTCACGTCCCACGATCCATCGGCGCGCTGAACCGTCGCCGTTACCGGCGTATGGGTAAAATACTGCGCCCCGTGCGCCTTGGCCGATTTGGCAAAGGCGTAAGTCGCACCGCTTGGATCAAGATCACCGTCCTGTTCGTCCCACAGGGCGGCGTGGTAGTGTTTGGGATCGATCAGCGGATGTCGTTCTGCAACTTCTTTTGGCGAAATAAATTCCTGTTGCAATCCCATATACCGCGCTTTTGAACGTTCGCGTTTAAGATAGTCATACCACGGTTTGTTGGACGCCAGATAAAACCCGCCGGTCATGTGCAGACCAACAGAGTGACCGCTGGTTTCCTCGATCTCTTTATAAAGATCGATGGTATACCCCTGCAGGCGACTGATGTTGGGGTCTGAGCTGATGGTATGAATTTGCCCCGCCGCGTGCCAGCTTGACCCGCTTGTCAGTTCACTTCGCTCCAGAAGCACCACATCCTTCCAGCCAAACTTTGCCAGATGAAACAGGATCGAACAGCCCACAACCCCGCCGCCGACGACAACAACGCGGGTGTGCGAGGGCAGTTTCTTTCCGCCTGCGGTTTCGTCTTTTTGGATTTCCGGCATGCTGTTGGTCCTTGAATATTTGTCGCGGGTGCTTTTGGGACGGGCAATTCCTTGTGCGCCTGATGCTTAGAAAACCATATGAAATACAGATGCAAACCATATGGAAACCAGCGACAAAATCTGACCTCTTTGCGCCACGTGCCGGACCGGCATTTTCGCGGCCAATCAGGCCTCCTTGGGGTCACCAACCGGTGCAACCGCAAACGCCAGCAGAGCGGACGCTGCAATCACCACGGCGGAAATCGGAAAGACCGATGCCCCAAATTGCACATAGGCCAGCCCGCCGCCGATCAGCCCGGCAATACTGGCCACCGCACCGATGCTGCCGGAATATCCCTGCACGGCACCTTGCAACGTGTCACCGGCGAATTTGGACAGCACAGACATGAACGTGGGCCACATCAGGCCGTTGCCAAGCGCAATCAACGCGGCACTTGCGTAAACCAAGATCGGGTCTGACCCGTAAAGCATCGCAAAACCGACTGCCAAAACCAATCCGCCAAATCCCATAAGCAAACGGTCGGGAAACCTGTTGCTGACGGCCCCTAAAAGCGGCCCCTGCACTGCAATCATCACCAAGGAAAGAAAGGCGAAATAGCTTCCCATTTCGGTAATGGACCATCCCAATCCTTGCAACGCGTGGATCGGAAATCCGGCGTAGAAAAAACTGAAACCAAGCAAAACCAGAAAGTTGACCGACAGCAACAGGCGCATGTTTGGCAGGCGCAAAATGGCGCCGATACCATCGGGTTTTTCGCATTCCACTTTATAGCCGCGCCGGTGCTCGTGACCGTAAACGGCACAGGCGTTGTGGTCTTCCAGATGCTCTGTAATCTGCTTGGGCCGGATATCCGCCAGACCAAACTGGATCAGCGCCAGCGCGGCAGCAGAGATCACAAAAGCCGCCAGCACCGGCACCACCTCGCCCAGCAACGTTGCCCCCAACAGACCCGCCAGCGCCGGTCCAACGATAAAGCCCAGATTGGTTGATACCGCCATGCGGCCAAAATCCCGGCTGCGGTGATCCTTGGTGGTGATGTCCGAAAGATAGGCGTTGGAAACTGACACATTGCCGCCCGTTGCACCGTCAAGCGCGCGGGCGAAAAACAAGACCAACAGGGGCAAGGTTACGGCAAAACTGCCAAGCAATCCGCCTTCGACTGACAGAATTGTTGCACTGGGCAAAATGAAGGCAATCAGGAAAATGCCCCATGACACCAAAGTGCCCAGTTGGCTGTACAGCAACACCCGCCGTCGTCCGATGCGGTCTGACAAATGCCCCAGAACCGGCGCACCAAACAACTGAAAGAAAGAATAGGTCGCGGCCATCAACCCGTATATCACCGCGTTGCCGCCCCATTTGGTGACCAGAATAACCAGAAACGGCGTGACAATGCTAAAGCCAAGCGTGCCAACAAAGTTCACCGCCAAAAGCGGCGCGATGGAATAAGTGGTGGACGAACGCGCGATTGGGTGCCCTCCTTTTGACGCCGGCTTTTGCCGGGTTTTGGTCCCACACAATCAACCGAAATCGATTTGGGCAGCAAAAGCAACCCCGCGTCGCGTCATCTTATAAGGCTACCGGCACCAATTCCGGTGAATTGTTTTGCCATATTTTTCAATCGGCATTGACGCGCCCGGCAAACCAATCTCAATTGAAGCCAGGTTTTAGCAAGGGCCACCGCATGAAAGTAAACGGAAAACATTATCGCTCGATCTGGTTTGACGCGGCCAGCGGTCAGGTACAGATCATTGATCAGCGCTGGCTGCCGCATGAATTTCGCGTGGTTGATCTGTGCAACCGGGACGATTTTGCGGCCGCCGTCCGCGATATGTGGGTGCGTGGTGCGCCTCTGATTGGCGCGACGGCGGCGTATGGCGTGGCAGTTGAAATGGCGAGTGATGCTTCTGATGCGTCCCTTGATGCGATCTGGGATTTTTTGCACGAAACCCGGCCAACCGCCATCAACCTGCGTTGGGCACTGGACGATATGAAAGCCTTGCTGACGCCATTGGCAAATGCAGACCGCGCCGGCGCTGCCATGAAACGCGCCCATGAAATCTGTGAAGAAGACGTGGAATGCAACCGCATGATCGGCGTGCATGGGCTTGAGATAATAAAGAAACTCGCAGCGCGAAAAAAACCGGGCGAGACGGTCAACATCCTGACCCACTGCAACGCGGGCTGGCTGGCAACGGTGGATTGGGGCACTGCCACATCGCCCATGTACCACGCCCGCGCTGCTGATATTCCGGTTCATATCTGGGTTGATGAAACCCGGCCGCGCAATCAGGGCGCCCTGCTGACATCCTGGGAAATGAACAGTCACAACATTCCGCATCATCTGATTGTCGATAACGCCGGTGGCCATTTGATGCAGCACGGACAGGTGGATATGGTGATTGTGGGCACCGACCGCACCACCGCGCATGGGGACGTGTGCAACAAAATCGGCACCTATCTGAAAGCGCTGGCCGCAAAAGACAACAACGTTCCGTTTTACGTGGCGCTGCCGTCAACCACCATCGACTGGACGGTAAAAGACGGGATTGCGGAAATTCCGATTGAAGAAAGAACCGATACCGAAGTTACCCACGTGCAGGGCAAACTGGCCGATGGAACCGTGGCCGAGGTGCAGATTTCACCTGATGGCACGCCCGGTGGCAATCCGGCGTTTGATGTAACGCCGCGCCGGCTGGTGACCGGCCTGATTACCGAACGCGGGGTGTGTGCGGCCTCACCAAGCGGACTGGCGGCGCTGTTCCCGGAAAAATCACTAGACTAGAAGGCCGGGCGCCGCGAAAAGTGCGGCCCTATTCCATCTGTGCGAACGCTCTGATAACCAAAACACAACAACGCCGCGTCTATGCGCTGCGAACATAAAACTATCAAAGCGGGCGCATTATGGTTGCAAACACCTGGGATCAAGGCGAAGCGGCCAAACGGCAAAAGGCCGCGGGCAACAACGTTGCTGATCAACAATTGGCGTTGCACATCTATGGCTCGCAGCTGATCGGGCAAAACCCGGCACTGGTGCAACATGGTGGCGGCAACACCTCCTGCAAAGTTGTACGCGAGGATCTTTTTGGCGCCAGGATTGACGTTCTGCACATCAAAGGCAGCGGTCATGATCTGGCCACCATCGGCACATCCGGCATGCCCGGTGTGAGGCTTGACAATTTGCTGGCGATCCGGGCGCTGGAAGCCTTGTCTGACGCGGATATGGTCAATGCCACGCGGGCCAATATGCTGGACACCGGTGGCCCGACGCCCTCTGTTGAAACGCTGCTGCACGCCTATCTGCCGCATGCGTTTATCAATCACACCCACGCAACCGCCATGCTGGGATTGGCCAATCTGCCAAATGCCGCAGAAGTGATCCCACAGATATTTGGTGATAAGATCGCGGTTGTTCCCTTCTTTATGCCGGGATTTGAACTGGCCAAAGCGGCCGCCGAAGTTTACGAGGCCAATCCGCGTGTTGAGGGCCTTATATTGTTGCAACACGGGCATTTTGCGTTTTCTGATGATGCCAAAAAAGCCTATGATCTGATCATCGATCACACAAATCTGGCCCAGGATTGGCTGATCAAAAAACGCGGCGGGAAACTGGCGCAAAGCCAACGGGCGCAGGCGGACATGGCGACGCAAGCCACCGAAATACTGCCAATCCTGCGCGGAATAATCGGTGCAAAAAATGCGGCTTTCTTGGGCAACCCGGATGCTGCCATGCCGGTCATGGATCTGCGCTGCGGCGCAAACGTAGCTGAATTTTTTGAGCGAAATGATCTGCCGGTCTTAAGCAGGCGCGGGGTTGCCACGCCTGATCATGTGATCCGCACCAAAGGGTGCCCGCTGGTGCTTGACGAAAAATCACTGAACGCGGGTGCAAAGGGTATAAAAGCGGTGGTGGAAGACTATATCACCGGCTACCGCAGTTATTTTGATACCCACGCCGCAATATCGCAAAGCCCAAAGATCATGCTGAACCCGGCCCCCAATCTGGCCTGGATCAAGGGGGTTGGCGTTGTCGGGATCAGCGCGACGGCCAAAGCCGCGGGAATTGCCGCCGATCTGGCCGAACAAAACATCGCCGCCATGAGCTATGGCCAGGATTGCGGCGGGTTCCATCCGGTGAGTGCGGCGCAATTGTTTGAGATGGAATACTGGTCGCTTGAACAGGCCAAACTTGGCAAAGGGGTGCCGCCCGCGATGGCGGGCCGGGTGGTGATGGTGACCGGTGGCGGCGGGGCCATTGGGCTGGCCACCGCCAAGGCGTTTGCCAAACTCGGGGCGAATATCTTTCTGGTCGAATTGGAACAATCAGCACTGGATGATGCGCTGGCAGACCTTGGCGCTGGTCACAGTGGCATTGCCGTTGACGTGACGCATGAAAAGGCGGCTGATATCGCCACGGGCGCCTGTTGCGCGTGCTTTGGCGGGCTTGATATTTTGGTGTCCAACGCCGGGGCCGCCTTTAGTGGTGAAATGACAGAACTTTCCAATGCCACACTGCGCAAAAGTTTTGAACTGAACTTTTTTGCCCATCAGTCCTTTGCTGCCGCCGCCGCAAGGGTGTTTGAAAAACAATCCCGTGGCGGGCAAATCCTGTTTAACGTTTCAAAACAAGCGGTAAACCCGGGCAAAGGCTTTGGCGCCTATGGCATTCCCAAGGCCGCCACGTTCTTTTTGCTGCGCCAACTGGCGCTGGAACTGGGCCCCGGGGGCGTGCGCGTGAACGGGGTGAACGCTGATCGCATCCGATCCGGTCTGTTGGACGCGGATTTCGTCAGCGCCCGTGCAAAGGCCCGTGGTGTTGACGAAAAAACCTATATGGCCGGCAATCTGATCCGTCGGGAGGTCAAGGCTCACCACGTTGCGGACGCTTTCGTTGCGCTGGCCCAAAGCGAACGGACAACCGCCCATGTGATGACAGTGGACGGCGGCAACATCGAGGCCGCCTTGCGGTAAATGGTGCCCTACACGGACTCGAACCGCGGACCTACTGATAACATAAACGTCGTTCTAAGTTTCACCCATATTCTTGCGGGTTCCTACACATATATGCATCATGTATTTGTGGGGCCATAGGAAACCGTATGAACCTACGGGCAAAATGTAAAACGCACAAGAAAATCAGATGGCAATCAGATTGAATGAGCGAAAGGCTGCGGCACTTAAACCGCGGAAGTCTTCTTGCGAGGTTCGCGATGATGTGGTGCGGGGCCTGATTTTGCGGATCGGAGTCAAAGGTCCAAAGGTCTGGGAGATTATCACCCCGGATGGAAAGACCGAAAGCGGACGACGGCAGCGCACGCGCGCGCGATTGGGATTGTTTCCTGATTTATCGGTGAAGGACGCCCGAAGTGCCACTGAGGCGATTAAGGCGGACCGACTTCGCCCAGGCGCTGCCTGAGGCATCAACACAGTGAGCGAGCTGTTTGGCCGATATACAAATGCTGTTGGCGCGCGGATGCGTTCTTTCCAAGACGTCGAGTCCGTATGGCGCATCTGGGCAGAACCACGGATCGGCAAAGTTAGGATAACGGACCTCAGCATTTACCACGGCATCGACCTGCGGGATAACGTCGCGACAGAATCTTCCCAAATCAGAGCAGCATCAGCCATCCGCGTTCTGCGACCCATGCTGTCATGGGCGGCAAGTGAAGGATATTTGCCCGTCGACCCGTGGCTGGGGCTCAAGGTTGGTCAACTTGCTCAATCGCGAACGTATCCGCCGCAGGAAATACAAAACACGCGAGGCTGCGAGGCAAGACGTTTTTGGCTACATCGAAATGTTCTACAATCCAAAACGAAAGCATGCGAGAAACGGGATGCTGTCGCCCGTCGACTTCGAAAATAGACAACAAAATGTGAACCAAGAAGGCGCCTAGGAAACTAGGGGCTATTCAAAACTTCAAAATACCGCTTTGCGATCTCGACTTCTTTAGACATCATTTTTTCTCTTAATGCTGATTTGCGGTGCCGGTGCCCAATAGCAGACATTAATGCAATCTGCAGCACGTGTCCGCAAAGAGAACTTGTTTGGACCACGATTGCGGACGTGAGCTGGACTGCGGGTTTTCATTCCGGGTGCAGCGAAAGTCCGCTTCAAGCCCAATTCTTCCGAATACTGCGAGACATTCGAACGTCCGAAGTTGCACTTTTGTTTATGTGCAGCGAAGGTCAGATCAGGTCAAATTTTGAATAGGCCTACGTTTGATGTTCACCTTAAAATTAACCAGACAGTTTGGCGTCCGCTGTCGCGTCCCAA